>JARROL010000042.1:0-13118 GCA_037383965.1 Desulfobacterales bacterium | reverse complement strand
TGCGCCGCTGGATGTACCTTGTAGACGAACCCAAATCCGTCGCAGTCTTGTGGAATTATTTCTTGCCGAGACCATTAACGGAGAATAGGAAATGTATGGATTACCAATAATGAAACGTCTGCTGATTTCAGACGCAATCGTCTACACCTCTTCTCGAGGTGTTTGTCTAAAATCACACCTACAATAAATACAAATTCGTAACTGTTCACAGGATTGCAAAGTTCGATGCGCTTCAAACCATATAATTACAAGTTTTTCCAGGGTGCCGCCTCGGTGAAATAGGCTTCGCATTTCACGGGGCAGGCAGATGCAAGGCGTCGGACGCGCAGGCGTACATTCGCACACCAAGTGCCCGTCAACAAAGCAGATGCGCTGCCCTGTGGCTGCTTACCAATTTTCTGTTGCCCGAAGGGCATAATCAACTCTTCAATTTCGCATTCAGCGTGATCTCGGCGTTAAGAACCCGGCTGACGGGGCATCCCGCCTTGGCCTTTTCGGCAGCCTTCAAAACCGCTTCTTGAGCTGCACCCGGCGCTCTCACGCTGACCTCGAGATGAACCGCTGTTATCGAAAATCCGCCCTCACCCTTCTCCAGGTTGACAGTCGCTTTTGTGTCGATTTGCTCGGGCTTGATGTCCACTTCACCCAGCATCATCGAGAGGGCCATCGAAAAGCAGCCGGCGTGCGCGGCTGCGATCAGTTCTTCGGGGTTGGTCCCGACACCTTCCTCGAAACGTGTGCTGAATGAGTATTGTGTGTCGGACAGCACACCGCTATTTGTCGTCAGACGGCCCTTACCGTCGGTTAGTCCACCTTGCCATACGGCCGATGCATTGCGCTTCATACCTGTCTCCTTTCAAAATTGCGTTGCCTGGTATAACCGGATCGAATGTCTAAACATTTTTTGATACTTTAAGAAACTTCCCGGCGTCTCTACAAACGCCTCAGGTTATTTTCCGAAATCGAGTCGACCGACAACCGTGTACGGTGCATCCTCATGCAGCGCCAGCAGTATTCCCTCGCCGGACGAAACGCCTGTGCCCGCGATACCGGCAATGGTCACGAAGTGCGTAACCAGGATAATCAACTCGCCCTTCACCGGCTGCTGCGAGATGAAATCATTCAGCGCTTTGAGGTTGGGCCCACGATCCTGGGTCCGTTCGTAGAATGAATTCAGTGCAGCCAATTCCTGCACTGGCCCTAAGTTTAGAAGCCGGGCGGTTTCGAGACAGCGGCACCACTGGCTGGAATATACCCTCGCCGACGTGACCCCCTTTTCGCGCAGCCACAAGCCGATGCTGCGGGCTTGATCCCGACCGGTATCGTCGAGGTTTCGCTGCGTCGCACAATCGCCGATTTTGAAGTTGGGCGGATCGCCGTTTCCAGGCGCCAACGCGTGGCGGATCATCAGGATGTGCCCGCCGGCGTTAAGCCGGTCGATAACGTCGGACCGATCGACTGCAACAGCTGAAATCGGAATTGCGTATAGTAGAGCCAGCGAGACAATGAGCGAAGTCCATACGTGCATGTCGAGGCGGTAACTCCCGTGTTTATTCGGTTATCCGGCTCCGGATTGTTCTTGATCGGTGCTGCCTGCTATACCTTTACGACGATCTTGCCCATTTGCCGGTTGGATTCCATGAAGCGATGGGCCTGGACGATTTCTTCCAGTGGGAACGTCCGTGCGATGATCGGTTTCAGTGCCCCTGACGCCAAGCCGGCGTAAATGAATTTCTTGCCGCGCGCCATTTTTTCGGGATCCGCAACGATTTCGAACAAGGTGTAACCCCGCACGGTCAGACCTTTCCCGATCGCTTCGAGCAGGGGAAACGGTGTGGGTGCCATCGACAGAGCACCGTACTGAAATATGACGGCGCGATCGGCAGCGGCTCCGGCGAGTTTTTCCAAAAAAGGACCGGCCACCGGATCGAAGACGATGGTGGCACCCTTGCCGGCGGTGATCTCCTTGGTTTTGGCGGCCACGTCTTCCTTGTCGCTGACAATGACGTGGTCGGCTCCGGCTTCGAGAAGAAAATTCATCTTGGCGTCGCCGCGGGTCGTGGCCACCGCCAAGGCCCCCACAGATTTGGTGATCTGTATGGCGGCAAGTCCAACGCTGCTGCTGGCAGCGGTTATCAAAACGGTATCGTCTTTTTTCAACCGTCCGTATTCAATCAATGCGCCGAATGCGGTCATGTACTGCATCCAGATGGCTGCGCCTTCGACGGCCGTAAGAGTGTCTGGATAACCGGCCACCGAGTAAGCGGGAACGATGGCGCTTTCTCCGTAAACCCCATACTTGCCAACTGAAAACGAAGGGATGGTGCTCACCCGGTCGCCGATTTGGATGCCTGCGACTCCCGGCCCTACCGCATCGACACTGCCGGCAGCTTCGTAACCGATTCTCGACGGAAATTCCGGTTCTTCAAGGTACTGGCCTTGCCGAAACATCACCTCGGCACGGTTGAGACCGATTGCCTCCACCTTTAGTCGGACCTCTTTTTCACCGGGTTCGGACTGCGGAACATCTTCGAGCTCAAGCACGTCGGCTGATCCAGTTTTATAAAAACGAACGATTTTCGGCATTCTATTTCTCCTGAATGAATATCTATAGAGCGCGGCGACAAGAACAATTTAAGGCCTTGCGCCATGTTGTCAAACCATACTATGAGATCCTTTGGGGTGGAGGGTGCCGTTACCAAAACAGAGGCCGGCTCGGTTCTGCTTCAAAACAGTAGTACGGAAAATCTCCACTGCGACATTTTATAATGCCTTGACAACCTTCAAGTCATTGGCCACACTCAAATCAAAACTGGCCATCGGCTACAGCCAATTCAGTTTTCACCACTGCCTCTGGTCTCAAGCTTCTAAATTTAATTCAAGAGGAGTATGCAAGATGGAGTCCTGCAGTTTCTCTCATTTCATGCAAGTTCTCAAGCCCTGGCTCAACCGCGATTACATCCGCAAGGCTTATGTGGATGCCAAAGGCGATCTCAGGTTGATGTTTGTCGACGGCGGAGAAAAAATGTTCCGAATCGATGATTGCAGCCAAAGTCAGTTGAAGGACATCCTCCAGGACCTGAACAAGAGCGGCGTGCCGGTAGAGAAATATGACGCCAAATTATCCGAACAAAGTGGTTGACGTCACCATAGTCGGTGCCGGTCCTGTTGGTCTGACGGCTTCATTGCTCTTGAGTCGATTTCACGTTCATCACCTGGTAATCGAGCAACGGCTTGAGCCAAGCGACCATCCTCAGGCCCACTTCATCAGTTGCCGGTCAATGGAAATTTTTCGCGAACTGAACGGCCTGGAAAAAGAAATCCGCCGCCTGAGTGCGCCGTTAGACGAGTGGCGACGCTATATTTACTGCACAACCATGACCGCCCTCCCGGGTGGCGCCGAGAGCGGTGATCCCCGGAGCAGCTCTCTTCTGGGAGCAGTCGATCATTTCGCAAACGGTCCGGATCACCGCATCAGCCCTACCTGGGAATGCAACCTCCCGCAGCATGATCTCGAGCACCTCCTGCGTAAAACCGCTCTGCAGAGCCCCTTTTGCCGTTTGATAGAGGGCCGTCGTGCCGCCCTTGCAGAATCGAATCATGGCGTCGCACTGACGCTCACCAATGTCAGGACCGGTAAAGAAGAAGGCATAGCATCCCGCTTTGTCGTTTGTGCCGACGGCGCTCACAGTGAAACACGCGGGCAATTGGGCATATCCCGGGAAAAGAAGACCGATGTGCTGCAGCATCTGATCAACGTCCACTTTATCAGCCCGGAACTGTCCGGAATAATCCGCCGCACGATACCGGGAATGCTCTATTTTGTGTACACACCGCGGGCCATCGGCGTTATCGTCAACCATTCCCTCGAACGTGGTGAGTTCGTTCTTCAACTGCCCTACTTTCCGCCCCATCAGGATGCCGCAGACTACTCGGCCGCAAAATGCATGGCCGTCATTCAGCATCTGGTCGGGCGCTCTATTGCAGTCGATATCAAAAGCATAAGCTCCTGGCGCCTGAGCGCCTGGAATGCCAAGCGCTACCGTTCTTCAGGCGGCCGGTGTTTTCTGGTGGGCGATGCGGCGCACCAGATGCTTCCGGCCGGCGGTTTCGGGCTGAACAGCGGTATTGCCGATGCCCACAATCTCATCTGGAAACTTGCTCTCGCCCTGCGATTCGAAAAAGAAAAACGGACCGAGATGATCGCCCAACTGCTTGATTCATATGAAGAGGAGCGCCGATTCATTGCAGAACGCTGCATCGCGACCAGCATAAACAACTATCAGATAACCACCGCCGTTCCGGCTGCCATCGGTCTGGAGCCCCAGGCACTCAAACTGCTCAATCTGGCGGTGCGCTGGACCCCTCTTCCGGGATTCTTTCGCCGCAAAATATTCGACACGGCTTTACGCATCGGACTGGCACAGGTGAGATTGCTGGGCAAGGACAATATTGTCGGCAACATCCGCCGCAAGGACCTGCAGAAATTGTTCACCGACCCGCGCAAGACGCTGGCAATGCGCTTTCCACAGCTCGATCTCGGATCGGCCTACCCCAGGGGATTTTTGGAAGGATCGGCTGAAATTGAAACCGGGCCAGACGATACGAGCCGATTCATACCCAAACTGATGGTCGGAGGCCGTCTGCCCCATTTCTGGCTTTTCAAACCCGGCGGAAAATCAAATGAAAAGGTCTCTTCCCTCGACCTGGCTGCCACAACGGCCGAAAAAGACGGCCGGCCGATTCACGTTCTTCTTACCAGCGGCATTGCGCAGTCAAGAGTGAACGACCTCGCCATAAGACTGCAAAATAGGTTTTACCCATTGAGGAAAATCACACTTTCCGCCGATGGCCATCTATCCGCCGAAACAGTTATCAGGTTCAGTAGAGACACGCCGGCATTTCTTCCTACTCGGTTCGCCGTGCTCGTTCGGCCGGACGCGCATGTGGCCTGGATGGAAACCGGATGACCGCTGTGCTGCGATTTAAGAGAACTGTCACAGTAGACCCTGCATAATAAAGAGCGCCAAGTCGTGCAAGCCAGCCTCATACCGTTTTTATTGTAGACTGGAAAATACGCTTATTAGACAGGCGTAAAGCCGAAACTATAATCCAGATCGCCATTAGGACGAACCTCCTGGAAATGAATGTTTTTTTATTTTTTCCGCTGACGTCCCGAGTTCAGTCGTGCGATAAGATCGTCACTTGCGGCGTTAGGGCGATAACGAGGCGAAATTTGCATATGGTCAAATAAGTATTAAATTGCATCGTCAAAAGACCCGATTACAAGAAAGCCGGCTCTCTGCGGCGCAAATATCAGCGGTAACCGGTAGACATCATCGAAATATCGATACTCGGGACGCACTTACAAAGATAAACAATGCTGAATGGAAAGGGGAAAAACAATGCAAGGAAAAGGAAAAGAAACCTACGTCAAAGTAACCGATGGTGCCGGCAACGAGTTTATCTGTCCGATCGACGCACTTAAAGACAGGGCCTCCGCCAGCGATGAAGAGCTTGAAAATTGCGTGGACGACGGCGTTGTCGGTCGCTACGCCTCGAACATCGATATCGAAAGGTAAAATGACACAGCTGCTGTCCAAATATTTAATGTTTGTCTTACTGACCGTGTCGTTCATCACCGGTGGGGAGAAGTGTGCCGTGGCAATCGAAGAAGCGTCCTTCACCGTCATCGAGCAAAACGGTGACATTGAACTCAGGCAATACGCACCCCACATCGTAGCGGAGACAACGGTCGAGGGCACATTCGACCAGGTCGGCAGCGAAGGCTTTCGCCGGCTGGCCGGTTACATCAACGGCGAAAATCGTACCAAGCAGTCCATCGCCATGACAGCACCGGTCAGTCAGGAGACGCAGTCCGAAAAAATTGCCATGACCGCGCCGGTGGGCCAGGAGAAATCGGGCGACAGGTGGCGCATCACTTTTGTCATGCCGTCAAAATATGCGCTCGACACGCTGCCCGAGCCTATCGATTCTCGCATAGAATTAAAGCGGGAGCCCGGTCGGCTGATGGCCGCTGTGCGCTATTCAGGCACCTGGAGCCGCAAGGGCTATGAAGAGAACAAAGAGCGGTTGCTGGCCTGGATTGAAGAACGGGGCTTCGAGCAAACCGGAGACCCGGTTTGGGCGCGATACGACCCGCCCTTCATGCCCTGGTTTCTGCGGCGAAACGAAGTACTGATACCTGTCGATCGTCAAAAATAATCCACTATTGAAACCGCTTCTGCTCCTTCTATCGTCGACGGAACTTTGACAGATGGCACAGCCGCACTGATCTTACTCACCCTCCTAAACATTCAGGCCTTTTAAAAAAAGGGAGGATCCTGAGATGTCAGAAAATAAAAACACAACCATCGAAGGACAATCCATGCAACAGCTCGTAGAGAGCGCGATAAAATCCGAAATCGGCGACATCGACATGCTGCCCATCGCCGTTGCCGCCCGTGTCCGTGACGTCTACGGAGAATTCATGACGGTCTACACCGAGATGATCCGGATCAAGGGAAACCAGCACCGGGACCGGCGGCCGGCGATTCTTCCGATCGACCCCGACATGGTGGAAGACATGCTGCACTTCTTCTCGGATTACCAGCACCTCACCCGCGCGTTCAAAAGGCTTAATCGCGAGGTAAAAACCCTGCTGGCAATGGACAGGCATAGTGAGCCGCACCGTTACGACGAGTTGGCCGAAAGTATCGTGTCCGGTGGCGGCGACCGGCGCTCGCTCATGAAGTCGATTCTCGAAGAGTAGCACTCAGTGACCCGGTTCTCGCACCATTTATCTCAGGGTCCCAGAAAAAAATTCCACATCCTGCTTGTCTTTGGGCCCGTCAACTGCGTTACATCCACCGACACACATCGCGATATGCGCCGCTGGATGTAACTTGTAGACAAACCCAGATCCGGCGCAATCTTGTGGCATTATTTCTTACCGTGACCCTTTTAGCGGATCGAGTGCCGGACTCAGGATTTAATTCTGCGCGCACACGCGCATATCATCATTTTGCCCTGTAGTCGTTGCCCCGATCGCGAAGAGAGCGGAAACCGTGAACGGCATCCTTCAACTGAGCCCGAAAGGAATTTATTGCAGCGCAGGCGACTTTTACATCGACCCCTGGCAGCCGGTAAACAAGGCCGTCGTCACTCACGCGCACGCGGATCATGCCCGCTGGGGCTGCCGCAGCTATCTGTGTGCGACAGACGGAAAAGGCGTTCTGCAGGCAAGGCTTGGCCGCGACGCTTCCATCGAGACGCTGGATTACGGGGAAGTCAAGACCGTTAACGGCATGACGCTTTCCTTGCATCCAGCCGGGCACATCCTGGGGTCGGCCCAGGTGAGAATTGAAAAGGACGGCCAAATTTTGGTGGTATCCGGCGATTACAAGCGCGAGCCCGATCCGACCTGCGCTCCGTTGGAGCCGCTTCGCTGCCACGTGTTTGTCAGCGAATCGACCTTCGGACTGCCGATTTTTCGCTGGCCGGACCCGGAGGTGGTAACGGCGGACATCAATGCGTGGTGGCGGTCGAATCGGGATCAGGGCCGCACCAGCATCCTGTTCGCTTACGCGCTGGGCAAGGCCCAGCGGATTATCGCCGGTCTCGACCCGACCATCGGACCGATTCTGACCCACGGTGCCGTGGAAAAATTCAACTCACGCTATCGCGATGCGGGGATTACGCTGCCGCCCACCCAGTATGTCGGTGCTTTGGATGACAAACAGATATTAAAAAGCGCTTTGGTTATCGCCCCGCCGTCGGCCGACAACCCAAGTTGGATGCGCAGATTCCCGGACCGGGTCCGGGCGTTTGCATCGGGCTGGATGCGCATCAGGGGAAACCGCCGGCGCCGATCGGTCGATCGGGGCTTCGTGCTCTCTGACCACAGCGACTGGGACGGACTGGTCGAGACCATCACGGCCACCGCTGCGGAGAAAATCGTCGTCACCCACGGTTATGCGACCGAAATGGCCCGCTGGCTGCAGGAAGAGGGCCGTCAAGCAGAGGTGTTCCCCACGGTGTTCCGCGGAGAAGAAGACGATGGCGGGAGCGAATCGGAATCATGAAAGCCTTTGCCGACCTGTATCGCCGTCTGGATGAAACCACCAGCACCAACCGTAAAATCGACGCCATGGTGGCCTACTTCAGGACCGCGCCACCTAAGGACGCCATCTGGTCGATCCGTTTTCTCATCGGGCGCAAACCGCGTCAGGTGGTCCCGACCCGTAAATTGATGGAATGGGCCGCAGAACTGGCGGGCGTTTCAGACTGGCTTTTCGAAGCGTCGTACGATGTCGTCGGCGACCTGGCCGAAACCATTACGCTGCTGCTGCCGAAAGCTTCCGGATCGAGCGACCGTCCGCTGCACCGCTGGGTTGAAGAGAACCTGCTGCCGCTTCGAGGCCTTGACCTCGAGGTCCAGAAAAAAGCGGTCTTAGCGGCGTGGAACCGGATGGACGACGTCCAGCGCTTCGTGTGGAACAAGTTGATCACCGGCGGTTTCCGGGTCGGCGTCTCCCAGCGGCTGGTCGTTCGCGCCCTGGCGCAATTCAGCCGGATCGACGCGGCCGCTATATCCCACCGGCTGATGGGGGACTGGCCCCCCACGGCCGACTACTACCGGCAGATCCTCTCACCGGACACCCACGATGCCGACATCAGCCGGCCCTACCCGTTTTATTTGTGCTACCCTCTGGAAGGCGACCCGGAAAGTCTCGGTCCGGTGAATAATTGGCAAATCGAATGGAAATGGGATGGTATCCGCGGGCAACTCATCAAGCGCAGCGGGCAGGTTTTTATCTGGTCCCGGGGTGAAGAATTGGTGACCGACAAATACCCGGAGTTGAAAATTGCGGCCGCCTCGTTGCCGGACGGTACGGTGATCGACGGAGAGATCCTGGCGTGGAGGAAGGGGCGACCGATGCCGTTTTCAGAGCTGCAAAGACGAATCGGCCGAAAGACCGTGGGCAAGAAACTGCTGCAAGAGGCACCGGTGGCCTTCCTCGCCTACGACCTGCTGGAATCGGATGGGCGGGATATCCGCCAAACCGCACTCGAGCGCAGGCGTGCGGCACTTTCAAGGGTGATCGCCCCTCTTCCCGGCAATCGGATACAGATTTCTCCGGTGGTGGCTGCCGGGTCCTGGAAGGCATTCGCTGCCCTGCAGCGGCAGTCCCGCAGCCGGGGGGTCGAGGGCTTTGTGATGAAGCGGTTCGATTCGGTATACGAAGTCGGCCGGCGGCGCGGCAGCTGGTGGAAATGGAAGATCGACCCGCTGAGCGTGGATGCCGTGCTGATTTACGCCCAGAGGGGTCACGGACGCCGGGCCGGGCTCTATACCGACTACACTTTTGCCGTGCGTCAGGGCGACGGCCTGGTGCCGTTTGCCAAGGCGTACTCGGGCTTGAGCGATGCCGAGATCCGGCAGGTTGATCGTTTCATCCAGCGCAACACAGTTGAACGGTTCGGGCCGGTCCGGGCCGTCACGCCCCGGCTGGTTTTTGAAATTGCCTTCGAGGGGATCCAAAAATCGACCCGCCACAAGTCCGGAGTAGCCGTCCGCTTTCCGCGCATCGCCCGTTGGCGCCGCGACAAAACAGTGGAAGAAGCAGACACCATTGATACATTGACGGCGCTCATGCCGCCTTGACGGTAGCGGTCGCCGGCAGGTCAAACGCTGCCGCATTTGTCCGGAAATTCTCGGCGAGATTAAGAATCCTATGATCACTTCAAAACCCGGTCACCCGGCTCCATTTAAAGGTTACCGAGAACCGCCGGCCTTCGGCAGCCCATGACGAGAGGTCGATCACCGATGAACGCCACTGCCGCAGAGCCGGCAGATCAATATCAGGACGCACTGGGACTGATCTGCCGGTGGTTCGAGGCCAGGTCCATGCAGCCGTTCGATTTCCAACGTAAGGCCTGGGATACTTATCTGGCGGGACAAAGCGGTTTGATTCACGCCCCGACCGGAATCGGTAAAACCTATGCCGCATGGTTCGGGCCCCTGATCGAATGGATGACCGGTCACCGCCGCAAACAGCCGCTCGGCGGGATCGACAACCGGCGCGCCCGAGATGAATCGCCGCGTATCAGGGTTCTCTGGGTCACGCCGCTGCGCGCCCTGTCTGCGGACATTCACGATGCGCTTCGTCGCACGCTCGTAGACCTCGATCTCCCCTGGTCGGTGGAATGCCGCACCGGCGACACGCCCGCATCCGTGCGAAACCGGCAAAAAAAGCGCCTCCCCACCGCCCTGATCACCACTCCCGAAAGCCTTTGCCTGCTGCTCTCCTATCCGGGCGCCCGGGAACAATTCGGTTGTCTGCGATCGGTCGTGGTGGACGAATGGCACGAACTCATGGGCTCGAAACGCGGCGTGCTCATGGAACTCGCCCTCGCGCATTTGAGACAATGGAACCGGCGCCTTAGAACCTGGGGACTGTCCGCCACCCTGGGCAACACCGCAACGGCCATGCAGGTGCTTCTGGGGGCGGCCCATAACGGGGGTCTTCTCATCGAAGGGTCGCTTTCCAAATCCATCGAAATTGAATCCGTTATTCCCTCGCAGATGGACCGTTTCCCCTGGGCGGGCCATCTCGGCCTTAAATTGCTGCCGCAGGTGCTGGCATTGATCGAAACCGCCGTAAGCGTGCTGTTGTTTACCAACACGCGCTCCCAGACCGAGATCTGGTTTCGAGAAATCCTAAAGGCCCGACCGGACTGGAAGACAGAAATCGCCCTGCATCACGGCTCCCTCGATCGCGCCGAACGTGAAGCCGTGGAGCAGGGATTGCGCCAGGGGCGTCTTAAATGCGTCGTGTGCACGTCGAGCCTCGATCTGGGTGTGGATTTTACCCCGGTCGACCGTGTCATTCAAATCGGCAGTCCCAAAGGTATCGCCCGGTTGATTCAGCGCGCCGGCAGAAGCGGACACCGTCCCGGGGAGAAAAGCCGCGTGATCTGCGCCCCTACCAATGCACTGGAGTTGATCGAAGTGGCGGCGGCCCGGCGTTCGGTCGCCGATGGCGTCATCGAGCCGCGTCATCCGGTAACACGACCCCTGGACGTGCTGGCCCAGCACCTGGTCACCGTCGCCCTTGGAAGCGGCTTTCGCCCGGATGCACTATTTCGGGAAATTCGAAACACCCATGCCTTCCGGCAGCTTTCCCGGCAAGAGTTCGACTGGGTTCTTAACTTTGTGTCCACCGGTGGCCCGTCTCTGGGCGCTTATCCTGAATATGCCAAAATCGCCCCGCAAAACGGAAAGTTTGCCGTTTCCAACCCCAAGACAGCCGCTCGCCATCGCATGAACATCGGAACGATCACCTCCGATGCGGCCGTTTTGGTGAAGTTTGTCAATGGCCGTCGATTGGGATCTGTTGAAGAGCGGTTTGTGTCAAAACTGAAGCGGGGCGACTGTTTCATGTTTGCCGGACGCCTTCTCGAATTCGTGCGGATGAAGGATATGACCCTCTGGGTTCGCAAAGGTAGTCGGCGAAAAGAGGGCTCTATTCCCCAGTGGCTGGGCGGTCGGATGCCGCTGTCCACCCAGCTGGCCGCCGCCGTCAGAGACCGACTGAACGATGCCCGCAGAGGAATTTTCAACTCACCGGAAATGGAAGCCGTGCGCCCACTGCTCGACATTCAGGCCCGCTGGTCGATGATCCCTGGAAGCGGCGACTTGCTGATCGAGAAATTGGCATCCCGCGACGGGACTCACCTGTTCGTTTTTTCATTCGACGGGCACCTGGTCAATGAAGGTATCGGCGCGCTTTTGGCCTACCGGCTTTCGAAACCGGCCCCTTTGACCATTTCCATTGCCGCAAACGATTATGGTCTGGAACTGCTTTCGGACCGGGACATGCCGACGGCGTCGTTTGAAAACGGGAGCATTTTCAATACTCACGACCTCCTGCAGGACATCCTCGAAAGCCTGAACGTATCGGAAATGGCGCGGCGTCGGTTCCGCGGCATTGCCCGGGTTGCCGGCCTGGTATTTCAGGGGTATCCGGGCCGCCGTAAAACTTGGGGACAGGTTCAGGCCTCCAGCAGCCTGCTCTACAATGTGTTTCGGCGCTATGACCCGGGAAATCTGCTGATCGAGCAATCGACCCGAGAGATCCTCGAAAGGCAGCTCGAGTTTGAGCGTCTCTCGCAAAGCCTGGTTCGAATGGCCGCCTCACGCCTGCACCTGATCGAAACCGCCCAGCCGACGCCGCTGGCCTTTCCGATCCTGGTCAACCGACTGCGGACCCGGATCAGCTCCGAGAAACTCGCCGATCGTGTTCGGCGGATGCAGCTGAAGCTGGAAAAAGCCGTGAATACACCGAAGGAATCAAAAAAACACTGACGATGAAGGGGACAAAAGAAATAGACCTATTCGGCCAGCGACTCATGCTGTTATCGGAACGTGCCGTTTTCTGGAAGCAACCAAAGATGTTGATCGTGGCCGACCCCCACTTCGGCAAGGCACAAGTTTTCAGGGACAGCGGGATTCCGATTCCCGGCGGAACCACTGCCGCGGATATCGGCCGCTTGTCGTCTCTGATGGAGCGGCTTCAGCCGGACGAGCTTCTGGTGCTCGGCGATTTAATGCACGGCCGGATCGATAGCGCCCGGAACTTCAGCGCCACCGTCGACACATGGCGCCGGCGCTGGTCCGGTATTCACCTCACCCTGGTCACCGGAAACCACGACCTCAGAGCCGGTCCTCCGCCGGCCCCATTTAAATTCGACCGGATTGTCGCGCAACATGACAGCGGCCCTTTCGTCTTTCGCCACAAAGCCCGAACAACCAACTCCCGTTCTCGTTACACGATCGCCGGGCACGTGCACCCGGCCGTTTTTGTGTCGGGAAAGGGGCACCAAAGAGAAACCCTCCCCTGTTTCTGCTTCGGGGAAAAGGGGGGGCTGCTGCCGGCCTTCGGAAGTTTCACCGGCAATCAGGTAGTTCGACCCGAACCGAGTAATCGGGTGTACGTGGTTGCCGGAGACGAAGTCGTTGAAATAACATAGATCCTAAAATGATCAGTTCCAGGTTCAGAGGTTCAGGGTGTCATAATAAAGGTTTATCGGTGTAGGCCACGTTGGCCTCGGCA
>JARROL010000041.1:0-13159 GCA_037383965.1 Desulfobacterales bacterium | reverse complement strand
TGTCACGCAGTGAAACGACCGCTGAGACCACGGCTTTTTGGATCATAGGGCTCAGTCCTAGGAGCGGTTCATCGAGCAGGAGCAGCCGCGGGCCGACCACAAGGGCCATGCCGATGGCCAGCATCTGTTGTTCGCCGCCGCTGAGAAACCCGGCCTTGCGCGCCGTCAGTTTTTTCAGAACCGGAAACAGTGCGAAGACCGCCTCGAGGGCCTGGCTGGTCTGAACCTTGGTGCGCAGGTAACCCGCGATTTTCAAGTTTTCCAGCACGCTGCTCTCTGGAAAGACCGGGTGCCGCTCTCGGGAGAGGACGATCCCTTTTTTGACGCGTTCACTCGGTTTCAGGTGGGTGATGTTTTCCCCCTCGAACAGGATGTCGCCATAAACCGAAATGCGTTCGCCCCCTCTGCGCTGCTCTTTGATGCGCATGTCGACGATCAGCCCGGAGAGCGCGTTCATCAACGTGGTTTTTCCGGCGCTGTTGGAACCGATCACGCCGATGAATTCACCCGCCTGGACTTCCATCGAGAAGTCGTTGAGCGCCAGCGCATTTTCGAAGAAAACCATCAAGTTCTTTACTTGTAGCACGATACCCTGTTCTTGTTTCAAGGCAGGCCGGTTGAGCCCGTTTAGTCCCGCCGCGGGATTGAAGGATTTATCGATTTTTACAGCAATTGCTTTTCGATTCGGCCCCGACGACCCATCACTCGGTACCCAGATAGGCACTTTTCACGGCCGCACTCTCCATGACGTCGGCGGCGTTGCCGTCGGCGATTTTTTGGCCGAAATTCAGGACAATCACCCTGTCGGCGATTCGAAAGAGTTCTTTGAGGCGGTGTTCGATCATGATGATCGTCTTACCATCACGCCTGAGTTTTTCGATAATGGGCAGGATACCGGCGACCTCGGCCAGGCTGAGTCCGGAAAAAAGTTCGTCGAGGATCAGCAGGTCCGGCTGCAGGGCGATGGCCTTGGCGAGTTCCAGGCGTTTCAAGTATCCTTGCGGCAGCGCGCCGGCGATCTTGTAGGCCACCCGGGCATCGCGCTCGAAGCCGACTTCTTCCAGGAGATCGAGCGCCACGGCATCCCGGTCGCCGTATTTCCCGCCGACCAGTTTTTTTACCCGCGGCGAATAGAGCGGTATGATCATGTTTTTGTAGGCCGGAAGCTGATAAAACGGTTTGACCATTTGAAAGGTCCGCGCGATGCCCAGGCGCACGATCCGATGGGCTGCAAGCCCGGTAATGTCGAGACCTTTGAAGAAGACGGCGCCCGTTGACGGTTTGACGAAACCGGTGATCAGATTGACGGCCGTTGTTTTTCCGGAACCGTTGGGCCCGATAAGCCCCAAGAGTTCGCCTTCGGCCAGATCGAAGTGGAAATCGCTGATGGCCTGAACGCCGCCGAAATTTTTAAAAAGGCCGGCAACCCGCAGGATAGCGGTGGTTTTCACGAGTCCACCTCGACCCAGCGTTCAAACTGATTGTACTTGCGCTGAATGAAGTGAAAAATGCCCTCCGGCAGCGCGACGATGAAGACGACCAGAAACACGCCGTAGAACACGATGCGCAGCCCACCGACGCCGCGCAGCACCTCCGAGAGCGGCACCAGAATAAAGGCGCCCAAAGTGGCGCCGGCCAGCGAGCCCGGACCGCCGACTACGGCTGCGGCGATCGGCAGGATCGAGTAGTCGAGCGCAAACACGGGCATGCCGACAAACATGTAGACGTGCGTCATGAACGCACCGGCAAAGGCGCCGATGGTGCTGGCGATCCAGAGTGCCTGAGTTTTATACCAGTAAATGTTGATGCCGGCGTTGATCACCGAGCGGTCGTTGTCGCGGATGCCTTTCAGCACGAGTCCGTAATCGGTTCCCAGCAGGCGGCGGAATCCGAAGAGCGCCGTCAGCATGGCACCCACGATAATATAGATCTCCAGCCATTTCGACGGCAGGGGCGTCATGCCGGTCAAGCCTTCGGTGCCGCCGAAAATGCGCGTTGCCTCGATCAGCCGCACCAGCATCAGGGGCAGGATCAGCGTCACCATTGAAAAGTAGATTCCCCGCAGACGCAGCACCGGCAGCAGCAAGGCCGTGCAGATCAGGCCCCCGAAAACGGCCGCCACCGGAATCGTCAGCAGTGGCGGAAGCCCCCAGTAGTGATTGAGGATGCCCGTGACATAGGCCCCCATGCCGAAAAAAAGGGCCTGCCCGAGGGATATCATTCCGGTTTGAGCCAGAAGGTCCCAGCTGATCGCCAGCAGGGCGAACACGGCCACCGAGAGCAGAACCTTTTGCCAGTAGATGCCGAGGGCGAGAGGGAGCAGAAGGATGGCTATCACCGGCAGCACTCTGGGCCCGGCCAGATAGAGCATTTCGCGCCAGGAGCACAGGGCGAACACATCCCCGGACCTGACGTTGATGCCGCGATCGACCCGTTCCCTGCGCTTCTGCACGACACTAAATCCTTTCTTCCAGCTCTTTTTGCTTTCCGAACAACCCGGAGGGCTTGAGGGTCAGGACCACCAGGATGGCGGCCAGACTGACGATCATCGTCCAGTGGGAACTGATGTAGGTATCGGTGAAGCGTTCGGCGAAACCGATCACGAAACTGGCCACGATCGTGCCGCCGGTGCTGCCCAAACCGCCGATGATGCACACGGCCAACGCCTTGATCAGGACTTCGTAGCCTTCACCCGGGGCGATGCTGCCCAGCGGGATGATGACGGTGGCGGCCAATGCGGCCAGGCCGGCACCGAGAGACACGCTCAGCAGCGCGATCCGATCGGAATCGATGCCGAGGGTCAAGGCGGTGCGTTCGTCCTGAGCGATCCCCCGGAAGGCGAGCCCCAGTCGGGTATGGTGGGTAAACCACCACAGGCCGAGAATCACGACCGAACCGATGACCACGATCAGCAGGCGCTGCACGTCGATGAAGACACCGGCCAGCACGACACTGTCGTCGACAAAGACCGGCAGATTGTATTCGAACCCGACAAATCCGAGGTAGCGGAAGATCTCCAAGATGGCCAGACCGATACCGAAAGTGGCGATTACTTCCGACAAGGCCTGGCCGCGCACGCGCAACAGGATAAAACGATACATCAACGCTCCTGCCAGCATTGTCAGCAGGATGGAAACGGCGGCAGCCAAAGGGTAGGGCATGCCGACCAGGTTCAACCCCATCCAGGTGGCGTAGGCGGAGAAGATGTACAGCGCACCGTAGGCAAAGTTCGCCACGCCGCTGATCCCGAAGGTCAGGTTGAAGCCGATCGCCATCAAGGCCAGGATGATCGAGTTGACGCAGGCGTATACAATGGTGCCCAGTAACATTGGTGAGCAGATCTCTGCTATTTCAGTGATGTCAGGCCGGCCGGCAGTTGAATTTTGGCCTCGGCGATCGATTCCGGGTAGACAATAAGCCGGCGGCCGTCATCGGTCCACTGGAAAATGCAGCCGACGGCCGTCTCTGCCGGATCGTTGCCGAACACAGCCTGGTGCCCCTCGTCAAAGTGGATACGCCCCATCACGCCTTGACGATCCGTTTTCTCGAGAGCGGCCACGAGAGCGTCAGGATCGAGGCTGCCGGCCCGTTCGATCGCTTCGGCCAGGATGTAGACCGATTCATAGGAAGGTGCCGGACCGTGGCCGGCCTGCAGCGGTTTTCCAAAGGATTTGCGATAGGCGTCGTCGAATTGTACCGACGGCGGAACCTTGTCGGATGAGATGGCGCTGCCGAGTTCGAAGATGCTGTTCATGGCGCCGCCGATTTTTTTATCGAAGGTGTCCCAGGCGTCGGAGCCGGCCAAGGGCGAGATGAAACCGGCCATGACGGCCGGAACTTTCATCGATTTCCACTGCTTGACCAGGATGCCGCTCTGGGGCATGTCGAAAACCGGCATGATGACCTGTGCACCGCTGGTACGGGCCTTCATCAATGCCGAGGAAAAATCGGACGTGCCGGTCGGGTAGGCTTCTTCACCGAGAATTGTCCAGCCGGCCTTGTCAAAATACATCTTTTTCACGAATCCGGCCGTCGCCCGTGCCCAGGCCACATCTTGATGCAGCACGTAAACCTTGTTGAACCCGAACTCCTTGTTGATCAGCGCCATGGTTCCGGCGAGATATTTGACCAGGTAGACCGCGTTGAGGCAGGTCCTGAACACGTATTTGTACTTCGCCGGGTCTTCCTTGAGCTTTTTTTCCGATCCAGGGCTCATGGCGATGGTGCCGAGCATCGGTACTTTGTACTTGGCGATGATGTCCATGCCGGCCATCAGGGCTTCGGATCGAAAGGGGCCGACCACAATGGCCGCCGGTTTTTGTTCGAGGATGATTTTTTCAATGCCGAGCAGGGCTTCCGGAACCGGCACGCCCGGTGCCGCGTCGCGTATATCGATGTCGGCAATTTTGAAGGGACGCATTTCGCTGCCGATCTTCACGCCGCCTTTGGCATTGATCTCCGCGACCGCCATCTGAACGGCCTTGAGAGATTCCTTGCCCTCGAGGAAACCCAAAGATGTCGGCACGGCGATCGTGATCGGTTCCGCCGCGCGCAGTTCCGTTCCCAGATAAATGGAACTACACATAACAACGGCCAGAAAACAAAGGGAGATTCTTTTCATGGCAGGCCTCCTCGGGTTGGGCATTCAAACGGTTTGGCAAAATGATTGAATGCGATTTATTTATTAAGTTCCAGTCAGCTGAAATGGTGCTACAAGAGAGTCAGGGTGATGTCAAGAAAATTATGATACGACAGTGTGGTATTCACGCCGCTTGCTCAGCGGGGCCAGTCGTTTTGCGTCATCCTTGAAACAGGGCCCGGACAGGCAGAGCCGGTTTGACTGCGCAATCAAGTGGATTTTCGTCTAGAGGAAATTGAAAACGCGGGTTACGGCTTGCGTTTGGGGTGAAAGGAGGTTATCAGTGTCCATCTATGACTGGCATCTTTCGGTCTGGCGCGGCGTTGTCACTGTTTACATTTTTGAGTAGACCCTTAGCCTATGGTTGCAAAATCACTGCGGCCTCGGCTGAGGCCGGAAACTTCCAATTTTGGAAGGATTCTTATTTGCTGTTCAACAAAATCACGAATTCGTTGCCCAGGAGATTCGCGTGAGCGTCACCATCCATCTGCACAAGACCCATCGTCGATTTGCTGCAGGGCAGGAGAGGGTCGAGATTGAGGGACATACGGTCGGGGAGTGCCTCCTGAACCTGGTCGATCGCTATCCGGCGCTGAAGCCTCAACTGTTCGACGGCAAGGGCCGGCTTCAAAAAACCGTCGAAATCTATCTGAACATGGCGAGCGCCTATCCGGATGAACTGACCCGGCCGACCACCCACGGGGACCGGATCCACATCACCCTCATGCTGGCCGGCGGCTGAACGGCCGGATTCGGTTTCTCGGCGTTTTTCTTCTTCGGAGCGTCGCAATGTATAAAGCCCAACTGAGCTGGCAGACGGTGGTTACCCTGCTGGTTCTCGCCATGATCTGGGGCGCCAACATGGCGTTCATCAAGTTCGCCGCCCGCGAGGTGGCACCGCTTTTCATGGCCGGGCTGCGTTCCCTGGTGGCCGCCGTTTTCATTTTTCTCTACATGCGGCGGCGCGGGATTCCCGTTTTCCCCTCGGCCGTCGTAACCGGACACGGGGCGGTTGTCGGGCTGCTCTTTGCGAGCGAATTCGCCCTGATCTATGTGGGGCTGCAGTATACCCTGGCGTCCCGCACTTATCTGCTGGTGTACACGGCGCCTTTTTTCGCGGCACTGGGGGCTCATTTCTGTCTGAAAGACGACCGACTGAACTGGTGGAAGGGGACCGGCCTTGTCGTCGCGTTTGCCGGTGTGGCGCTGCTATTCGTCAGAAAGCTGGGGCCGTCGACCAGCGAAAGCCTGAAGGGGGATTTTATGGCGTTGGTTGCCGGTGCCCTGTGGGCCGCCACGACACTTTACATCAAACGCTACCTCACCGGCCAGACGCGGCCGCTGCAAGCGGTTTTCTTCCAGCTGTTCTTTTCCTTTCCTTTACTGATCGGCCTCAGTTTTCTCACCGAAAGTCCTCTGATATCCGGCTTTTCCGTGTTAACCGGCATTTCGCTCTTCTACCAGTGCATCGTCGTTGCCTCGGTGAGCTTTATCTTCTGGTTCGAGTTGGTCCACCGCTACCCGGTCAGCCTTTTGCACGCCTTCACCTTTTTCGTGCCTGTCTTCGGCATATCGATCAGCGGTGTCCTGATGCTCGGAGAAGTGATCACCACCCGCTTGGTGCTGGCGCTTGGCATGGTCGGCCTGGGCATGATCATGGTGAACCACCGGTCGGGAAAGGACCCCCATGTCCGTGTTCACAGTACGCTGCCGTCACGGTGATACGGAAAATTTTTTGTCTAAGGCTCGAGAACAACTACAGGGGATGCCTTCCGTTTGAAGACATCCCCTGTAGTATTGGTCGCGAATCGTTTTTAGAGTTCGGCCTGCACTGCGGACGAGCGGTTTTCGGCGGCATACAACCGCTGGGCGGCGGTCCTTTTTTTCTGAACGCTGATATCGCCGGCATCCACGTAATCCACGGCTTTCACCTCACAGAACCGGACGCACTGGGGATCGCCGTCGCACAGGTCGCATTTGATGACCTTGCGGTCGATGGTGTTGAAGTTCATGGCACCGAAGGGACAAACGGACACGCAGGTGCGGCAGCCGATGCAGACGGTGTAGTCGACGGTCACGCGGCCCAATTCCTCTTCGCGGGAAATAGCGCCCACCGGGCAGCCGATAAGGCAGGGCGCATCCTGGCACTGCTGGCATGACATCGGGATGTACACGCCCTCGGCCTCCCACTTGATCACCCGGATGCGGCTGCGGACCGGATTGGAAATCCCGTCGTGTTTAACGGCACATACCAGCTCGCACAGGCGGCACCCGGTGCATTTTTCGTGGTCGATCTTCAGAACCTTTTCCATCTCGTTCTCCTTTCGCAATACAACCCGCCGTGACCCTTAGAGCAGGTGGGACGGTTCATTTTCAAGGCCGAGCCGTTGCAGGGTTTCCGGCTTTGGAACGCCGTTTTCGTCCAGGCCTTTGTGCGTGTAGAAGTCATCGATCATCTGCTTGAACTTTTCACGGTCGATCTTGCGGCCGACCACGTCCGGCGCGCCGCGCCGGCAGGGCTCGTCGAAGTAGCGATGATTGAGCATGTCGCCTTTTTTCAAATCGTTGCGCGTCAGCCCTTCCCGGAGATTGAAAAGCCGTTCGATCATGTTGCAGCGCTCGGCGATCGTCCAGATATCGGTGGGCGTCAGTTCCAGTCCGGTGTTCAGGTAAAGGACCTTGGGCCAGTCCTCGAAGTTCGGCAGGGTCGCCCCTAAAAATACCGTGTGATACTTGCAGATGCCCAGGCAGTCGACGGCCATGTAGCAGTTCTCCTGCCAGAAAACCTGCCAGGCCTTGCCTTCGTAAGCGGTGTGCTCGGAGCTGAGCGGCCCGTCATAGGGAACCGGGTTGCCGTAAATTTTTCGCAGGACCGGTTCCGGCAGGTGGTACAGGTCGATCGCCGGGCGACTGCGCAGGTGGTCCGAACCTCTGGATGCGGTGGCGATGTTGAGGGCCAGGGCAGGGGTTCCCCGTTCGTCCGAGTGCAGGTTGTTCATGCCCTTGACCTGGATGAGATAGTCGAAGGCATCGTTGCCGATTTTTTCGGCCGCTGGAATGCCCCCATCGGCCAAGGTGTCGCCCAGCCAGCCTTTTCGGAGACAGATCCGGTGCACCATTTCGAGGACCGCTTCGTCGCTGCCGAACCGCAGGTCGAGACCATCGGTCTGCTTGTCGGTCAGAATTCCCTTTTCGCGAAGCTCAAGAGCCCAGGCGATGATGCTGCCGATCTCGAGGTTGTCGACGCCGTACTGATTGACCAGGTGGTTGCCCGTTAAAACCGTGACGGCGTTGGTGCAGTCGGGCAGGGCGCCGAAGGCCCCCTGAGAGGTGTACTCGGGCCCCTCGTCGTACTTTCCGGCGTAGGGACCGGAAGGGATCTTGTACTGCGCCCGGCAGTGCACCTGGCAGCCGAAACAACCGGTCATGTGGTGCGGGCCAATGGTTTCGGTGGCGATCTCGTCCAGTCGTTCGGGCTCGATGTCGTCGGCGTATTCGCACTGGTTGTACTGAAAGTTGCGGGTCCGCAGTCCCCCCCAGGAGTTGGTGGCGCCCCAGATAAAGGGGGTGCCGAGCGTGCCCTGGGTCTGGTTGACCTTGGCGCTGGTGATCTGGTCGATGAAACGCTTGTTGTATTCCAGGGCTTCGGCCGGCCGGGCGATCTTTATGTCCAGCGTGCCGCGGGCGGCAACGGCCTTGAGATTCTTCGACCCCATCACGCACCCCATGCCCGTGCGGCCGGCGGCGTTCTTGATGCCGGTCATCACATTGGCGTAGCGGACCAGGTTTTCACCGGCCGGCCCGATGACACAACTCTTGATTTCCTCGTCACCGAGTTCTTCCCGGATGGCCCACTGGGTGTCGGTCGTCATGCGGCCCCATAGGTGTCCGGCGTCCCTGATCTCGACGGTGTTGTTGTGGATGAAGAGATAGACCGGCGATTCGGCTTTGCCGGTGATGACCAGGTGGTGAAAACCGGCCCAGGCCATTTCGGGTGCAAAGAACCCGCCCATGTTGGCGCTTCCGAGCAGACCTGTCAGCGGCGATTTGGCCATGATGTGGGTGCGGGCCGTGGCCGAAGCGCAGGTGGCGGTCAGAATCCCGCCGCTGATGATCAGTGCATTGCCCGGTCCCAGAGGATCGCAACCTTTTTGAGTGTGATTGTAAAGCAGGTAGGCATCGAGACCCCGGCCCCCGAGATATTTTTTGCGCACATCCAGCGGAATGGGTTTGACCTCGACCTCTCCGGTGGACAGATCGATGAAGGCAATTTTTCTATTCAACGCCATGATGGGATCCCTCCTTTTTCACCAGTGCTTCTTGTGCGAGCTTGCGGTTCACATCCCAGACCGGTCCACGAATACGGGGGAAATCGGGCCGGATCCAGTAGACCCGGAACTCCATGCCGCATTCCGGACATTTGACTTGTTTCTGACCGGCTCCCGGCTGGAGCCTGCCCATACAGCTGGGGTTGTGGCAGCGAAACTTGCCGTACGTTCGGGTTTGGCGGAGACTTTCAGCGGTTGACTGGCGCTCTTTGTCGATGGCCATGACAGGCTCCTTTCGATGATTGGGCGGCGAATGTCGGTTGCCCGCCAAGTGGTTCACTATAATGAACGAATGATTATGGTCACCCTAACAGATATTGCGGTCTTGTCAAGTGAAATTTACTAAAAACAGCCGTATATTAACATTTAAGGTTAATTTAAGGTTGACAAGTCTGCAGCCTATTGTATAACCTAAATAAAAAAATGTTCAGTATGGAGAACCATGGCCGACCATTACAAAGCGCCGATCGTCGGAAAAGCGTTTCAGGTTCTGCGACTCATTGCCAGAAAACCTGACGGTCTGACGCTCAGCGATGTGGCCCGCGAGTCGGGGATCGGCAAGAGTACCGTTCACGGCATCGTCTCGGCTCTGGAAGCGGAGGGGGCCCTTTTGCGGGACCCCCGCACCAAAAAGTTTACCCTGGGTGTGACGGTGTTCGAACTGGGCCGCTCGGCTCACGCCCGAATCGATTTGAAGGATGCGGCGCGGCCCTTCATGGAAGAGTTGATGGCTCAAATCAAGGAATCCGTTTTTCTGGGCGTCAGAAACGTCGATCACGTCACGATTTTGGACATCGTCGAGTCGACCCAAAATCTAAAAATCACCTCTCCGGTGGGAACGATGATTCCTTTGCTGGCCGGCGCGACTGGAAAGCTTTTCCTTGCGGCTATGCCTGATAGGCAGGTCACGGAACTGCTGCGTGAAAAGAAGCTGCCGCGGTATACGCAACACACCATTACCGATCAAGGCCGGTACCTGCAGGAGATCCTAAAAGTACGGCGCGACGGCGTGGCCTTCGACGACGAAGAATACATCTCCGGTGTGCGGGCGGCGGCCGCACCCATTAAAGCCGGCGGTCAGCTCATGTCGGCCATTTGGGTCGTCGGATTCAAACCGAGCATGAGTGACGAGAAGATGCAGCAGTTGGTGGCGCACATGAAATCGGCCGTCGAAGGCATCAGCCGCCGTATCGACAGTCAGTGACCTTGCGACGATATACCGGTGACACCACATCAACACTCAGGCGGCAACAGGTCATCATAGATGAATACGTATCGCGCGCTTATAGCCGATCCGAAAAAATGCAACGGCTGTTCTCTCTGCCGGACCGTTTGTTCCATGGTCAAAACCGGTGTGCGGAACCCGGCTCAGGCCCGCATCCGTATCATAAGGCATGATCGAGAGGGGTTTTTTGTGCCCGTTATCTGCCAGCATTGCCAGGATGCTCCCTGCATGGCGGTATGTCCGAGGGAGGCGATTTACAGAGACGGCCGGTTGGACCGGGTCCTGATCGACTACGACCGCTGCATCAGCTGCCGGATGTGCATGGCCGCCTGCCCCTTCGGAGCGCTCGGCTTCGAGTCCGAGCGGCACACGGTGTATAAGTGCGACCTTTGCGGCGGTGATCCTCTTTGTGTGCGCTACTGCTTTCCCGGTGCGCTGGATTATGTCGAAGACTATCGACAGCGGGATACGCGGATCCGGAAAGCCGCCGGGAATGTCGCACTGGGTGGCAAGGGTGGCCTCATTAAAAAGGAACCCTGTTGATGAGCACACAATAGTTCACGCATGAGTTCACCGCCCGCTTCGTTTGAGCCGTAAATATTGCAAAGTGAAAATAGAATCGATGACATCCTCCAACCGGCCAAACGGGCTTAACCGGCTCAACCGGCACAATTTGATAAGGTATGCGCCTCCGACCGGATAAACGGCGGCTCGGCAGGCAAAGGTGCACAATGTCATTTTTCCAGGTCAACGATCGCTGCAACGGCTGCCTCGCGTGTGTTCAGAACTGCCCGGCTTCGGCTCTGGACTACGAAGACCGGGATAACCGCAGAACACTGCGGCACAACATGAGCCTGTGCGCCCGCTGCGGGCAGTGCTGGCGTGTGTGCCCGCAGCAGGCCATTGAATTTCAGCATTTTCTGAAAAGTGCCTGGGACGAGGTCGTCACCCTGGATCTTTTGCGCTGTGATGTTTGCGGCGAACCGCTCTACACGGTGCCCTTCAAACAAACGGTGACGGAACGCCGCAAAGGGGAAGTCGAGACCTTCTGCCCTAAACACCGGCGGGAGGTCGACGCCCTGGTCCGCGCCCATTTCCGGCCGGGTCCCGGAATCGAAAAAAGGTGATGAAATGATCGTCGGAAACATGAAGCCGCTCGAGGAGATCGCCGACTCTGTGTCGGGCTTCCGCAAAGTGTTGATACTCGGCTGTGGGAGTTGCGTGACGGTTTGTCTTTCCGGAGGTGACCGCGAGGCCCGGCAGCTGGCACTCGAGCTGTCTCGAAGTTCCGCTTTCTCCGGGAGCCCCCCGTTCTTTGCGGTCGATACGATCGTTAGACAGTGCGAACGGGACCTCGTTTCGGCCTATCAGAGCCTTCCGGAGGGCACCGAGGCGATCTTATCGCTGGCCTGCGGCTGCGGTGTTCAAACCCTGGGCGACGTGTTCGAACCGCTGCCGGTGATCCCGGCCTTAAACACCACCTTTTACGGCGCCTCCAACGAAGCCGGCGTGTGGCAGGAGGTTTGCCAGGGGTGTGGAGACTGCATGTTGTCCTTCACCGGCGGTATATGTCCCGTGGCCCGATGTGCCAAGAGCCTGTTCAACGGCCCGTGCGGCGGCTCCCAGAACGGGAGCTGCGAGATCTACGCCGATGTCCCCTGCGCCTGGGCTTTGATTTACTACCGTCTAAAAAAGCAGAACAAGCTCCATTTTCTGCATGCGGTCCGACAGCCGCGGGACTGGCGACCGGCCGGAGGCGCCGGTCCGCGGGTGAGACGACGTACCGGCGTCGGTGGCGGTATCGGACAGAACAAATTAGAATAGTGCCCATCCGCGGTTTCATAAAGGGCACTGACAAGTTTCTGATCCAGAAATGTGCAATTTTCTGCAAGTTCAAGGAAATTAAGGAATTGCGCGGAGGCATACTTCTGTATGCCGCACAAGCGATTCAGCCGATTGACGCCGAAATTGCGGTAAAGGGCCATTTACGGACGGAAAGTAGGATAATCCGGCTACCCCCCGTATAATGCCAACCTGAATCGCCTAAAGAGGGTCCTCACTGGTACACCTTTTCGTAAACCTCACCTCCTTTCTCATATCAGTAAATCTTCGCTTATCGATGTGAACCGATTGGCTTCATTTTACACATGCCACTGACAATCCATGATCATCACAAATTTTGCAGAAAGGGCAGTCGCGGGAGAAAGTAAACTCCTAATGATTGGGGCGAAAAAAACGGTACTGTTGCCACGTTGTCTTTCATGCTTAATTTGCCATTCGTAATGGAAACTTTTAAACAGTCAACTGTCAGGGAGAAAAAAACATGAAGAGAGATCTCATAAAAAGGTTAGCCGAGGATGGCATTGTGTGTGCCGAAGGCTACCTTTTCGAAATGGAGCGTAGAGGCTATCTGACGGCCGGCGAATTTGTTCCGGAGGTTGCTTTGGAGAATCCCGAGGCTCTTAAAACCTTGCACAGGGATTTCCAACACGCCGGTTCGGATGTGATCGAGGCTTTTACATACAATGCCCACCGGGAGAAGATGAGGATTATCGGCAAAGAGGACTTACTGGAACCTTTGAACAGAGCGGCACTGAAGATAGCCAAGGAGGTCGCCGGGGAGGTTGGAGGTGATCAGGAACCGAGCCTGGTCGCCGGAAATATCTCCAACTCGAATATCTGGAACCCCGATGATAAAAACAGCCAGCAGCAGGTCCGCAAAATGTTCGAAGAAATGGTCGACTGGTCGACCGACGCGGGTGTCGATTTCATCATCGGCGAAACTTTCTATTTTGCGGAAGAGGCTTTCTGTGCCCTGGAGGTCATTAAGAAAGCCGGAGTGCCGTCGGTGATAACGATTGCTCCGATGGGCGAGAATATCATGCGCGATAATTGGGAGATTGTCGACACATGTAAAGAACTCGAGCAGCGGGGCGCTGATGTGGTCGGAATGAACTGCTTCAGGGG
>JARROL010000040.1:14115-28988 GCA_037383965.1 Desulfobacterales bacterium | reverse complement strand
CCATCCTCAAAAAAGAAGTATTCATATGGCTCGGCGTTTTGGTCGCGGTCAACCTGGTGTACTTCCTATTTCACTCGGGACGTCTCGACAGCGAGAACACCGGGCTGGTCATCCTCTTGATATTGGCCCTGGCCACCTTCCTGGCCGGACTGCGCCAGGATTGGCGGCTGTGCCTTCTGGGAGTTTTGTTGGGCGGCGCCCTGATTCTGGCCACCTATCTGGAAGAGTTTCTCTGGATCGTTCTGATGGTGGTGCTGGCAGCCGCGGCCGGCACATATTTCATGGCAAGATACAAATCTGCCTCCGGGGACAAAGACCTGTAAACGGCCATTGCTCCCAAAGGGTTTGTCTGCCGGCAAGTCGCCGGACAGCCCTTCTTTCCCCTTATTCCGACAGGGATTCCCCCAGGTCAGGGTCACGGAAAGAAATAATTCCACCAATAAGAAATTTATCATAGGAGAACGATAATGAGGAAAACATTTTTCCTTTGCGCCTTGGGTTGCCCCCGTCGAGGCATCGATTCCCAAAAAATATACAATTATCTGGAATCTAATGGTTACAGCTTTTCCGAAGATTACCGGCATGCAAATTTAATCGTTATCAGCACCTGCGCGTTTGTTAAAGATAGAGAGAATCAATCCATTCAAGCCTTAAATTACTACAGAGACAATCGCCATGACAACTCCAAGATTGTGGTGGCGGGGTGTTTATCTAAAATAAGTCCGGATATGATCAAGGACTATAAAGATATTGATTTCCTGTCCCCGCGCGAGTTGGATCATTTTGATGATCTCATCGGGGCGGACATTAAATTCAAGGACATCCCCGAACCGAACAAAATTTACAGTCATCCACTATTGTACGACTTTGCCGCCACAGAGCCCCAAAGAATGAAACCCAAACTCAATGTGCGCCTTGATTCGGCGTATGACAGGGATGATCTGTTCACCATTAGATTGGCGAGAGGGTGCTTGGGAAACTGCAGCTATTGTGCCATCAAATTTGCCGCCGGCACTTTGGAGAGTAAACCCATTGGTGAGATACTCTTGGAGTTCAAAGAGGGATTGAGCCAGGGGCATCGACTATTCACACTGATTGCCGGTGATACGGGGTGCTATGGAATCGACATCGGCACCAGTGCGGTTGATCTGTTGAGCGAAATTTTCAAGGTTGACGGCGCCTACAAGCTGATTATCAAAGAATTTAATGCCCAATGGCTGATTAAATACCAATACGAACTGGAAACGTTGTTAACGACAAATTTCGACAAAATCGACTATATTATCGTGCCCGTGCAATCCGCATCGGATAAAATACTGCGGTTGATGCAACGACCTTATAAAATTGAAAAACAACATTCCGCAATTGAACATAACCACCCACATCATGGCGGGATTCCCCGGAGAGACCGAAGAAGACTTCCAAAAATCCGTTGATTTCATAAGAGAATTCGCATTTCCCTATGTCGACATATATGGATATGAAGACAGACCGAGAACCCAGGCGAGTAAACTAAAGGGAAAAATTCCGCAGGAGGTGATCGATCGACGCATAAAAAAATTAAGAAAAGCCCAGGAAGACATCCTGATTAAAAATACGCGTTCTCATTAGGATAATTTTACAAGGAGTTGTGCGTGCAATCTATCGTATCGAGATTTATTCTTTCTGTTGTATCTTTTCTATTTATGGTTCTGTTTTCCTTGCCGGTCGCTGCCTTAGAAGTCACCCGAAACCCCTTGGCACCGCCCGACACAAGTAGTCCGAGAAGCACTCTTCTGGCCTTTCTCAATAACATGAACCAAGTGTATAATGATCAGCTGCAAACCGGACATTTAAGCAAAGAAGGCGCGGCAGCATTATCCCGTGCCATGCGGTGTCTGGATCTGGGTGAGGTTGCCCGCAGTTCTGTCAGAGAAATAGGAGAGGACAGGGCATTTTTACTTAAAGAAATCCTCGATCGAATTGAAATCCCACCAATCGATGAGATCCCGGGCATCGAAGCAGTAAAAAACGAAAACCTTAAAAGATGGACGATCCCTTTTACAGAAATTGTAACGAAACGGATCACAGAAGGTGAGCACGAGGGAGAATTTTTGTTCAGTGCTGACACGGTTAAGCGGGCCAAGTCTTTTTACGAGAGAGTCAAACACTTGCCATACAAGCCCGGTGCGTCAGTTGGTGCCTATGAAGATTTTATCAGCCTTCCGGGGCCATTGATCCCTGGAAGTTTAATCAACATTCTTCCGAAGTGGACTAAAATAGTATTTTTAGAGCAGACCCTCTGGAAATGGATGGCCTTTTTATTCGTCCTTGGCAACGGCTACTTTCTTATTTTAATTGTTTTCCGCCTGACACGTCAGCAATCTGATGATGAATCCGAAACCCGTCATTGGTTTGCCAAAGCGATTTTTCCTTTGACGTTATCAATCACATTCCTGGTTATGTGGTGGTTCATCAATTCGCAAATTAACCTGTCCGGTTATGTACTCGACATAACTCACATTATTTTTGCTCTAATTTTCTTTGTTTCAAGTTGCTGGGCGATACTGTCTTTAGGCAGAGGACTTTCAGAATCCGTCGTTTCATCCACCCGCAAACGTATTCGATCCATAGATGCCAATGCGATTCGAATCGTTTCGAACCTGATTACGATCGCTTTTCTGGTCGTGTTTATATGGAATGTAGCGGAATACTGGGGCATACCGGTGCATGCCGTATTGGCTTCTGCCGGGATTGCCGGTTTGGCCGTTGCCTTAGCCGGCCGAGAAGCGTTGGCTAACATTCTCGGAGGGTTGAGTCTATTGTCCGATCGTCCTTTCAAAGGGGGAGACTATATCTTACTGGAATCAGGTGAGCGGGGAGAAGTGGTGGATATCGGTCTTCGGAGCACTCACATTATCACCCGCGATGACGTCCAAATTTCGATTCCCAATCACATTTTGACCAACTCCAAGATTATCAATGAAAGTGCACCAAAATCACGATTCAGGGTGCACATAGAGGTTGGCGTGGCTTACGGCACTGATGTCGATTATGTCGAAAAGATCCTGATGGAATTGGCCATGACAAATCCTTTAGTTGCCGATGCACCTGAGCCGAGAGTGAGATTCCGACGGATGGGTGACTCTTCCCTTGATTTTGATCTACTCTGCTGGGCCCACCGACCTCACGACAAAGGCAAGCTCATTCACCAACTTAATCGGGATATTTACACCACATTCAAACAAGTTGGCATCGAAATTCCTTTTCCGCAACGTGACGTCCATTTGATTCAAACCACGGAAAAATAATTCAATTCCTTCACCGTCACCGGCTCCTTTTCTTGCCGAGAATGTGGGTGGCTGTACCGGTGAAAATTTCGGCCGCTTCCATCTCGGTTTCTGAAAGCGTGGGGTGCGGGTGGATGGTCAGGCCGATATCCTGGGCCAGAGCACCCATTTCGACCGCCAAAACGCCTTCGGCGATGAGGCTTTCGGCGCTTCGGCCGGTGACGCCGACGCCCAGGATGCGGCCGGTGTCCGGATCGATGATCATTTTGGTCAGCCCCTCCCCGGCATCCATGGTTGCGGCGCGTCCCGAAAATTTCCAGGGGAAGCGGTTGACTTCAATCTTTTTTTCCTGCCGGTGGGATTCTTCTTCGGTCAGACCGCAGTATGCAATTTGAGGGTCGGTGTAAACCACGGCCGGTATGGCCCGCGCATCGAAAGCAGAGGGTTCACCGGCAATCACTTCGGCGGCTATCTTCCCCTCATAGCTGGCCTTGTGGGCCAACATCATTCCACCGACTACATCGCCTACGGCGTAAATATTTTCGTCGGTCGTATGCTGCCTCTCATTCACTTTGACGAAACCGCGGTCGTCGACCTTGACGCTTGTATTTTTCAACCCGATGTTTGCCGTATTGGCACGACGGCCGATGGCGACAAGGACACGATCGAATTCTTGCTCCGTCGGATTGACGGTGCCGTCGAAGATTACTTTAACCCGCTCCACGGTTTCTTCAATACCTTCGACCTTCGTCTTCAGCATGATCGACACGAAGAGTTTTTCCAGACGGCGCTTGAGCGGTTCCACCAGATCGGCATCAATGCCCGGCAGCAAACGATCTCCCAGTTCCACCACACTGACCCGGCTGCCGAGGCCGGCATAGACCGACCCCAGTTCCAGTCCCACGTAGCCGCCGCCGATGACCAGAAGACTTTTGGGGACCTCTGCCAGAGCGAGGGCACCGGTGGAATTCATGATCCGACCCCCTTTTTTGAAGGGAACACCGGGAAACGGGGTGGGGTGTGAACCGGTGGCCAGGATCGCCTGGCGGAATTTGATATGGCTCACATCGGATTCATAGATGCGCACCGTTTTAGAGTTTTCGAAAGCGGCTCTGCCCCGGATGCGCTGCACGCCGCGGGACTTGCCGAGACTGACCAACCCGTCGGCAAGTTTTTCAACCACCCGGTTCTTGTAGTTGCGCACGTTTTCCAGGTCGATTTCCGGTGATCCGAATTTGAGACCCATGGCGCCGGCGTGCGCGGCGTCATGAAGCAGTTCCGCAAGATGCAGGTATGCTTTCGAGGGAATGCAGCCTCTAAAGAGGCATACGCCACCGGGTTTTTCCGATATCTCTACCAATGTGACGTCCATTCCAAGATCGGCGGCCCGAAAAGCAGCTGCATAACCGCCCGGTCCCCCGCCGATGACCAGTAATTCGGTTTCCTGTGACAATTCACCCATGACCATGGGAGATTCAGCTCCTTTTTAGTTCGAAAACACAATTTTCATGCTCTGTGGCGGCCCACAGTGCCACAATGGATTAACCTGTGATACGATACTGCTATATCGACAGCAGCATTTTTTCAGGATTCTCGAGCGCGGTGCGGAAAAATTCCAGAAACCGAGCGGCGTCGATACCGTCCAGGACCCGGTGGTCGATTGCCAGAACTACCGGAAGAATCATGCGCGCCACGATTTGAGAGGACCCGGTCTCGGTTTTCCCGATTACCGGCTTGAGCCGGGCGGCCCCCATTCCGAGGATGGCTGCTTCCGGGTAGTTGATGATCGGAGAAAAGTGCCCCCGACCGCCGGCTGCGCCTATGTTCGTGATCGTGAATGTGCCGCCTTGCAGCTCTTCCAAATCGACCTTGCGCGCTCGGGTCTTCTCGACGAGTTGCCGGAGTTCGACGGCCAGTTCGGTGATGTTTTTTTGGTCGGCGTTGCGCAAAACAGGCACGACCAGACCTTCCCCCGTATCGGTAGCGACACCGACGTGGCGATAGTGCTTGCGGACGATTTCTCCTTTTGCCACATCCAACGAAACATTGAACTGCGGAAACTGCCTCAGGGCTGCTGCGGCAGCCTTTACGGCAAATACGGTCAGGGTGAGCCGTCCGCCCTGTTTTTCGACAGCCTGTTTGTTGCGGCGTCGCAGAGCTTCGAGCCGGGTGACATCGATATCGTCCTGGCTGGAAACATGCGGAATCTGGGACCAGGCCAGTGACATCTGCCGGGCGGTCGCCTTTCGGATAGAGCGCAGCGGCAACCGCTCCACGGACCCCCACCTGGTAAAGTCCGGCAATCCGGGGGGCGTTGTATCGCCAACGACGAGATGTTCGGCTGCTGTCGACGGTTCTTCTGCCGCCCCTTCAGCTCGTTTTTCTTTAGATGCAAAGGCACGCACGTCCTCGGCGGTGACCATTCCAGCGGGTCCGCTCGGCGGCACCACGCGGAGATCGACCCCAAGTTCGCGTGCCAACCGACGCGTCGCCGGTGAGGCCGGCACCGGGCCCTTGTTTTTTTCTCGCGCCCCGGCGGTTTGGTCATCCTCCTGCCGCGGAGCGGCTTCTCCCGCGGGTTCAGCAGGTTTTGTCTTCTTCTCGGTCGGGGCCTTTACTTTTTTCTTAGCGGCTTCGTTTTTGTCGGGTTTTTGGTCGGCTTTTTCTTCTCCCTTCACTCCGACCGCATCGTCGCTGAACGTCATCATCAAGTTGCCGACTTTAACGACATCGCCCGCTTTGACCATAATTTCCTTCACTGTGCCGGTAAACGGTGAAGGGATTTCGACCGAAGCCTTGTCGGTTTCCACTTCGAGAATCGGGTCACCCTCTTCCACGGCGTCACCGGCTTTAACCAGGACTGCGATGACTTCGCCTTCGTGGATGCCTTCACCCAGGTCGGGAAGTTTGAAAGAACGGGTCATAGGTCCTCCTCGCGTTGCCCCCAACATTGCATAAACTTCATGACAAATTCGACAAATAACTGCCCTGCCCGTGCCGAAGTGAGCGCGCATGCCCGAGGCATTTGTCAGGCGGCGGTTTTTAATACCTTCCGGGCGGCACGCACGATCCGCTCGGCATTGGGAATATAGTGGCTCTCCCGGCTGAACAGGGGAATGACGATGTCGAAACCGGTAACCCGGCCAATCGGGGCCTCGAGGTAGTAAAACGATTTGTCGACCAGCTTGGCCACGATTTCGGCCCCGGGACCATAACTGCGCGGGGCCTCGTGAATGATCGCGGCGCGACCGGTTTTGCGCACCGATTCGGTGAACAGGCTGTCGTCGAGCGGTGACAATGTCAGCAGATCCACGACTTCGGCCTCAACGGTCTCCTTTTCTTTGAGGATTTCAGCCGCCTCGAGTGTGGGACGCATCATCGATCCGTAGGAAACAAGGGTGATATCCGAGCCCTCTCGAACGATCTGCGATTTTCCGATCGGAAAGGTTTCTTCCTCCTCCGGAACTTCCTCACGAAAAGACCGATAAAGAGCCTTGGATTCGTAGAAAACGACCGGATCGGGGTCCCGTATGGCACTGACCAGCAGGGCCCGCGCATTGCGCGGTCCGGATGGAATGACCATTTTTAGCCCCGGCGTGTGAGCATAGTAAATTTCGCGACTCTCCGAGTGGTGCTCCAAGGCCCGCACACCGCCGCTGTAAGGCATTCTGAGCACCATCGGGACGCTGAACCGGCCCTGCGACCGCCAGCGCATTCGCGCCGCGTGATTTTCGGTCTGATGAAACGCCTGGTAGCTGAACCCTGAAAATTGTATTTCACAAACCGGGCGAAGACCGAATGCGGCCATCCCGATCGACATGCCGACGATGCCGGCTTCCGCCAGGGGGGTGTCTAAAACGCGCTGTTCCCCGAACCGATCGATCAGGCCTTCGGTCACGCGGAAGACACCGCCGTCCTGCCCGACATCTTCACCCAGCACGATCACCCGGTCGTCCTTTTCCATTTCTTGTTTGAGCGCCAGATTGAGGGCCTGAACCATTGTCATTTTTGCCATCGGTTTACGCCTCCCTGTTTTCGGCCAGCTCGCGCTCCAGAAATTCCTTTTGCTCTGTCAAATGCGGCGGTATTTCGGCATAGGCGTGATCGAACATGTCGGCTGGAGCGCCGAATTCCTTCATCTGCTGTTCGGCCCGATCGACGGCAGCCTGTATCTTTTCTTTTGTGTCGAGTTCCGTGGCCGCTATCTTTTCTTCGGAGAGAAGTTTTTTCCGAGTGAGGTACTTCTGGAATCGGGTCAGAGGATCGCGCTTTCGCCAGCTTTCAATTTCGTCGTCGGTCCGGTACCGTTTGGGATCATCGGCCGTGGTGTGAGCCGACATGCGGTAGGTGACGCATTCGATAAGGGTCGGCCCATCGCCCTTTCGGGCATGTTCCACCGCTTCTGCGGCGGCGGCATACACGGCCAGCACATCGTTGCCGTCCACCTGGATGCCCGGCAGACCGTAAGCCAGCGCTTTCTGCGCCAGCGTCTGGGATCGGGTCTGTTTCTTGCGCGGTAATGAAATGGCCCACTGGTTGTTCTGGCAGACGAAAATCACCGGTGTTTGAAACACCCCGGCAAAATTGAGGGCCTCGTGAAAATCACCTTGCGATGTGGCTCCGTCACCGAAGAAAGTCATAACGACGTCGTCTTTTTTTCGATACCGGATTCCGAACCCGATGCCGACCGCGTGAATCATCTGGGAGCCGACCGGAATCGACACCGGCAAATTGCGGCTGTCTTCGGGCATCTGCGCTCCCTCGTTGAAACCGTTGTTGGCGATAATAACGCTTTCCAGCGTTCGGCCGCGCCATAATTCAGCGGCCGTTTCTCTGAAGGAAGGGACCATCCAGTCCGAATCGCGCAGCACGGCAATTGCTCCGACGTGAGAAGCCTCCTGCCCTGTTATCGGTGGGAAGGTTCCGATGCGGCCCTGTCGCTGCAGGTTGAGCAACCTCTCGTCGAATCGACGTCCGAGAAGCATGGTGGCGTGAATTCTCAACAAGATTTCTTCCGGTATGTCCGGCTCCAATGATTCATCCAGGTTGCCCTTCGCATCCAGAATAGAGAGGAAGTCGACGTGGTAGGGGAGGTCAATTTTACTTCTTGGCATGGCAAAACTCCTTCATGGGTCGGCCTGCTCAAAAACCGGAACATGACATTCCGGCACGATTACACCCAAAGAAAGCTGGGAAACGAGTTGCAGGAGAAGCTTGCTTGGTGGCGTCGGTTGAAAAAAATGACCAATTTCATGAACCAATATTCTAGGACAAACTTTATGTCACATGTAATGTGGCCCGGTATTCGGGCAGTTTCTCGAGCCATTTCTTGCGCTTACCGATTAATATGCAACCGTTATCATCTTAGTCAAGGTGTCGGCGATTGGCGTTCTAAGGTTCCGGCATTATTACAATCATGGCTGCCGCATTCGGCAAGGTTTACTTGTACTTATCGGGTGACTATGATTATAAGACCGGTCCAGAACATATCGACGCGCTCTTTCTCGCTGGAGGTTTTCATATGGATTTCAACATTCCGGAGGATATCGGTGGCGATGCCGCAAACTTTGGCCGTTTTCTTGTGACCCATCTTAAACCGCACCTGTCTTCATGGTACAAAAACGGGGAGGTGCCGGCGGAATTTTACCGCCAAATGGGCGGTAATGGCTGGCTTGGTATTCAATGGAAAGACGGTGGCCTCGTGAAGACGTCGACGCTCAGAGAAGCGTTGATTAATGAGGAACTCGCGAAGTTGTCCCCCGGCGTGGCTATTTCCGTATTGGCTCACGTGAATCTCGGCTTGATTGGGCTCTATCTGTTCGGCTCGGAACATCTGAAACGACACTACGGTCCGCAGGTTGCGCGCGGTGAAACCCTGATGTGTCTCGGAAATACCGAAAACATGGCCGGCAGCGATGTGGCCGGCATATCGATGAAAGCGGAAAAAACCGAGGGCGGTTGGCGGCTGAGTGGGACAAAGGCGTACGTCACCAACGGTTATGTCGCCGATCTGGGCGTCATCACAGCCGTTTCGGACCCCGAGGCGACCCGAACCCGCCGCCTCTCGATGTTCCTGGTGGATTTAAACTTGCCTAATATCAAACGCACGAAGCTGAACAAACAGGTGTGGATTCCGTCGGACCTTACACGACTGCAGTTCAGTGACGTGTTCGTGCCGGACGACCACCTTTTGGGCGAGCGCAGACGTGGACTTCAGCAGGTGCTCGAGGTGTTCACATGGAGCCGTCTACCGATCAGCGCCCTGACATTGGGAACGGCGGCCGGCGCCTTCGAAATGGCGCTGGACCGGGCCCGAAAACGGGAAATTTTTGGAAAAAAGATAGTCGAATTTCAAGCCAAGACATTCGAATTCGCCGATTTCTACGCTCGAATGGAAGCGGCGCGCCTCATGCTCCTGAAAGCTTGCAGTGTCGCGGATGCCGGTGGTGATTTTCGCCAGGAATCTTCACTGGCCAAATATCTCGCCGTTCAGATTGCAAAGGAAATAACGCCTTGGGCAGCAGACCTTTTCGGTGCGGCTTCGGTCGTTTTCGAGCACCCGATCCACAAATACCCGATGGATGCCTGGGCTTCGTCACTGGGCGAGGGAACGCAGGATGTGCAGAAACTGGTGATATTCAGGGAATTGATGAAGAAGTATGATGTCGTTCGTCAGGAGTGATCCAAAAATCCGTAAGCCGCCTTTCCTCCGCTTTCATTTAGATGAAATTTAATATGAGGTGCCGACGTCCAGGCCGGCCTGAGCGAAGATCGGCATCAGGTAGGTAAGGCTTTCCCGTCCGGCCTCCACGGGAGTGTCGACGTAAGGATAGAGTTCAAGACTGACATCGCCGTGATATCCAAGCCGCTTCATGGTGTCGAAGACATCGATGAAGCGGATGTCGCCGTGCCCGGCAATCAGATGGGAATGCAGGCGGGAGGGAGCGATATCTTCGATATGAACATGACCGATCCACTCGAAGAGCTCTTCGAACGCCGTAGCCGGATTTTCACCGGCGCAGTAAAAGTGGCCGATGTCGAAGTTCAGGCCGACAGCATTGGACTTGACATCCTTGATAAACGATTTGAATTCCGGTGTGTTTTCCATCAGCAAGTTCGGCTCTGGTTCGATCAGGATTTTGACTCCCAGCTCCTCTGCCAGAGGTATCACGCGCTCCAGGCCTTCATGGAATAGCCTGACGGCTGTTTCCCGGGAAATTGCGTCGGTTAGGGGGCCGCCCGGTGGTACGGAAATATTGTCGCACCCCAGGAAACGGGCGACCTCAAGGCTGTCGAGTGTATGACGAATACGGACTTCGCGCCGCTTTGGGTCCGCTTCGATCCAGGACGGCAGGTAGGTGTCGCCGACGGCAAACAGGGTGAAGCTGTTGATATTGGTAATCGCGAGACGATGGTGTTCGAGAAGCTCTTTGAGTCGGGCCATCTTTTTCGCGTCAAAATCGGGCGGGTAGAGATGGGGGCGGTCCCCCATAATTTCGATCCCGCGGAAACCGAGGCCGGCGATTTTCTCAACCGCGTCGAACAGATTGGATTTGACGAACGCGTTGGTGCTGTAACCGAATATCATAGTCACTCTCCTGCTTTGGACGCAGCGGATGACATTATTTCCTCACAGTTACGTTCCAACAGATCCATGCTGTTGAGCTGCTCCTGAAAGGTCCGGGGCGCCTTCGGCCCCACCGGTTTTTTGAAGTAAAACCCCAGTTCCGGTACCGGCCCGCTATGGCCGGCCAGCTGCAGCGCGGCCATCCAGCGGCTGAGGTCGAGAGCCATCGGCGCGGCCAGAATGGAATCCCGGCCCTGCAAGTTGAGACGCATGCTCATCGGCAGGTCGAACAGCCCTCTGAAGTCAATGACATCCCAGGCCTCCTTGGCATCCCCCCGGGGCGCGTAGTAATCGATGTGAACCTTGTGGGTCGGTGTACCGTAGCGCCCGCCGACCGGGTAGTCGAGAATCTCGTCGAGCAGGTCGGTTTTATTGGCTACTTTACCTGCGGCCCGTTCCGGCTCCATCAGATTCTTTCCATCCGCATTGCCGAGGATATTGAGGCTGTACCATCCGTCGACCGTCAGCCTCCGGGCCTTCAGGGCCGACGCCAGAACCACTTTTAGGTAGGTTTGGCCGGTCTTGCCGTCGCGTCCGCACAGCGGCACACCCCGTTTGAGGGCCTCTGAAACGAGTACCGGAATCTCGACGGCATTGGGTGTGAAGTTGACCACCGGAACTCCTGAGGTAACCGCTGCCAAAGCGTAGGCAAGGTCCGGCATACTGCGGTTCCCGGCGGTTTCATAGAGTTCCGCCAGGCTTCGACAGTGATCGAAATGATTCAGGGGAGCGGCGGGAAGCAGGTTGATGAGAACCGGTATGCATTTATCATGAGCCTTTCCAAATTCTCGAATGTCGGTCGCCAATTGTTCCACCTGGTCTTGCAGGGCAAGGCCCGGCGCCGGGGCCGCCTTGACCGCAATTCGATCAAGTTCGTCGGCATGGAGACGGCAGACAGGCTCCGGAACGACGCCCTGACAAAGAGCCGATGACGTCAGGGCCTGCGGGTTATTGTCCCAGCCGGCGATCTGCGTCTCTTCAACTGCTGCGAGAAACGGAAATTTGCCTTGGGTTGTCAGGCTGGGGATGACAATTTCGGGCGTTTTGCGGCAGGCTGTAACGGCGATCGCCAGCGTCGATGCAATCGCGCCCTTGGCCCCGGCAACAAGAAGCAAAAGAGGGCGTTTATCTGGTAAACCGGTGTCTGCCATGGACCTTAACTCCAAGTTCTGAAGACACTGCAAGATATGATTCTCGGCATGTCAGCTTTTAGCCGCGATGGCCGTTTTTAGCATACAGCCGATCGATTGTTCGACGTCAATTGTACAAGCTTCGAACTGGGCTCCCTTGCTGAAATGTTAAGATTTATAGCACTTGGGAGCAACTGAACACGGATCGATCCGAACCGCAACCAATAACAAAAAAGGAATTATTACAAGTTAACAACCCTGCCTGTCAAGACAGTTCTTGTGAACGATATTGACAGCAAATAACATTCACACGGCCGTTTTTTCGGTACTGGTTCGAGTATGATACGTCCGTATGTTCGTGGAGCACTAAATTGATTTGAGTTTTGACGGTGCAGGGGAAGACCGGCGGGAAGTGGTGCTAAAACAAAGCCGCTTCCCGCCGGTGCTGTCATTTAAAGGATCTTTAATTGTCTGAAATCAAAAGGCCGTCTGAGATCTGCAAGACCCGGCCGGCGAACGCAGCACAATCCGGGCTGTGGGTGACCATGACGATGGTCACTCCATCGTCATTGAGCTGCCGCAGCAGATCCATGATTTCCCGGCTGGTCCTGGTGTCCAGGTTTCCGGTGGGTTCATCGGCCAGTAGAATCGGCGGATCGTTTACGATGGCCCGCGCAATGGCGACTCTTTCTTTCTCACCGCCGGAGATTTGGTTCGGCAGACGATGGCTCTTGCTCTGGAGACCGACGGCGGCCAGGGCGGACTCGGCCATCAGCCGTTTCTTTTTACCGGAGGCTTTGACGATCGCCAACGGCAGCATAACGTTTTCGACAACCGTCAGGTAGGGCACCAGATGAAAACTCTGAAAAACGAAGCCGAGAAATTCTCGACGGAAATCGGCACGCTTTTCGGGTTTCAGGCGGTAAATGTCGATGTCGTCAACCACGAAACAGCCTGAGGTCGGCGCGTTCATCGCGCCCATGACCGACAGGAGAGTCGATTTGCCGGATCCCGATACACCCATGATGCCGACAAATTCCCCTGAGGAGATGGTGAAATTCATATCGGAAATAGCCGTGACGGTCGCTTCGCCACTGCCGTAATTTTTAACAAGATTATTAGCTTCTATGTAACTCATTGTATTCTCCAAGGATATAACATGTTACAGGGCTCTGAGTGCGTCGTTGGGGTCCATGCGCGCGGCCATCAGTGCCGGGTAAGCGCTCGATGTCAGGCCGATGACCAGCGCCAACCCGAATGCGAAGACGGCCAGTTCGGGACTGACACTCAAATGAACCGTGCGATCATCGATAAACAGCCGCAGCCCCACTGATGTGGCGCCAAATCCGACCGCATAACCTATCAATCCCGCGAGCACCGAGACGATGCCGGCTTCCAGGAAGACGATCCGCATGACGTGGCTCTTTCGAAAACCGATCGCCCGGAAGATGCCGATCTCCTCGGTCCGTTCCCGGACGCTGCCCATCATGGTCACCAGAACCACCAGGGCACCGATCAGGATGACCACGCCGGAGACCCCGTAGCTGAACTTTCTGAAATGGGCCAGGGTTTCCATGCGGCCCTTTACCACCTGTTGAATCGCCATGACCTTTGCACCGGGCAACGCTTCGGAGATCTGCCGCACCATGTCGTCGATGGGGCAATTCTGGCAAAGTGCTGCAACCTCGGCCATCGATACCCGGCCGCTTTTTTCCAATATTTCTTGGGCGGTGGCCATGGTGGTGAAGAGCAGCTGGTCGTCCTGGCTGCCGGTCGGACGCAGAACGCCCGATACGAGCAGCTGCCGGCCTTTGATGTTGACAGGGCTGCCGGTCTGCAGGTTTAGAACACGTGCCGCTTCGGCTCCTAAAAGGACACCTTCGGCCTCGGGCAAGACGCCGTCAACGACCCACCAGGGTTTCAATATCCGGGCGGTTTTGAAGTCTATACCTGAAAGCAGGACCCGATGGGTGTCAATTTTAACGACGCCCAGAACCAGTGGCCCCAGCGCGGCGATGTTGCGGTAATTCTTTATTGAGTTCACCCGGGCAAGGTCTGTCTCGCGGATTTCCTCCATTTCAAAGGAGACCCCGCCCAGCGAGAGACCGCCGTAAGTGAGCGGCAGACTCTCGGCACGGGGAACGATCAGGATATTGGCGCCGTATTTTTCGAGTTTGTGATTGATGTCGCCGGTCATGGCCTCGACGAAACTGATGACGGCAACGACCGTGGCGATGCCGATGGCGAGTCCCGCCAACACGAAGGCGGCCTTGCCCTTGCGGCGCATCAGGTTACGGACAGCGATTTGTTTCAGCGTCATGACTGTGCCTTTCCAGTAAAGTCAAAATACTGTTTTCCTTCCAGAATATCCTGTGCCCGTATCACGACCCGCTCCCCTTGAAGAGATCGCTTGAGGGGCGCCGGGTTGCAGCCGCCCTGGACCTCGTTGACCAGCACCGAAGCGAACCGGCGTCCGCAATTGCGACAGACCATGACATCGCCGTCCTGATAGTAGCCTTTACCGGCCGGCCAGCAGACATCACAAGCGTCGAAAGCGGCGCGAATGATGCCGTCCGAACTTTTGAGAATGAAATAACGGATGGTCAGGTTCGCGTGCTTGAGTTCGAAATGGCGGGCGCGACCATCGGCAAACAGGCTTGCCGGGTAGCTCACTTGATCACCGATCGTTTCCGCCGAGACATTGGTCTCGACTGAGGCTGGGTTGCCGCCGCCCGAATTTAACATCAGATAAACCCCGGCGCCGGCGATAACCACGGCGCAAAGAACCAGAATAAACGGTAAGCGGTTTTGTTTGTCGTTTTCAAGAACGGCCGCTTTTTTAGCGGC
>JARROL010000040.1:0-14067 GCA_037383965.1 Desulfobacterales bacterium | reverse complement strand
AGGTTGCGCATTTCAGAATCGGAGACCCATCAGTTTTTCTGTTGAACATGAGTTTGGCCAACAGATTGACTCGGTCGATGACTTTAGAGACGCGAAATTGCTGTTTTAGACCGGAAATAACCCGTTTCCGGATGGAGGTGTTTTAACAGAGAAAAGTCTGGGTGGAAAGATAGATGGGTACTTTGAGAATGGAGGCAAAACACAGCGCGGCCGGCGAACCTGTTGTCTCCGGACTGCCTGCCGGCGCAGCTGTCACATCGGTGTGGTCGACGGTTAAATCACGGTGATCTACCTGGTGGACTCTTAAAAGTGCCGGCGGCGATAACCGCCGCTCTGGGTCACCGGTATATTCACATGGGAAAGCCGCCGTATCAGAGCAGCAACAACTCGGGGCCTTGGCCGTGATCTTCGGCGTGTGGTGAAAATCCACGGACGCCCTGCGGTCCATACAACATGCGGCACTGCAGACAAAGAGCGCAGAGCTGCTGTTGGCAAAAACGCCCAATCCGAGTATAACGGCCAGAGAAACGGTTAGTGTTTTGATGATAACGGTATGATGTTTTGAACTCATAGATGCATATTCGGCACATTGGCGTCGGTTTTTCTCGAGATATTGGAATGTGTTCCAATTATTGTCAACCCTAATTTGTTTCCGTTGATATTGTTGAAGAGTATAGATATGCAAGTCCCGGCTTTACAAACCGCTCAGAGTCTTTATATTTCCATGCACTTAAAACCGTTTTTATTTACATTCATTTTAGACGGACGAAAGGATGGGCATGATGAGGTACGATTTTAACGCAGATGAAGTCTTTGAAATGGCCGAACAGATGGAAAGAAACGGCGAGAAATTTTACAAGAGCGCAGCTGACTCGATCGCCGACGAAGCGCACAAGAAGCTTTTGCTTGAATTGGCTGCGATGGAAGTCGACCATGAAAAAACTTTCAAAGCCATGCGCAGCGACTTGAAGGCTGCCGAAAAATCCGCCACCGTTTTCGATCCCGAGGGCGAGGCGGCTCTTTACCTGCGGGCTCTGGTCGACACCCGTGTATTCTTCGAAAAACAGGTCGATGTTTCCTCGATGGAGAACATTTTAAAAGCCGCCATAGAAGCGGAAAAAGATTCGATCGTTTTTTACCTCGGCATGAAAAATGCGGTACCGGAGAAATTGGGCCAGGATCGAATCGAGGGAATCATTAAAGAGGAAATGGGGCACATCCGATTGCTGAGCCGGGAGCTGGCCCAAATGAAAAAGTAGATGGAACGACAAATCAAAATCTTTCACTCCGGAACCTTTCCCTGTATCGATATGTCTTCCAGGCCTGAGCGGTTCAGAATCCGAATGTTCCGGCCGCTCACCTCGATCAATCCCTGGCCGGCCATTTTGGCGAAGATGCGTGACAATGTCTCCGGGATCGTGCCCAGCAGACTGGCCAGTTGCCCCTTGGAAATCGGCAAGTCCGCCCCCTCGGGATCTTCCTGTTCGTCTGCCAGCAGCAATAAATAGGAAGCCAGGCGGCCCGGAACCTCCTTTAACGACAAGCTCTCAACTTGCACCGCAAACTGGCGCAGCCGCATCGACAGCACGGCGAGCATTTTCAGGGCCAGCGACGGGTTGCGGGAGATGAGGGCCACAAAGGCATCCCGGGGGAAAAACAGTAAACGGCTGTCAGCGAGCGCTTCCGCATTGGCGGGAAATGATCGCCCCGCAAACACGGCCACTTCCCCGAACGGCTCTCCCGAGCCGATGATATGTAGGATCTGCTCCTTTCCGTCCGGTGCAAGCTTAAAAACCTTTATCAGTCCGTCGATGACGATGTAGAAGCCGCTTCCCCGATCTCCTTCGAAAAAAACCGGTTCCCCCTTGGTGAAATCCCTCTGCACCGCGATCTGACGAACTTCTTCCAACTGACCAGGCGAAAGACCGCTGAACGCAGATGTATTCGCAATAATTTCAGCTATTTTTTTCATAAGCACCTCAATTTTCGACATACCACCGGTTTTTGATCTGTGTCAATGCATATCACCGTCGACTGATATAAACATCGATTCACCGAGGCAAAAATACGATTGATTGACTTAAGTCAATGCATGGCCTCCTGCCAGTGTATATGTTGTACTTAAAAAGTTAGCGGCGAAAGCAAATTCGCGTTTTGTTAAACCCCAAGAAAAGGAGAAGGATCATGTTTTGTTTTCAGTGTGAACAAACGTCAAAAGGCGAAGGCTGTACGAAAATCGGCGTCTGCGGCAAACAACCCGAAGTTGCGGCCCTCCAGGATCTGTTAATCTATGCCATAAAAGGCCTCTCACTGTATGCGGCCGAAGGCCGCAAAGTCGGGGTCAGTGACCTTGAAGTCGACAGGCTTACCTCCAAAGCGATTTTTTCAACCCTGACCAACGTCGATTTCGATCCGGCCCGCTTCGTCGAACTGATCAACGAAACCGTCGAACACCGCGAAATCCTCAAGGAAAAGGTGCGGTCTGCGGGCGGAAAAACCGGTTTCACTGAAGGCCCGGCCGTTTTCAAGCCGGAAAGCTCATTGGAGGCAATGGTTAAGCAGGGTGAAAAAGTCGGTGTCAAGTCGGACCCGGATGTCAATCCCGACATTCTGTCACTCAAGGAACTTCTGGTTTACGGGCTCAAGGGCGCGGTCGCCTATGCCGACCATGCCGCCATCCTGGGGCAGGAGGATGACCGGGTTTACGCTTTCATGCACGAAGCCCTGGCGGCCACCTTGGACGGCTCGCTCGGTGTCGAAGAGCTGGTCGGCCTGGTGTTGAAGTGCGGCGAGATCAACCTGCGGGCCATGGAGCTTCTGGATGCGGGCAATACCGGCACCTACGGCCACCCGGTTCCCACCCCGGTATCTCTGGGGGCCAAGAAAGGCAAGGCCATCCTCGTGTCCGGGCACGATCTCAAAGATCTGGAGTTGCTTCTCCAGCAGACCGAGGGAAAGGGGATCAATGTTTACACCCATGGTGAAATGCTGCCCTGCCACGGCTACCCCGGATTGAAGAAATACCCCCACTTCTACGGACACTACGGCACGGCCTGGCAGAACCAGGCCAAAGAGTTCGCCGAATTTCCCGGAGCCATTCTGATGACCACCAACTGCATTCAGAAGCCGCAGGAATCCTACATAGGCAACATCTTTACCACCGGTCTCGTCGGCTGGCCCGGGGTTACCCATGTCTCCAAGGATTTCACCCCGGTCATTCAAAAGGCGCTTGAAATGCCTGGATTCACGGAGGATGTCGAGGGCAAGAGCGTGCTGGTGGGTTTCGGACGCAACGCGGTCTTGGGCGTTGCCGACAAGGTCATCGAGGCGGTCAAGAGCAAAGCCATCCGGCATTTCTTCCTGGTGGGCGGCTGCGACGGCGCCAAGCCGGGCCGCAGTTATTACACCGAATTTGTAGAAAAAGTGCCCGAGGACTGCGTGGTTCTCACCCTGGCCTGCGGCAAGTTTCGCTTCTTCGACAAAGACCTGGGCGACATCGGCGGTATTCCCCGGCTGTTGGATGTCGGGCAGTGCAACGATGCCTATTCGGCGGTTCAGATCGCCGTGGCGCTGTCGAAGGCGTTCGATGTCGGCGTCAATGACCTGCCGCTATCGATGATTCTGTCCTGGTACGAACAAAAAGCCTGCGCCATCCTTCTGACGGGGCTTTCCGGACGTTGTTGCTGGAATCCGGAATGCCCCCAAACCACACGACGATTTTAAGGAGGAACGCCGCCATGAAATGTCCGGGTCAGGATACGCTCTACTGGAAGCCGGGTGCTATTTTCGAGGTGGATTGTCCGAACTGCGACCGACCGGTGGAATTCTTCAAGGATGACACCTCCCGTAAATGCGGCCACTGCGGGCACCGTTTCGTGAATCCCAACATGGATTTTGGTTGCGCGGCTTACTGCCAGTATGCCGAACAGTGTCTGGGAACCCTTCCGGAGGAAATTCGGGCGCAAAAGGAGGACCTGCTCAAGGATCGGGTGGCAGTCGAGATGAAACGCACTTTCAAGCGTGATTTCAAACGGATCGGTCAGGCCTCACGACGCGCGCGCTATGCCGAACGCATTGCCGGAAAAGCGCGTGGTACGCTCCCGGTTGTTCTTTGTGCCGCCTATCTACTGGATATAGGGGCCCCGCAGGCCTTGAAAAAATTCGGGGACACCGCGGAAGACCATCTGGAGCAGGAAAGTCCGGTGGTTGCCAGAGAGATTCTCGCCGCATTGCGGGCGAAAGATCCGCTCATCGATGCCGTTTGCACCATTGTCGGCAACCACCATGCCCCGGGTTCGGACGCACCACCGGATCTCAAGATTGTTTGCGACGCGGACTGGGTGGTACAGATGGAAGAACGTCTCAAATCGCAGCCACTGGATGACGGTCAACTTTCCGACCGGATTGAAGCGGAGATGCTGACCACAGCAGGCAAGGAGGAGGCACGTGCGGTTTTACGGCGGTAGGATGCACGGGAGAGCATGGATATCAAGCCGGTAGATATGGAGCGGCGGCAAACTTGTGTCAGCCGCAAAAGTGATGTGCCGGGCCTGTCACGCTTTAGGTGTGATTGAAACAGAGAATGCGGAAAAGGATCATTTCAGTATGGTCGACAAAGAGGGAATAACATGAAAATAAAACGTAAAATCATACAGATCGACGAGGAAAAATGCGACGGTTGTGGACAGTGCGTTCCGGCCTGCGCCGAAGGTTCTCTCGAGCTTGTGGACGGCAAGGTGAGAGTGGTGTCCGAAAACCTGTGTGACGGCTTGGGCGCCTGTCTCGGCGAATGTCCTAACGGGGCGCTAAAAATTATCGAACGCGAGGCCGAGGAGTTTGACGAAGAAGCGGTTGAAAAATATCTGGCCGAGAAGGAGAAACAGGAAAAATTGCCAAACCGCATGATCGGCGGCGGGTGCCCTTCGGCCCGCATCCAGCAGTTCGACCGCGCGTCGTCTCCCGAGAGGTCTCGACCAGCACCGGTCGAAGCGGCGGACCGATCCGCTCTGACGCACTGGCCGGTGCAGATTCGACTTGTGCCGCCGACCGCACCTTTCTTGAGAGGCGCCGAACTTCTGGTACTGGCGGACTGCGTGCCGGTGGCCTTTCCGACGCTTCATCGCGATTTTCTCGAGGGCAAAGCCGTCATGATGGGCTGCCCTAAGTTCGACGATGCCCAGAGCTATATCGACAAGTTTGCCCAGATTTTTCGAACGGCCGGCATCAAGAATGTCACCATCGTCGTGATGGAGGTCCCGTGCTGTTCCGGCCTGCCTACGATCGTCAGAAAAGGCCTTGAGGCCTCTGGCCAAACCATTCCCGTCGAAGAGATTGTGGTCAGTACCAAGGGTGCCATACTGAGCCGGGCGGCAGCTATCAATTGAATCGAACTCTATGTTTCATCCATTCAACGCCTTAAGACGGCTAACCCAAATGATGACGCATAAATTTACGGAAATCATCTTTTTACAACCGTTGAACCCGGAACCGACCAGTTAATGATGCTCAAAATAGACTTTACAGTACCATTGAAATATGACAATTAGTAATTTTCGTATTGCTCAGAGCGTGCAGACCCATCGCCCTTTTTGAACATGGGCGTTTACTTTTAACCTCAATCCGTGAAGAGGAGGAAAAGCATGGCGGAACAATTGCAGGTTTACAAATGTGAAGCTTGTGGAAACATCGTCGAGGTTCTGCATGGCGGCGACGGTGAACTGGTGTGCTGTGGGAAGCCGATGGTCCTGTTAACGGAGAACACGGTTGATGCGGCCAAGGAAAAACACGTACCGGTTATCGAGAAGGTCGAGGGCGGATACAAGGTCAAAGTCGGCAGTGTGGCGCATCCCATGGAAGAAAAGCACTACATTGAGTGGGTGGAGTTGATCGCAGACGGTAAAGCCTACCGACAGTTCCTTAAGCCGGGCCAGGCTCCGGAAGCGATTTTCAAGATTGATGCCGCCAGTGTGTCGGCGAGGGAGTACTGTAATCTGCACGGGCTCTGGAAAGCATAATCAACCCAAGATTGCCGGTTCCCGGGTTGGCTTCATTCGGGAACCGGCGCCGTTTCAGACACGTATCGTCGCGTCGCTAACTGGCATCTGAACTTCAATAAAAGGAGGTGATGGCCATGCCAAGTTGGAAATGCCATAATTGTGGATATACGTTTGATGCCGATAAACCGCCGGACACCTGTCCGTCTTGTAAAGAAAAGTGCGAATTTCTGGACAACTCCTGTTACACGCCCGACTGCCAGGCGGAAGGGGTCGATAAACGGATCAAGTAAAAGGAGAGGCGAACATGGCCAAGGCGCTTATCGTTTACACCACACGCACCGGTGAGACTCAGAAAATAGGCGAGCTGATTGCGGAAGGGATTCGAATTGGCGGTCATGAAGCCGCGCTTGCCAGCGACAAGGAAATCAAGAAGACATCTGATCTCGAAGGGTATGATGCCTATGTCTTCGGCTCGGCAACCTACCACGGCGATATGATGCAGGGCATGAAGACACTCCTGTTTCTGGCGGAAAAAGCCCAACTCGAGGGGAAGGTCGGAGCGGCTTTCGGTGCGTTCGGATGGAGTGGCGAGGCGCCGGGACGTATTTACGGAACCATGGAAAACATCTTTAAAATGAAGATGGCCAAAGAACCGCTGATGCTCAAATCCAGTTCACTCGGAGGCGGTCTGCAAATGGCACAGGATTATGGACGCCAAGTGGCCAAGATGATGGCGTCCTCTTGATCGAGCCAAGCGAAACTGAAAAGGAGATCGTTATGCCCACGACACCTCAGCATTGTCCCGGTTTTACAAGTTTGAAAAATCTCAAGTCGTTCATGTGCAAGTGCCCTGCGTGCGGCGCCGAAAAGGAAATCTTTTCCGACGAATTCGATCGGACGCACAAATGTAACAAATGCGGCAAGGAAATCGATTTTACACAGTGTACTTTGGAAGGGGGAGCTGGGACAACGGAACCCGCGTAAGGCTCGCTCGACGAAACCACGCTTGCCGACAATGTCGAAAAAATGGTCGGTTGACCAAAGCCGCTCCTGTGGGACGAGAAAACATGCTGGTTTTAGGCTTACAGGGCAGTCCGCGAAAAAAGGGTAATACCCAATTTCTTCTGTCGACACTGCTGGATGAAGCTGAACGACTGGGGGCGAGGACTCAAAAAATTGAGGTCGCCAGTCGCAACATCCTTCCGTGTAAAGAACTTGTCGTCTGCGAGAAAAAAGGGTTTTGCCCCATCGATGACGACATGAAGCACGGCATTTATGCTCTACTGCGTGAAGCCGATGTCATCGTTTTGGCCAGTCCCGTGTTTTTCTACAACGTGACGGCCCAATTGAAAGCGCTGATCGATCGTTGTCAAACCCTCTGGGCACGAAAATACCGGTTGAAGTTGGCCGATCCAGCCCAAAAATACCGCCGCGGATTCTTGCTGGCGGCCGGTGCCACCCGGGGGCGGAATCTTTTCGAGGGCATGAAGCTGACCGCTCAATATTTCTTCGATGCCGTCGCTGCCGAGTTTGCCGGCAGCTTGACATATCACGGTATTGAAGGGCCCAAAGACATGCGAAACCATGCGACCGTGCGGAATGACATCAAGCAAACCGCTCGGGGCCTGCTTGAACCGTTGGCAACCCGCCGGAAAGTATTGTTCGCCTGCCGGGAAAACGCCTGCCGCAGTCAGATGGCCGGTGCTTTCGCCCAACACTACGCCGGAGACCGCATCGACGTGGCCACCGGCGGCAGCCAACCGGCTGGCACCGTCAATTCGATCATGGTGGAGGTGATGCAGGAGAAGGGCATCGACATGGCCTTTCGCGGCCCGCAAACGATAGAAGCCGCTCTGGGAAACGGACCGCCGGCAACCATCGTCACCATGGGGTGCGGGGAAGCCTGCCCGCACGTCCCCGGTGCCCGGATGATAGATTGGGACCTGCCGGATCCGACAAGTCAGGGCTTAGACGCCATGCGCGAGGTCCGGGACCAGATCGAAGGTAACGTGAAGAAACTGGTTCAGGAATTTCCGAAAGCCTAAACCTAAAAAGAGGCAACTGTCAATCAACACAAGGAGGTATGAAAGCATGGACAAATACGTATGTACGGTTTGCGGTTATGTTTACGATCCGGCACTGGGTGATCCTGACAACGGCGTGGCGGCCGGCACTAAATTCGATGACATTCCAGATGATTGGGTTTGCCCGGTTTGCGGAGCGGGCAAAGAGGATTTTGAAAAAGAGTAAAGACATATCTGTCATCGGTTGACAAACCCCTGTTTCGGCAAAACAATGAGATGCCCTTTTTAGCATTGCCCTGCGGTGATGACGAAAAGGGCATCATTTGTTCGGCCGCGACCGAATCCAACGCAAAACGGCAACTGTCAGATAGAGGAAGTTGGCATGAAACCAATCGAAATCGCGCCAGGCATCTACGACGTGGGTATCAATGACTGGAATATCAGTGATTTTCACGGATACTCGACACCGTTTGGAACGAGCTACAATGCCTATTTGGTCCTGGATGAGAAGATTGCGCTGATCGATACGGTCAAGAGCGGGTTTGCCGATGAGTTGTTTTTTAACATTTCCAAGGTTGTCGATCCGAAAAAAATCGATCTCGTTATCAGCAACCACACCGAAATGGACCATTCCGGCAGTCTTGCACGCGTCATGCACCGCATCGGCGAGGACAAACCGCTCTACTGTTCCAAAATGGGCGAAAAAAATCTGCAGCGGCACTTACACCGCAAGCTGAACTATCAGCCTGTGGCCAACGGGCAGGAGCTCACCACCGGTCGACGCACGTTTACCTTCTTGGAAACCCGAATGGTGCATTGGCCGGACAGCATGTTCACCTATCTGAAGGAGGACAGGATTCTGTTTTCCAGCGACGGGTTCGGGCAGCATTACGCCGGGCACGAAAAATTCGATGACCAGATCGGTGATGCCATTATGCCGCATGCTAAAAAATATTTCGCCAACATCCTCATGCTCTACGCTCCCCTGATTCTGAAGCTCATCGATAAGGTGGCCGAAATGGGGCTTGGAATCGACATGATTTGTCCGGACCACGGGGTGATTTGGCGTAAAAACGCGTCGAGGATAATCGATGCCTACGGCCGCTGGAGCCGCCAGGAATCAAAGCCCAAGGCGCTTGTCATCTATGATACCATGTGGCACAGCACAGAAAAGATGGCCAATGCCATAGCCTCCGGCATCAGCGCCGAAGGCGTGGATGTCCGGCCCATGTATCTGCGCAAATGGCATCGCAGCGACATCATGACCGAGGTTCTCGATGCGCGGGCCGTGGTGGTCGGCTCACCGACCCTCAACAACGGCCTGTTCCCAACACTGGCCGACTTTTTAACCTACATGAAAGGGCTGAAACCGAAGAACAAGATCGGAGCCGCCTTCGGGTCCTACGGTTGGAGCGGTGAAGCCGTCAAGGTGATCGAAAAGGAGCTGACGGACATCGGTATAGAGTTGGTCGAACCGGGTCTCAAAGTACAGTACGTGCCCGACGGCAAGACATTGGATGCGTGCTATGAATACGGGCAGAAGATCGGCAGGGCGGTCAACGGTTAATCCGGAAACAAATTTCCGGTATCGAACACCATCTAACTATGAAAATACCCGTTGTCGAATTGAGCGAATGCATTAAATGTGAGGTCTGCGTTGAAGTCTGTCCGGCCGTTTTCAGGATGAACGATGCGGGTTACATCGACGTGGCGGATTTATCGTCCTATCCGGAACCCGAAGTTGAAGAGGCGATCAAGAACTGCCCGGCGGATTGTATCCACTGGGCCGAGATTTAACTTGATAATTCCCTAAAGTCCGCTACAAGGTCACCATAGATTCCCTTTCCCTGAGGAGAGGGTTAGTGTGAGGTGATAACATCAAACAGCTTTGATACCCTGCAGCTTGCTGCAGAGAGATTCATTCATTCGGACGTTGCCGTCACCAGCCGATTGGACCTTTTACCGATCAATTTACCATTCGGTTGGACAGTTTACCCGTCCGGCGAGTTGGCGGATGGTGGTCAATCATTCGGTTCGTTTCCAAGGGGGAGCAAATGAAAAAAGCTGCGCTGTTTGTTTTCAACGGAGACCCGATGTGTTTCATTCATGTTTTGTTGAATGCCCTGGACCTTCATTCAAAGGGTCGCGAGGTGCGGATCGTGGTCGAAGGTGCGGCTACCAAACTTCTGCCGTCCCTTGCCGAAGCCGAAAACCCGCTGCATGGATTGTGGGAGAAGACCAAAAGCGCCGGTCTCGTGGAGGGCGCCTGCAAGGCCTGCTCGCAGAAAATGGGAACCGCTGGCGCGGCCGGGTCCCAAGGCCTGGCCCTGCTCGATGACATGAACGGCCATCCGGGCATGGCCCACTATCTCGAAAAGGGATTTGAAATTATCACTTTTTAAGCGGGATTCGATGCAATCTTCGGTAGAAAAACTCCCCGGCCGCCAGCTCAAAAAGATCGTCTTCGAGCTGTTGCAGCTTTCGGATTTAAGGGATTGTGTCGAACAGATTTCTCGCTTTCCCTTTCGGCAGGTGGTCAATCCGCTTTTTTCTTTTCTATACAGCCTCGACGAGCCGATCAAATGGCGGGCGGTGAGCGTCATGGGAGCGGTGATCGCCAGGGCGGCCGAAGAAAACATGGAATCGGCCCGCATTGTCATGCGTCGGTTCATCTGGAACCTGAACGACGAGTCGGGCGGCATCGGCTGGGGTTCCCCGGAATCAATGGGCGAGGCAATGGCCCTCAACTTGGCCCTTGCCGATCAATATGCCAGCATTTTGCTGTCATACATAAACCCGGATGGAAACTATCTCGAGCATGAGGACCTGCAGCCGGGGGTACTCTGGGGCGTTGGACGTCTGGCCCACTCCCGGCCCGGGCATGCGAGGGATGCGCTCCCCTTTCTGCAACCCTATTTGGAATCCGACAGACCGGTTTTGCGCGGTATGGCCGCTTGGATCGCCGGCGCGCTGCCATTCGACCGCACTAGTTCCTTCCTTAACCCCCTTAAAAACGACACCGCACGTTTCAAGCTATATCGGGAAGGCTTCCTGGAAGAGGTGCGTATTTGCGATCTGGCTGCGAAACTGGTCAAGCGATCGGATTAAAAACGTCATTTTTATAGGCTTTAAGATAAAGGTTTAGGCAAGGCCAGAGGGAGGAGGCTGTATTGTAATACGCCGACGACCGATAACACAGTCAAAACCTTTATCTTTAAGTCTATGGCTATTGAACGCTGTAAAGCGTGTGGAGTTCACCGCGGGCGCGCTGAAGGTTTGAAACTGCGGTTGCGTGGTCATAGAGGGCGGCAACGCTGCGGGTGCGCATGGCGGTCAGGCCTACCTGGGCGGTCAGCAGGTCGGTTATACCGGCAACGCCTTCCCGATAGCGCACCCGGGTGATGCGCAGGGACTCCGATGCGCTTTCGACACTCTTTCGGATCGTTTCCAACCGTTGCCACGACTCGGCGGCCTGAATTCGTGCACGTCGAAGGTCCTGTTTTATTTTGTTGCGAACATTTTCCTCCTCCTGCTGAGCCGCTCGCCACTCTGCTTCGGCCTTGCGGGCGGCACTCGAATTGCGAAAACCGGTGAAAATGTCCCATTCGGCTTTAAGTCCGACCGTGTAGCTGCCCTCGAAAGTTGCCAGGTCACCGGTGTCCAGATCATAGGAACCGTAAGCGTTGAGGACCGGATAATTTTGGCGCTTTCGGGTACCGGCAGGCTCTCACGGGTGACAAAATCGTACCCGATGGCTGTGTTCAAGGCGACAATGGCCAGATCCACGCTGTTGCGGGCCCGAATTAAATCCTCGCGGGCTTGCACCAAGGCGACCTCAAGGTTTAAAACATCGGTTTTTATGACCGTCCCGGCCTTGTATTTATCTCGGGCCACCTGTAGGCTCTCTTCGAAACTGTGGATCGTTTCCCGCTGAACCGTCACATAGTCCAGGGCCTGCAGAATGCTGAAGTACCCGCGTGTGATCTGGTAGATCAACTCGTTGCGGACAGCGGCCAGCTGAAGTTTGACAGCGTCCGCGCCGAGCGCGGCACTCTCGGACATCATCCGCCGTTGTCCGAAATCGTAAATCCGGTATTTGAGTTCGGCGGACAGGCGCAGGTTGTCGGTGTTGCCAGGATCGTTGGGGTCGAAGCCCGGGGCCATTATGTCCAGGTTACGCTGGTTGAGTTGCATCATGAATGCCTGGGTCGGGTTGTCCGTCACCGCGTAGCCGCCGGCAACCGACAGCTGCGGGAAATAAGCGGAGTCGGCTTCCGAGATCACGGCTCGGGCCGCTTCGACCCGGATGGCGGCGGCATTGGCGTCGGGGTTCCGCTGAAGGGCTTCACGGATGCACTCTTCGAGGGTAACGGCTTGCGCATGGTCGTTCAGGAGGATGAGGGAAAAAGCAAGGCAGGCCCAAAGAATCGATAGCGGCCGCATGAAACGGAGGCAACTATCAGACGTAAGATCGAGCTTCATACGCTCCCCTCTGTTCGAAAAGAAGCCGCATCCTTCGATTGGACCAATAGCATCATTTCCCCTCGTAAATAATATTAAAATGCGAAACGATGTCAACAGCTGTTTGAGGTATCTCCGAACAGGATCAGATTAATGGAGGAAGCGTTTGATGATTTACCTTGACATGTCCTGACACATTGTGGCACACAAAAGGTAGCTGTTTCATAGCTTGTTTCCGTCCTAAATGGCCCTTCCCGCAATATCATCGCCGATTTCCTGGACCTTGAGAAAAATAGAGCGTTTATGGATTGGAAACCCAGTACCGCCTTCCCGCAGTCCAAAAATGGCGCCTAAGAGGCCGATTTTGAGCAAACATGAATACGAAAAAGAGAGACGCGGCAGCGAGGAAACGCTGAGTGCATCATCCGGCAAGCGCCGGCTGATCGGTGACAGGGGCAGTCATTTTTTGAAGCGGATGGAGGGTGAGACCGGCGCCAACATTGCTGCCTGCTACCAGTGCGAGCGCTGCACCAATGCTTGTCCGGTCAGCTTCTACATGGATGTCAAGCCTCACCAGGTGATCCGCTTCATTCAGCTGGGTTGGCGCGAGGAACTGCTGCGGTCCGCCACCATCTGGGTCTGCCTGTCCTGCGAAATGTGCACCACCTATTGCCCAAACGAAGTCGCCGTCGCCGAGACCATTCTGCATCTCCGCAGCCTGGCGGCGCAGTCGACCATTGCACCGCGGGAAAAACAGCTGGCGGTGTTTCACCAGACGTTCCTCGATGAACTCCAGCGTTTCGGCCGGGTCAACGAGGCCTGGCTGATGGCGGCCTTGAACCGCAAACCCGGCATCCTCAAAGAAAAGATGCGCTCGGGCCAACTGAAAACGGAAATCGAGTTGGGGCTGACGCTTTGGCGCAAGGGGAAATTAAAACTGCTGCCGAAACGTTGTGAAGCCATCAAAGAGATCCGGGCCCTATACCGCAAACGGCAAGGTGATCGTTCCTGATGAAGCTGGCATTCTATCCGGGCTGTTCCCTGGAAGGCATGGCCAACGACTATGCCCGTTCCATCTTGGCGGTGTTCAACCATCTGGACATTACGCTGGTGGAAATTGAGGACTGGTCTTGCTGCGGCGCGACTGCGGCTCACAGCCTGAGTGAAAATATGGCCGTTGTCCTGCCGGCCAGAAACCTCGCGGCCGCCGAAAAAATGGGGCTCGACATCGTGTCGCCCTGCGCCAACTGTTTCAACCGGCTGCTGTTTTCCAAGGTGATGATCCAAAGAAAGATCTTCGACGTCCCCTGGGAGGTCACCGGCAGCAGTGAGGTTCACGACATGACGCGGTTTCTGGCCCGGCCGGACATGGTCGAGCGTATCGAAGACCGCATCCGCAAGCCCTTGAAAGGCCTTAAGGTCGTTTGTTATTACGGCTGCCAGATGGTTCGTCCGCCGCGTCTGACCGGCTTCACCGACTACGAAAATCCGATGACCCTCGACCGGCTCGCGACCGCAGCCGGTGCCGAGGTGTTGGACTGGTCCTACAAAACCACATGTTGCGGTGCCAGCATCGGCATCGGTCG
>JARROL010000039.1:22166-22738 GCA_037383965.1 Desulfobacterales bacterium | reverse complement strand
ACACAATAAAACCTCCGTTTGAAGGCGACACCGACACCGACACCGACTGACCTTTCGTTACACCGCATGCATGCGGTGCTTGACGCCTCCTCATCCGACGGCTAATATGATGCCGGCGCCAAACTTTATTGTCGAAAAAATAAGCGGCGTTCGCTTCGATACGGTCGTGATCATTGCGAACGGTCGACTGTAATGGATTTGAAATAATCGAAAGGAAGGCCCAATCAATGGCTCAGCAATCTTCATCTTTATCGACCAGAGAATTTTCCGAACTGACAGGCGTCGCCGTCTCTCCCGTCAATCGTTTGTTGCGAAAAGGTAAGATCAAGGGGGTGAAAACCGCCGGAAAGTGGAAAATTGACAAGACTGAAATGACAGCCAAGGCGATTCAAGCCATCGTGAAACCGTCGGCTAAGCGAGCGGCACCCGATAAAACCGACCGGATGGCTAAGATAAAAGATAAAGCGCAGGGGGCAGGAGTTCCCGCAGGCGATTTTTCGGCCTCCGCAGACAAAAAAGCAACTTCTGGGACCTCGAGAGACTGGGCCCAGACATATTCGGTGATCGAATTT
>JARROL010000039.1:0-22121 GCA_037383965.1 Desulfobacterales bacterium | reverse complement strand
TTCCTAAAAAAAGGACTTTTGCAAGGGGTTAGGGACAAAAAAGGACAGTGGCGCCTGGGAGCCGACAATCTTAAAAACCCCGGTATACGTCACTTACTCCGTTGACATACTCTCGGCCGATCATCTTTTTTGTGTTTTCGAAAAAGGCAGCGCGGCATTCAGGTTATCGACGACCTGCTGTTCATGTCGGTTGATTTCGTCGATGTGTCCTTTGAGGATCTGAGTCAGGCCCGGATCGTAGAACCGATGCAGACTGTGGTTGGCTACCGCTTCGAAACCACGTCGAATCTTGTGGGGCGAGCCGGCACCGGGATCGAAAAGACCTACTCCGTGGCGGATAGCCCACTCGATCGGACTGTAGTAGCAGACATTGAAATGCAGGTGATTTATTTTTTTGGCACATCCCCAGTAGCGTCCGTACAATCGATCATTTTTGGTCAACAATAAAGAAAGGCCTACCGGGAGGTCGTATTCCGCCCCGTCAAAAGCCCCCATCAGCAACAACCGGTGACGGAACCGATGATGCAAGCCTTCAAAAAAGGCCTTTGTAAGGTATTTGCAGCCCCATGGGCCGTACTGATCATTGGTGCGGCTGTAATAGGTGTACATCAATGGAAATAATCGGCGGGGGATCTCCGCGCCGGTCAACGGCTTTATGCAAATTCCGGCACGTTCTGTGCTTCTGCGCTCACGGCGGATGTTGCGGCGCTGGTTTGTGTTGAATACCGCCAGGTAGTCCTCGAAAGAGTGAAAATCTCTGTTTTTCCATGCATAACTTTGATGCTGCCAGGCGATGAACCCCAGCGACTCCATTTGTGCCTTCCATTCCGGATCGACGAACAGAAAACTGCAGCCGACGATCTTGTTGGTGTAACAAAAGGAATCGATGGCGTTGACCATCAAGCGCGTCACCTGAGCGGCATCTGCGCTGGGATCGATCAGGAAACGGTAACCGACCACCGGCGAGAAAGGACTCATCCCGACCAGCTTGGGATAGTAGCGAATTCCGAGACGCTGCGCCAAGTGAGCCCAGGCATGATCAAAAACGAATTCACCGTCGCTGTGCCCCTTGGCGTACAACGGGGCGGCACCGACGAGTTGACTTTCCGACCAGACCGTCAGATGTATCGGCAGCCAGCCCGTTTCTGCCCGTACACTGCCCGAATCTTCAAGCAGATGCAGCCAATCCCACTCCAGAAGCGGGGTTTTAAGCGGCAGCGCGAGCGCATTCCATGCCGACCGATCAATGTCGGACATGCGCGATTTCCAGGCAATCGAGTAGCTCGGGCTGTTTTTGGTTTTGGTCGCTTTTCGTGGAAACATGGCTTATTGACAGTCTTGTGGTTTGGCGACGCCTTTGGACGCAAGCATCCGGTTTGATCGAAAAGGAAACGGTTAAAGATGACCTGTCCATTGGGTATATAGAGTACCGTTAAATTTCATAAAGAAAAGGTAGGTATCTCCGAATTTCTGTCAAGCAAAAGAATGGACAGCTGGATTGGGGCGATGGGAAGTGCTACAGAGTCGTAAGAAAAAAATCACGCCTTCGCCGATAGCAGCGTAACGGGGTGGGAAAAAGGTTCAAGAAGAGCAGAATTTTAAAATTTTTCGATGATCTTTCCCTTGTCGATGAAGGCGGCGATGTCGTCGCGGGCATTCAACAAAACCGTCATCGCCCGAGAAAGTTCATCGAAAACCGGGTCCTCCTCTCCTAGCCACTCCCGCGCTTCTTGCATTATCTGCTCACCGCTTTCAAGGAATCCATTGATGCGGCTCAGCAGAGCCTTGCGCCTTTGGTGCTTTTCTTTTTCTTTTGTGATGACCGGCATCAGGCGCTGGATCGAGTACTCGACTAACGCGTCGCGTGGGGTCTGAAAGTTTACCGAGGCCAGCTCCAGGCTGTTGAGTGTCCGGCGGCTGAGGACAAATGTTTTTTGTACGCGACTGGGCTCGTCGAACTTTGTCGTCTGGACTTCGCGCGCAATGACTTCCAGCGCCTTGATATCATCCACCAGATGATCGAAAAGGGACTTCTGTTTGATACCCAGGTGAATCGATACGGCACTCATGGTTTCAATGGCTCTGGCCGTCAGTTTGAACGTGGCCCGCACCGACTGCCGACCTCGCAGGTCCCGGGAAGACGGTTGTGGCAACATGTCGTCGCGGAGCTGGTTATCTTTGGTTTTATCTTTCATTTACACATCTCCCCTGGTCCGATGATGACGACAATTGGCAATTACTCGGTTAGTTTTAAAGTATAAGTAATAGAATGTTAATTACAATTATTTGATTGCCACCGTAATAATTGTATTTAGCAGACTATCCGGTAAATTGACAGAAAATTTAAACCGAAAAGGGCGGCGGTTTACAATCGCCGCCCCTTTCATTAATTGACTTCCTCGTATTCCGCTTCCACAACCTCTTCGTCACGGTTCGAGGCTGATGATGGATTGGCTTGCGAACTGCGTCCTTCAGTTGCGCGACCCTGACCGGTTCCAGCAGCCGTTGATTGTTGATAAACCCCCTCTGCAAGCTGCTGAGAAGCATGGCGCAATTCTTCGGTCAGCCGTTTGATATCGTCTGTATCCGTGCCGTCCATGGCCCGTTTCAGGTTGGCGATAGCCTCTTCGACCCTTGACCGATCTTCCGCACCGGTCTTGCCCCCCAACTCCACGAGTGACTTTTCGGTGGCGTGGATCAAAGCGTCGGCGGTATTGCGGGCCTCCACCCGATCACGCTTGAGTTGATCTTCTTCAGTGTGCCGTTCGGCCTCTTTGACCAGGCGGTCGATGTCTTCACGGCTGAGACCGGAAGAATGGGTGATCTTGACCGACTGCGCCTTGCCGGTGGCCTTGTTGGTGGCCGAAACCTCAACGATGCCGTTGGCATCGATGTCGAAGGCGACCTCGATTTGCGGTACGCCCCTGGCCGCGGGTGCAATCCCCGTCAACTCGAAGCGGCCCAGCGTTTTGTTGTCGATCGCCATTTCACGCTCACCTTGCAGCACATGGATCGAGACAGCCGGTTGATTGTCCTCGGCCGTGGTGAAGATTTCGCTCTTTTGGGCCGGTATCGTGGTGTTCCTTTCGATCAACTTGGTCATGACCCCACCCAACGTTTCGATTCCGAGAGACAAGGGCGTGACATCCAGTAGGAGAACGTCTTTTACGTCACCTTTCAACACGGCGCCTTGAATGGCGGCGCCCAAAGCAACGACTTCATCCGGATTGACGCCTTTGTTGGGCATCTTGCCGAAAATCTTCTGCACGCGTTCCTGCACCGCCGGCATGCGGGTCATACCGCCCACCAGGACCACCTCGTCGATGTCGGTAGCCGCTAGGCCCGCATCTCGGAGCGCCATGCGGCACGGACCTTCCAACTTGTCGAGCAGGTCCGAGACCAGGTTTTCGAATTTCGTGCGGGTGATCTTCAAGTTCAGGTGTTTGGGACCGTTGGCATCGGCCGTGATAAACGGCAGGTTGACGTCGGTTTCGAAGGCGGTCGATAGTTCCATCTTGGCCTTTTCGGCGGCTTCTTTGAGGCGTTGCAGAGCCATTTTATCTCTTCTCAAATCGATACCCTGATCCTTTTTAAATTCGTCGGCGAGGTAATCGATCAAGTGCAAGTCGAAATCTTCACCGCCGAGGTGGGTGTCGCCATTGGTCGCCTTGACCTCGAACACACCGTCACCTATTTCGAGGATGGAAATGTCAAACGTACCGCCACCCAGATCGAACACCGCGATCTTTTCATCCTTTTTATTATCCAAGCCATAGGCCAGTGAAGCTGCCGTCGGTTCGTTGATGATTCGCAGGACGTTGAGACCGGCGATTTTACCGGCATCCTTTGTCGCCTGGCGTTGGCTGTCGCTGAAATAGGCCGGAACCGTGATGACGGCGTCTGTGACCGGTTCTCCCAAAAACTCCTCGGCCGCTTTTTTCATACCGGCCAAAATATATGATGAAATTTCAGCCGGGCTGTAAGCTTTGCCCTTGAGATTGATTTGTACGTCACCGTTGGCGGCCTTTTCAATTTTATACGGCAGATTTTTAATGTCGTTTTGGACTTCCGTTGCATCGTATCGTCTGCCGATCAACCGTTTAACGCCGAAAACCGTATTATCTGGATTGGTGATGGCTTGACGCTTGGCGATCTGACCCGCCAACCGCTCACCGCCTTCGGTAATCGCCACAATAGACGGCGTGGTTCGTCCGCCTTCGGGATTTGTTATGACCTTTGCCTCGGTTCCCTCCATTATGGCGACGCAAGAGTTGGTGGTGCCGAGATCGATTCCTATTATTTTATTCATTGAATATACCTCCTTGTACGGATAGAATCCGAAATTGCCTTTGATCGACCAGACAAATCGAGTTTAAATAATTGTTTTAGACTTAAATCTAAATTTATTTTTCATTTTGTCAATACATAATAACATTATTTTTATATATTTTTATAAAAAGTAATAAGTGGGTCGCTGGTTTCTGTGTGGGCCCGGGTGGCAGCAATCTGCGAAGCGCATGAGCTTGTTTTCATGGACAGCGTGGTTAACGTGTAAAAATGATGAAATTGACACTCCGATAAGTTTCATAAGGGAAAGGGGAACAATGCGAATGGTTCTAAAGTCCATCGGCCGGATATTAAATACTTTCTGGAAAGGAGTGACCGTCCTTCGGCGGGTATTCCTGAACCTGCTATTTATTGCCCTTGTCGTGCTGGTGATCGTCATTCTTTTGTCCGGCATTCAAGATCGCTTACCATCGGGGGCCGCATTGGTATTGGCACCGGTTGGAAAAATCGTCGAGCAATCTACCGAAACGCTGCTTGTCGATCGCTTCTACGGCACGACAACGGGAGCCGAAACGGTTCTCAGAGACCTTATCGATGGTATCGATGCCGCCGGGAATGACCCGAAAATCAAAATCCTTGTGCTCGACCTCGAGAAACTGGAGGGGGCTGGAATCAGCCAGTTGCAGGAGATCGGTGAGGCCTTGAAGCGGTTTAAGGCCAACGGAAAAACCATATTTGCCTTCGGTGACAGTTTCGATCAGCGCCAATATTATCTGGCCGCACATGCCGATCAGCTTTACCTGCATCCGATGGGACAGGTATGGCTGGGCGGCTTGGGGATTTACCGCCACTATTTCAAGAACGCACTGGACAAACTCCACGTCGATTTTCACGTTTTCAGGGTCGGTACCTACAAATCGGCTCTGGAGCCCTTTATGCGAAACGACATGTCCACGGATGACCGGAAATCCAATCGGGCCTGGCTGAACACGCTGTGGGAGGCCTATACGACGGATGTGGCCGCCCTGCGCAGGCTGCCGGCAGAGCGAATCGACGACTACATCAACAATCTGGATGGCAACCTTGCCGAAGATGGTGGTGATGCCGCCCGACTGGCACTGACGTCCGGTCTGGTAGACAACCTGAAAACCCGGGATGAGATCAGAGATGAACTTATCCATTTGGTTGGAGAAGATGAAAACGGGGAGAGTTACAACAAAATTGAGTTCGACACGTACATTTCAAGTATGCTCCCAAAAGTGCGCCGCCCTCTCACGGAGAGCAGCCGGGTCGGACTGATTGTGGCCGAGGGTATCATTATGAACGGCAAGCAGCCGACCGGCCGGATCGGCGCCGAATCGACAGCAGAACTGATCCGCCAGGCGCGTGAGGACGAAAAAATCAAAGCCGTCGTGCTGCGAATAAACAGCGGCGGCGGCAGCGCTGTGGCCTCTGAGATTATTCGCCGCGAACTCGAATTGACGCGCGGAGCCGGTAAACCGGTCGTCGTCTCCATGAGTTCGATCGCCGCATCGGGTGCTTACTGGATTTCGGTGGCGGCCGACGAAATATGGGCCCTACCCACGACCATCACCGGCTCTATCGGAATCTTTGCCGCCCTGCCCACCTTTGACAAAACGCTTAAGGCTATCGGGATCAACACGGACGGTGTCGGAACAACTCGCCTGTCCGGTGCTTTCGATCTCAGCCGGCCCCTCAATCCGCTGCTCGCCGATGCATTGCAGCTCCAGATTGAAAGGGGCTATCGACGGTTCATCGAACAAGTGAGCCAGGGGCGCAACATGACCCCCGAGGCAGCGGAAAAAGTAGCTCAGGGCCGGGTTTGGGCGGCTCAAACCGCCAAGGGTCTGGGCCTGATCGACAAGTTCGGAGGTCTGACGCCGGCTGTCGAAAGCGCAGCGAAACTGGCCAAGCTTGAGAAATACGATATAGTGGTCTTGAAACAGCCCCTGACGGCCAGGGAGCGCCTGCTCAAAAGTCTGAGCCGGCTGATCGGCATCCTTGTATCCGGAGCCAAGAGTCTCCGGGCGGAAAAGGTCCTTCACTCTTTCGGGTTTGCACTGAATGATCCTGAGATCGAAACCGTCCTCCAGATCGGGGATCCCGGCCGTGCGTACGCGCTCTGTCTTGAGTGCATGGCTCTCAGCGACTGATCGTTCACAGTGCGAAGGAAAAATCCGATTCATTGAAGTGCCGGTCGTAAACTAACGCAGCTCGATTTCGCGGTACGGCAGATCGAGTTGTGCGGCCAGCCGATCGAGATCTTCTTCCAGGGTCTGCACGCCGTTGTGGTCCCGACTTACCGGAATCGTCTTATCCGCGACCACAAACACTTGGATGCGCCCTGGGTCCAGATAGCGTCGCGCCAGGTCCTCGAGTTCAGAGGTGCTGGCGTCAATGTAGGCGTCCTGAATTCGATCGAGCGTGTCCAGCGGCTCCCCGCGCATCCGGTAGCGGGCATACGTTGTCACCAGATCATGCGGCGTGTCGACGTTAAACACAAAACTGTTGAGTGATTCTAGGCGCTTGCGTTTCAGATCGTCTTGTGGAATTCCTCGTCTAAGCTCCCGCATGATATCAACGGTCTCGGCGATCGCCATACCGGTTTTGTCGCCCTTGCACCCTATGTATCCGATCAATATTCCGGCATTCCACTTATAGGTTTGGAAAAACCCTGCCGAATAGACCAAGCCCAGGTCATCCCTCAACCGGGTGTACATCAACGAGTCGCTTCCTCCGAAAATGTCCGTCAACAGCCGCAGCTTCCAGAACGCAGGGTCCGATCTCTTGGGGCCTGTCAGGTTCAGCACCACCTGTGACTGAACCTGACCCGCTTTGGGTATGAGGGCGAGAACGGCAGGGGTCGCTGATGGGTCCGCCAAACGCCGTTCGGGCGCCTGGCCGGTGGGCAAACTCTTCATCAATCGTACGGCGCCGGCAACCGCGGCCTCCCTGGAAATGTCCCCGGAAACAGCTACCACCATATTAGACGGGACAAAGTAGGTGCGCAGGAAACGCTTCAAATCTTCCCGCTCGATCGTCGGGATCGTTTCGAGCCCCTTGAGGGGATCACGGCCATAGGGGTGCCCGTTGAAATGCCAAATCGCCCCTTCCCGCATGGCCACTGCCTGGGCGTTCTCTCCCTGGCGTTTCAGTCCGATCAATGACTGCTCCTTTACAACGTCCACCACATCGGGCCGGAATACCGGTTGCGTCAGAATTTCCTTCAGCAGGTCCAGTCCATTCTCCCATTCATCCTTGAGAACCGAAAGCCGGATGGTGGTGTCTTCCTCGCCCACCGATAGTGCCACCTCGATGGCATTATCATCCAGCACTTGGGCCAACGCTTCCGGCGTATGCCGTTCGGTGCCGCCGTTGACGAGGCTGCCGTTGATGAGGTCAGCCAACCCGGTTTTGGAGGGGTCTATGTCGACGTCGCCGGCTTTCACCAGTAGGGTCAGATCGATCATCGGGAGTTCGGTATCCCGCATGAAAAACAGGGTCGTGCCGCCGACCGCGGCGAACTCTGCTTGGGGATAGGTCACTTTAACGGGTTTACGCTCGAAAGAGAGCGGATGCCGCCAGCCCGCAGGAGTGGGGTAGATCGAGTGATTGGAGAGATCGACCGGAGGCGTACTGCGAGCGGCAGCCTTGGCGCCCACTGACCTAATTTCTTTATACTCTGATGGCGGTTTGTCCGGTTCACCACCGGGGATGACATAGACACTGGTCTGGTTTTCGTTACGAATATAGGTCCGTGCCACGCGCTGTACATCCTCCGGCGTTACCGCAGCGATGTTGTCGAGGTAAGTGTTCAGATATCGCCACCCGGTCTGGACTTCAAGGGTGGCCAACGTCGAGGCCAAGCTTTCATTGCTTCGCATCCGTTCAATAAAAGCCCGCTGGTTGAGTTTTTTGATGCGCTCCAACTCCCGGTCGGTGACGGGCTGGTCCTTTAGAACCTCGACCTCTGCCAGTAGCCGGTTTTCGAGGTCGCGGCAGGCGTCAAGGTAGGCCCGGCCTCTTTCCTCTTCCGCCGGGTTGTCGCTTTTGAGATTCTGCGGTTCGTTGGGCGATCCGCCGAGAATCACCATTCCCCCATAGCGGTTGTCCGGGTTGGCGGCCCAAGCCTCGACCGCCAGACCCTTGTTGATCAGGTTTTGCGTGATGCGGGCACTGCGCCCCTGGCTGAGCAGCATGGTCATGACATCCAGCGCGTAGAAGTCCTCGGTGCCCATCAGGGCCCCATGGAAACCGATACGCACCAGCGGGGTCCGGGCCCCCTTGAGATGCCGCACGCTGCGGCGCGGGCCTTCCTGAGGTGGTTCTTTTGTGACGGATTCGGGACTGCGGGTTCCGTTCGGATATCTTTCGAAATATATTTTGGCAAGTCGGCGGGCTTTTTCAACACTCAGGTCGCCGACCAGAACGCAGACGGCATTGGTCGGATTGTAGTACCGGCGGTGAAACGCCATGGCGTCTGTGGTATTGAAGTTTTCCATATCCGATCGCCATCCGATGGTCGGATTGCGATAAGGGTGGGCGGTGTAGGCGGTGGCATCCAGATCGAGCCATGCGGCACCGGCCGGATTGTTGACATAGCGGAAGGCCCACTCTCGTTGGACCACCTCTTTTTCGACATAGAATTCGCGCCAGGAAGGCTCGAAGATCTGTTCACTGATGATCGAGAACCACTGCTCGAGCATGTCTGACGGCACCGATGCGACATACTGGGTCTGGTCTTGACTTGTAAAGGCATTGATGCCTACGGCACCGTTTTTTCCCAATTGGGAAGAAAAGGCCTGCGGCACGAATATACGTTGGACCTCACTACGCAGGGTGTCCATCTCTGCGAGCTTTTCTTGAATGAGTTCCCGATTTGGATGGCGGGATTCTTCCTCCCGCAGAACCACCTGATAGGCGGCTTCGATTTCTTTCTGGAGTTCCTGATCCTTGGCACGGTCCAATGTTCCGAAATTCTTTGTGCCTTTGAACATCATGTGTTCCAAAAGGTGGGCAATGCCGGTTTTGCCTGTCTCTTCGAGCGCCGAACCGGCCCGTATAGCCAACCGGACTGCTACCTGGGGCATTGCCGGGCGGTTGACCACCAGAAAGAGCATGCCGTTTTCCAGCGAAAATTCTTCGACATCGATGTTTGTTTCAAGGTTTGCGTGGGCATGCGAGCCGAGAACGCTTGCCGTCAATAGCAGTATTGACAAGGTGATCCGCAGCAGTTGTCGCATTCAATTATCCTCCAACGATATAATTCTGCTGACCGCCAAATGACGCTCCAGTATTGTTTGGGTTTTGTGCCATTGGTAGACGATCTGATTTGTTCTTTTCAAACCACTAAGATAGGAAACGTCGGACACTTTGTAAACCGGGGTCGAGCCCTGAGATACCTTTGTCGCAGAGATGCTCTGCCAGTTGGTTTGCCGTGAGCGTCGTTCCGAAACATCCCACATCGACGCCAGACAAACGGGTTCGAATGGCATCCCGATGGTAGGGGGTGCCCATCAGCCGCCTTTCCAATTGTGCCGCATGGCTGATGGCAGTGTTATTTTTTCCAAAATGGATGCCTTCGATGCAGCCGCTTTCCACCGCGATCATCGTTTCCAGATAACCGGCAGGCGTCCGACAACTGCGGCGGATACGAAAAGCCGGCGCCCTGCCGAAGTTCCATTCCCAGGACCGGTACTTTTCCGTGGAAAGGCGGCGAACCGAATTCCATACATGGTCAGGAAGAGGGATTTTTTGCATTCCCCCTTCCCGCTTGGCGATGCCGTCGACCAGCTGTTGCTGAATCACATCCATGCCGGTGCCGGGAGGCAGATGATCTGATATGTTGGCGACATCACTCGGAACCGATTGGCGTGCCCGCGAAATGACGTGGCCTTTGGTCACTTGCAGAGCCCGGCGAAGCGAGACGAGATCGCTTTTCAACAGCAGGGTGCCGTGCAGGATGATCCGCTTGGTGTTCGAAAACTGCGCATTGCCCGATATTTTTTTGCCGGCCACAAACAGGTCGTGCTTATGATTGAATTCGGCAGCCACACCCAATTTTAACAGCGCAGAGCGGACCGGTTCAAGGACATGGCTGATGTCTATCAGGCTTCGGCGGTCGTGGTGCCGGATGAAACTGAAGTTCAGGTTTCCTTCGTCGTGATAGACCGCTCCTCCGCCCGATATACGCCGCAGCACGTGCAGACCGCGTCGGTCCACAAAGGGCAGATTGACTTCCTCAAGGATGTTCTGATGGCGGCCGACGATAACGGCCGGCTGGTTTACGTACATCATAAAATACGTCCGGTCCGGGTCGAGGCGGCGCAGGGCGTATTCCTCTAAAGCCAGGTTGACGTGAGGATCGGACGTATTGTTGTTGTCAATCTGAAAAATCATTGCATGCCATCATCTGTCAAACGCTTATGGTTCTGCCGGCCGCCACGGTGCATGAATATTCTCTTTTCGTGTTCGAACAGTTGTGTCAGTTGAGTCGGTTAAGTCAGTTTTGTCAGTTAAAGGATATCATCGATTTTAACGACTAAGCACTCATGACCCTTAAGCCACAACTGGTTCCGTGTCTCGGGTTCTGAGTTTCAAGTTTTATTTTCGCAATAAAGTCATCGGTTCATAACAGCTTGAGACTGGGGGCCAAAAGGCGGAGCGATATGAACGACATCCGTGCCTTCCGTGTTCATACGGTTAAGTGCTCTGCCACCTAATTTCTCGCCAAATGGGCGTTGAGCAACCTGAGTCTTGATCCTACAATGCGGTGCGGTTATTTTTAACCAGTACATTCTTCACACACGAAAATCAGGCGCGATTATATTTCTCTGCGGAAGCGCAAACAGAGTGCTTTCAGCTTACGTCCAAAGAGTATGAAAGTCAAAAGATCCGTTTATGATGTATCTGATCGGTAATCCGACTCATGACACCCTTTCGATAAATAAGAAGACCGTGCAGGCCTTGGGAGGCACCGTTTGGTATGCGGCGATGTTTCTGGCAGGCTTGGGCCGCCGGGTAGCGGTTGTCGGAATAGGCGACGATAAAATAAAGCGCCGGCTTGCCCGAGGCGGTGTGGATGTCCGGTATTTTTCCGATGCCGGACCGGTGACGCTGTTCGAGAATACGTACTCGGCCGGTATTCGGAAACAGAAAGCTTGTCCCGGCGCTGACATTCAGCGTGCTGATGTTCCTCAAGCCGCATTCGATGCGACAGGCTTGCTCGTCGGCCCGGTGTTGCAGGAAGTCGATCCGGCCATCTTGCGGACGCCCCGCGCAGGGTGCCTGATGCTGGATGCCCAGGGATTTCTCCGGCAGCTCTCCACTGCCGGAGACGTTATTCTTCGGATGACACCCGAAGCCGAAACGGCGCTCAGGCATTGTGATATCCTGAAGGTTGACGCAAGGGAGGCGGCCGTCATCACGTCGACCGCTAACGGCGAAACCGCCGGGCGCGTTCTTCATCGGATGGGACCGAGAATGGTCATCATCACCAGAGGCGCCGGCGGCGCCCTTTTTTATGACGGGGTCCGTTTTACGCAGATCACCGCCCCGGAGGTAGATATGGTCGATCCGACCGGCGCCGGCGATGTTTTTTCTGCGGCTTTCCTGGTTCGATACATCGCATCCGGCGACCTGATCGCTGCGGGCCGGTTTGCCGTGACAGCCGCTGCCCTCTCGACACAGGGTTTCGGTGCCTCTGCCCTGCCCTCGGATGCTGAAATTTCGTCACTGATGAAACAGCACTTTTAAATTTCGGTCCATTACAGTTCCAACCGGCACAGGCACTCCCGACAACACACGTGTTTTACCGTCCGGCAAAGTGTGCTATGGCTTCTCCGTCGGTCATCAGCATTGAATCCGATATTCGGACAAAGCGAGAGGGGTCGGAAATGGCGATGAAACGCTGGCGGTGTATCATTTGCGGCTATATCCACGACGGAGACGAGCCGCCGCTTAGATGTCCAGTGTGCGGTGCACCCAGAGAACTGTTTGAAGAAATCACGATATCAGAGGAGCGACCATGATCAGGATCAACGAAAATTATCTGAAGCTTAAAGCATCCTATCTCTTTTCGGATATTGCCAAGCGGGTGGCCGCATTCCAGCAAGCACATCCGGAACGGGAAATCATCAAACTCGGTATCGGCGACGTCACGCGGGCATTGCCACCGGCCTGTATCGAAGCCCTTCACCGGGCGGTGGACGATATGGCCGCTGACGACACCTTCCACGGATACGGCCCCGAACAGGGGTATTCATTCCTGCGCGAGCAAATCGCCCGCCATGATTATCAGAACCGAGGTGCGGACATTACTCCGGATGAAATTTTTGTTAGCGACGGGGCAAAATGCGACACCGGAAACATCCAGGAAATTTTTTCAACCGACATTAAAATCGCCATCCCCGATCCGGTCTACCCGGTCTATCTCGACACCAACGTGATGGCCGGACGCACCGGCGGCCACAGCGGCGGCCGCTACGATGGCATCGTTTATCTGGAGGGAAACCGCACAAACGGATTTGTGCCGGATCTGCCGACCGAACCGGTCGATCTGATATACCTCTGTTTTCCGAACAATCCCACGGGGGCCACGATCGATAAGCCTCGACTCAAACAGTGGGTCGAATTCGCCAGAGCTCACAAGGCGTTGATTCTCTACGATGCCGCTTATGAATCATTTATTCGCGACGATGCCATTCCGCGGTCGATTTACGAAGTCGAGGGGGCCAGGGAGGTGGCGATCGAGTTCAGGAGCTTTTCCAAAACCGCCGGTTTCACCGGCACACGCTGCGCCTTTACCGTGGTGCCCAAGTCCTGCCGGGCGTACACGACTGCGGGCGCAGAGCATGAGGTCCATGCCCTTTGGAACCGACGGCACACCACCAAGTTCAACAGCGTGTCCTACCCGGTCCAAAGAGCCGCCGCGGCGATATACGGCGAAGAGGGCCGCCGCCAGGCCAAAGAGTTGACCGATTATTACTTGAGCAACGCTGCGGTCATCCGCCGGGAGATGACGGCGCTCGGCTATGACTGCATCGGTGGAGAGAACTCTCCTTACATCTGGGTAGACGGACGGACAGATTCATGGAAATTTTTCGATCTGCTGCTGGAAAAGGCCGGTGTCGTGTGCACGCCCGGCGCCGGTTTCGGAAAATGCGGCGAGGGTTTTATCCGTATCAGCGCTTTCAACTCCGCTCAAAACGTCGAGAAGGCCATGCGGCGCGTTTCTGAAGCGCTGAGAAACTGAAGCCGGTCAGAGAGCAGCCTTGAAGCATTTATTCAACAGGCTGAACAACGGCTTCCTGGTAGTCTTCTTCTGAGTAATACTCCAGGTTTTCAGGGATGCGAATCTCCTTTTTAAGGTTCTGAATCAGCAACTTTATGCCGGTCGTTCTGTCTGGCGTGTCAGCCATTATGACCCTCTGACCATTTGTGCTTTTTAATATATTTTTCGTTTAAAAGGCAACAATTCAAGACTTGTGGGGAGGCCCTTATGGAGTCGTCCGAGTTTTTGGTGTCGATTCAGAGGCGTTACTTTGAAGATTACGTGGCCGGAACGATCCATGAGTTCGGCACGATCACGGTCGAAGAAGATGAGATTATCGCCTTCGGCCGGCGATTCGATCCCCAAGTTTTTCATACCGACCCCGAGGCTGCAAAATCAACAATTTACACCGGGCTTATCGCATCCGGTTGGCACACCGCAGCTTTGATGATGCGGCTGTTCGTGGACAACTTCCTGTCTCACGTGGCCAGCCTCGGTTCGCCGGGCGTAGACGAGCTGCGCTGGTTGGTGCCTGTGCGCCCCGGTGATACACTTTCTCTGCGGGTGACCATCCTGAAAACGAACCGCTCACGCTCAAAACCGGACCGCGGCGTTGTGCTTTCGCTCATTGAAGTGCTGAACCAGGACCGCATCGTCGCCATGAGCATGAAGGCCGTGAACTTTTTGCTCTGCCGCCCCTCTACCTCCTGAGCCGGCAAAGATCCCCGATCTCGGCAGCAATCATGATGATTGATTGACCACCGCTGTAAAAATACCGGCCCCAATCAGAGCACTACCGCCGCAGCGGTTGAACCATCTGTGCGCCGCCTCTTTTTGAAGGACATCGTGCAGCCGTCCGGCGAACAAGCCATACAATAGCGCATTCAATGCCGCAAGAATCAGGAATGTGGCCCCCAGGACGATGAGCTGTAAAGCTATCGGCGCATGGTGGTTGACAAACTGAGGCAGAAAGGCGACGAAAAAAACGATGCTCTTCGGATTCAAGGCGGTCACCACGTAGGCACTGGCAAAGAACCGGCGACTCGATACCGCTGCCGACGATGATGGTAACACTTGCTGCTTTGGATTGCCGCGCCAGAGTTTGATGCCAAGGTGAATTAGGTATAGGGCGCCGATCCATTTTAGTGCGGCAAACAGAGCGGCCGATGTGGCCAACACAGCACCAAGGCCCAGAAGGGAGAGGGCCATGGCCGTGAAGTCGCCGAGTGTCACCCCGGCGGCAAGCGGTAACACGGCGCGACGGCCGTGACCGGCAGATTGACTGATCACCAGGATGACGGTCGGCCCGGGTATCACCAGCACGACCATCGCCGCGATCACAAAGGTGCCGTAGGTTTCCAGATTCATGAAAAAGCTCCGTATTTGATGCGATGTAAATGAAACCGGGTAGAACTTCAAGAAGGAATTGTCGTTCTTTCTGCAAACCGTCACCCTTCGGTTGCGTCGGGTCCTGAGGCAGAAAGGATAAAACCGGTCTTTTTACATCGGGAACAACCGGATGGCGCACACTGCGGCCAGAAATCCGAAGGCCGCTGCGATGAGAATGAGGCGGGTGATGCGCTTATTGACGAGGTTCTTTCTTTTGTGACGTTCGAAAACGGTGTAGAGCAGCTGTTTTTCGTCTGACGTGACCGCGGACTTGATGGGGAGCGTATCGGCCTTGTTTTGATTTTTTTCTATGTGGTCTTCGATAAATGTCATGGTCGGAACCTGAAATAAGTACAGGTGATGCACACCTGTTCCCCATATAAACGATCTGTACCGAATTCGAGCTCATCATATCAAAAGTGACATAAAAGTCAATGATTTCAAAACTTACCCATTGCGTTTATTTGTCATATCGGTGTATAGAATAGGTCTATTTGTCCGCGTTTCCCGATCGTTGCATTCGATCGATATGCGAACAGGATATCAGTATGCATGACGAAGCTGTCTCCATTGTCCTCTTGAACGTCTCAACTCGTATGGCACCGAAAGTCTACCGATGACGGTCAAGTCCATCGCGTCTGCGTTTATACAGAAACTTTATCCACTTAATTCTTCCCGTGAAGACGGCCTGATTTACTGGCGCGAATGTATTCTGCACACGCTCCTCGGCGCTGCCCTAGTGCTGGGATTGGTTGCGCTGGTGCCGGCACTCGCTCTGGCCATCAATGAAGAGCTCTGGGGTTTGCTGGGTTTCGATATTTGTATGTATCTGGGCGTCGTCGTTCTGGTCGCTTTCAGGAACTGGTCCTATGAGCTGCGGGCAGCGGGCATATTGATTGTGGCCCTTGCAATCGGCATCTGGGTAACGGTCAGCGTCGGCCCGCTAAGCGGTGGGCCGGCATGGCTGTTCACGGTTGCCGTATTCAGCGGTTTGCTGCTGGGCCTGAAGGCTGCTCTACTTACCGTCGTTTTAAATGGCTTTTCACTGAGCGTGATTGGATGGTTGACGTTTAACGGCCACCTGGGTGACGGACAGCCGTTTTTCAGCTCTGTGCCGCGTGCCGTCGCAGCGGGGGCAAACTTTCTGGCCTTGAATGCCGGCGCGGCGATAACGGTATCGGTTCTGGTTCGCGGTCTTCAGGCGACGGCCGAAAAAGAAAAGGCCGCCAAGGAGATCATCAGAAAGGAGCAGGCCCGGCTGATCGAGGCCAGAGAGGATCTCAAAAATGAAGTCGAAGTGCGCAAACAGGCGGAGGAGGCCCTGAGGGTCGAGCGGGATATGCTGGACAGGATCACCCGCAGCGTCGGTGCCGGCCTTGCAGTCATATCGCGGGATTACCGCGTTGTGTGGGCCAATGAAATTTTGAAAAAAATGTTCGGCGCCATCGAAGGCCAGTCCTGCCGGAATGCTTTCAATAAAACCGACGAGGTCTGCCCCGGGTGCGGCGCGAGAGAGGTTTTTGATAACGGAAAAGAAGAATCACTTCACGAACAGACCGGTCGGGACCTCCAAGGCAATGTCGTTTATTCCCAGATTATCGCCACACCCATCCGGGACGCGAAGGGAAACGTCACTGCAGCCTTGGAACTGGTTATCCCGATTACCGAACGCAAGCGCGCCGAAGAAGAACGGCGCAGGCTCGAAGGGCAATTGGAACAGGGCCGCAAAATGGAAGCCATTGCAACTCTGGCCGGCGGTATCGCCCATCAATTCAACAATCTTTTGTCGGCTGTGTCGGGCAATATCGAACTGATGAAACTGGATGACCATGACCGGCAGAAACACAGCAGATATTTTACGCCGATTGAAAATTCGATCCAGCGAATGGCGAAGTTGACGGGACAACTGCTGGCATACGCGAGGGGCGGTAAATACCGCGTCAGCCACGTGTCGATGATCGAATTCGTGAGGGAAACCCTGCCTCTGGTCGAGCATGCTCTCAAACCTACCATAACGGTCGAAACCGATCTGCCCGAAAAAGTGTCGCTCGTGACCATAGACGTTACACAGATGCAGACGGTTCTGTCCGGGATCTTGTCGAATGCTTCGGAGGCGATAGAAAAGACCGGGCACGTGTTGATTTCATGCCGGGACGAGCACATCACCACTGAACAATCTAAAATGACTACGGGCCTGGTCCCCGGCGATTATGTTGTATTATCGGTCACGGACAACGGAAAGGGGATGGATGAAAATACGCGCCAACGGATATTCGAGCCGTTTTTCAGCACAAAGTTCCAGGGGCGGGGGCTCGAAATGGCTTCGGTGTACGGCATTATAAAAAATCATGAGGGTTGGATTTCCGTCGACTCGAAACCGCACCAGGGGACGACAGTAAAAATTTTTCTTCCAGCAATCAGAGGCGAGACGCCTCCGATAAAACCGGTAAAGGTACTGAATATGGAGAATTCTGGTACGATTCTGGTTATCGAAGATGAAGAAATGGTTCTGAATGTGACCAGCTCGATGCTGCAAAATCTCGGCTATCGCGTCTTGGCGGCACGCAGCGGAGAAGAAGCCCTGCGCATCGCCGACAGCTACGATGGTCAGATTGACTTGGCGCTGCTCGACATCATTTTGCCCGACATGGGGGGCAAAGAGATCTATCCGCGCTTGCTGGCTTCACGACCGAATCTGAGGGTTATCGTTTGCAGTGGTTACGCCCTCAACGGACCGGCCCAGGAAATACTCAAGCAGGGCGCACAAGGCTTTATTCAAAAACCATATACGATGGCGGCGCTCTCCGAGAAACTGTCGGCGACGATCAGTTTGAAGTAACCCATCACGCGGCTTTGTTCAACTCCATGAGAACTTTGAGATAATCATCTTTTTCCATGGGTCTCGGGTTGTCCCGATTGCTGCCGTTGGCGGCGCTGTCATTGGCCAGTTTTTCGAAATCACTTTCCTTGATGCCCAGTTGTCTGAACTCGGGCAGGTGGATGTCGGCGGCCAATTTTTTTACTTCGGCCACCGCTTGCCGGGCCCGGCTCTCGACCCTTCCGTCACCCGATCCCATTGCCAAGGCAATGCGGGCGTATCGATCGACACAGTAGGTCAGATTGTATGCCATTATTGCCGGTAGCGTCACCGCGTTGCATACGCCGTGCGGCAAATCGTATTGACCGCCAAGAGCCTCGGCGATACAGTGAACCGCCGCCACGTCTGAATGGCTGAAGGCTATGGCAGCCAATAGACTTCCCAACAACATGCCCGAACGGGCTTCGATGTTTTGGCCGTCGGAAACGGCTGTTCGCAGATGCGTGGTGATGAGTTCGACGGCATACAGGGCGACGGCATCCGAAAGAGGCTCAGCTGCCTTGGCGGTGTAGGCTTCGATGGCGTGGGTCAATGCGTCCATGCCCGTTGCGGCCGTTAATGCGGCCGGCATTGACAGCGTCATTTCAGGATCCACCAATGCAACCCGGGGAGCGATTTTCGGATCCTTGATGCTGAATTTAAAATGCTCTCTGCTGTCCGTGACAACGGCGCTGAAGGTTACCTCACTGCCGCTGCCGGCTGTGGTCGGGATCGCGATCAACGGCAGGACCTCGCCCTGAATTTTTCCATATCCTTCGAAGTCACGCACCTGACCGCCGTTGGCTGCGACGACATTGATGGCCTTGGCGCAGTCGATAGGGCTGCCGCCACCGATGGCCACCAGGCAGTCCGGCTTATCGAATGCCGCTTTTTTAGCCCCCTCTTCGACATTGTAATCTTTGGGATTCGCTTCAACACGGGCAAATATGTCGTAGGAGATGCGTTTTGAGGCCAAATGAGTGGTGAATCGGGACAAAACACCCGAAGAGGCGAGCCGGACATCGGTGATCAGCATGACACGCCGTGCATTGATAAGGTCCAGCTCGTCAGCGAGTTTTTCAACCGCTCCGCTTCCGTATTCGATCCGGGTGGGCAGGGCGAAACTAAAGGGTGACAAAAGGTTCATGGGGAAATCCTTTCCGGTCATCTATAACTTTTTGTGGGGCTCTCCTTGCTTCCGTCCAGTGCCCGCTGGAGACGATCGCGCTCGACTTTGGCCTTGCGAAGCTCATCCGCCATCGCTTCCTGTCTCCCCATTGGGGCGTCATCTATCTGTTTTTCAAGTTCTGAAACTTTTCGGATGAGGCGATAAAGGTCTCTTGCAATCAAACGGATCGACATAAGCTCGACTCAGCTACAAAATGTAAGAACAGAAGGACAAGAGGTGCCAACATAACCATCACAGACGTTTTCCGTCAATTTTTATTTGACATCCCAGGTTTTCTGTGATTATTTATTAAGATGTTTAAGGCAGCGCCAACGATGTTCAATGGGTTGGGGCTGCCTTTAAATTTCGTGCTAATCGAAAAACAGAGCCACTTTCTTTCCGGGGCTACCCTAAGAATATAGCGTGTTTGCATTAACATCAAAACCACTCGCGAACGCCCATATCCATTCAAGCGGTACAAAAACAACCTGGCAATTTAACGGACAGCGGGCCGGAAAAGGTACCGCTTATTTTTTGGGGAGGTGAACAATGATGTACTTCGAAGCCATATTCCAACCGAATAATCTGACCCACTACAATTCCGATGATGTTCAGAAAATCGTTGGAAAAAAGATTGCCGTTCAAGACGGCTGGGTGCTCGAAGAAGGCCCGCACAAAGGCCAACAGGGCTACTATCTACCGAACTCAACCGTCGGTCTGATACCAGCCAGTGACCTCAAAGAGATCCGAGTCATTCCTTACGCTCAGTGGAAGGACATCTTTAACCGAACCAAGCAGGAATCCGTTTAACCCCGAATCGGCAACGTCGCAGACACCCGTTTACATGGCCGAACACCGACCGCGGCCGGGTTCACAGGTGCCATATAAAAAGCGCCGGACCCCCTCGTCCTCGCCCAGTGGTGATCCGACTCCCCCCGTCAAAAATGCGCACCCCCTGTAGTTGTATTTCATCTCTTTTGAAAAAAAGCCAAAAAAACTGTTGCAATTAGTAAAGCAATGTGTTTATTTAAATAAACGACACGGCATGCCGCTGTTGTCGGCTTTGGAGTCATCAACCGATTTTTGTGGAGGAAACGGGTGACGCTTTCCAACTTCGATTCCTTTTTAAAGCGTGTTTTTGCAACCACCGGGTTGGAAACTCAAACCGAGTTGGCTTCCGTGCTTCGGATCAACCGCTCGGCCATTACCCAGGCGCGCAAGAAAGATTCGATACCGGCTAATTGGGTTCTTCACCTCTATCGAATTTATGGTTTCAATCCGGACTGGCTCGAAAGAGGCACGGGCGAAACCTTCCTTAAAGCAGACCGAGAAAAGGAAATAAAGTTTAAACACGTCCCCAAGGTCAAGGCGCGTCTTAGCGCAGGTGGCGGTTCTTTCGAGATCGGCGCTGAAATTCAGGGCTATTACGCCTTTCAAACCGAGTGGTTGCGAACCAAGGGCAACACGGATAGGATGGTTCTTATGGACATCTTCGGCAACAGTATGGAGCCCGAATTGAAGGACGGCGACAGTGTCCTCATCGACGAGTCGCAAAAGGATATCCTATCCGGCGCCGTTTTTGCCGTGGGTGTTGACGACACCATTTTGGTCAAACGCGTTGAAAAACACCCCAATGTTTATAAAAATTAACAAATTATAAAGTTAAATTAACGGAAAGGAGAAAAGATGCAACAGCGGTTTTGTACTTGCGGATTTCCGGTCTGGGTTCAGTAACTGCTGACCGAAAGGAATTGCGGCACGATTTTTTGGTCGACCGTCTACCGCACCGGACGGGTGCTCACCCGTTGTCCGAGCTGCGGACGCGCGCTGCATATCGACGATCTGGGCTGATGTATTTTTTGTCGCCGGTCGGCGCTGCGAATCGCTGCCGGGATTGGTTTCGGCTTTCATTCAACAGGAGGTCCAACATGACAAAGCAGTCAATTTACCCGAATTACGACGATCATTTTGAATATGACGGTGGTACCGCCATACGGCAGACCAGGAAAAAAGCCGATGAAACCGTATGGCAGAACTGGCTGCTCTTTGATACCATCGAGGCCGCTTTGGAATACTTCAACGACTGCTCTGATGCCTGATGGGGTAATACAATTCCGAGGGATGTCAATTCAGTCTTTGCCCAGTCATAAGCGGTTCCCGGTTATCCGGCGTACTCATTAGGATTTCTGTAAGCGTTCACAGCGCATCTGCGTTGTTGGCGGGCACTTGAAGTATAAAAGACCGTCTGCGCACCCGACGCCTTGCATCTGCGGCACCCTGTAAACGATTACAATTAGGTGGTTTGAAGCGCATCGGACTTTGCAACCCTGTGACCGGCACCGGATTTCTATATTTCGGCGAAAAATTCCGTTGCTCAGTCCGGCCGGTAGGGTTGGTCACCTGCGGTAGTGCGGTGAAATTCCCGTTCGATGTCACTAACGGCGACCATACGCCCCGAATCGAGATAGGTCCTGTAGATCGGATCTTGCAAGTCGAGGATCCTGAAGGCCAGGCGTTTTTCGATTTCGGCAAGGGCTTCGACCGATTTATCGCACACCGGATAACCTTTTTCATCGATATAAATGTGCGACCCAAAGGAAACCGGCGAAATATTGTTGATGTCCACAAGCTTTATGTCGCCAGCGTCGGTTAGAATCAGGTTGCCGTCACCGGCGAGGTCCGGAATATAACCGGTCTTGCGAATCATTCGTTTGATGTGGCCGGTAAACGTCTTGGCGCTGCGGCGGATGCGGGTCACCAGTGCATCCCGTTCGAGTGTCGGAGCGGCTTGGCTGCCAAGGCGCGGCCGTAGGAGGTTGTCTGCCAGTCGGTCGGCGTTGAGATATCCCCAGGGCTCGATATTCAGCCCTTCGACATATTCCTGTAGTCCACAGAGCAGGATGTCCTGGTGGGCCTCCCAGAGATAGCTGACAAGAAATTCATTGGAACGGGCGTAGCCCTCAGGGCCCAAGTAGGTGGCGACGGTAATGACGCGCTGCAGTTCGGCATGGGCTTCTCGACGGGACGGGAAGCGGGTCCGGAATATCCGCACCATTTTCAGCGGTTTGGCCCGCGGAAACCACTTGATTCCGTCCGATACGACACCGCTTTTTTCTCGTGCGACATCC
>JARROL010000038.1:0-14580 GCA_037383965.1 Desulfobacterales bacterium | reverse complement strand
CGAAAGCGGTGCCCATCCGGTGGGTTCATTCTCGGAAAGCGGCGACAAAGCCGTGAGACCCGAAAAAGAGGCGGTGCAGCTGAGTTTGTTCAACAGTCCGGAAAATGCCGTTCTGACCATGTTGAACCGCATCGACGTCACGAACCTTACACCTCTGGAAGCCCTGAACTGTTTGGACAGACTCTGCGAACTCGCGAAAGGCGGATCGGGATAGCGCATGGTAAAAAGTACCCTCCCCATTCGACTTTTGGTCGTCGCGACCCTTTTGTTCTGGTGCTGTTGCTGTGTGCCAGCGGCATCGGCCGAAACCGCCCGCGATGCGTATGTCCAAGCCGAGGCCTGTTACAAAAAGTTGCGCCACACGCCTTCGGCCCAAAAATACCGCGAATCCTGGATGACGTGCATCGAAAAGTTCCAGGCCGTCTATCGGCACGCTCCCGAGGGACCCTGGGCGGCTGCCGGTCTGTACATGTCCGGTACTCTTTACGCCGAGCTCTACCGGCATTCCGGACGCAGCGCGGATATCAGGGAAGCCATCGATCATTTCGAACGGATCCAAAATCGTTTCCCGCAAAGCCGGTATGCCGGTCGCGCCAAGAAAGCGATCGCCGTCGTCAACGGTCGCAATGCCGCCCTTTCTGCGTCGCAGGCGGCGAAGCCGGCAGACGATCGGCTGTACCAGAGCGCCGAGTCCTGCACCGCAGAACTGCACAATTCACCCCGAAAACAGAAATTCAGAAGCAATTGGATCGCGTGCATCGACAAATTCGAAGCGGCCTACAAACAGGCTCCCGCTGGACCGAGGGCGGCCGCCGGCCTTTACACGATCGGTACTTTGTACCACGAGCTTTACCAATGGTCCCAAAACCGCAAGGACCGCCGACAGGCCATCGATCGGCTGCAGCAGGTCGTAACCCATTATCCGCAAAGCGACGTCAGCATCAAAGCCCAGGAGGCCTTGAAGGGCATCAGCAGCGTCGGCACCGCAGCTGCCGCCGACCGGAAAGGCAATGATAAAAATGCCGGGGCAGCGGGCGAAGCGGTGCCTCCGATCGATGGTACGACCCTTGTCACCGGGCTGCGGTTCTGGTCGAACCCGAACTACACCCGCCTGGTGATCGACACCGACCGCGAGACGGACTTCGACTACAACCTGCTGAAAAAAGATCCGTCCATTCACAAGCCCCAGCGTCTATACGTGGATCTGCGCAACAGCCGACTGGGAGAAGACATCGACCGGATCATCACCATCAATGACGACCTGCTCAAACTGGCCCGCGCGGGGCAGTACACGCCCGATTCGGTGCGGGTCGTGGTCGACATCAAGTCTCTCGAGAGCTACAAGGTGTTTTCATTAAATGAACCCTTCCGGATCGTCATAGACCTCAAGGGCGGCGGAGGAGCGTCCGCAACCCAATCGCCGCGGCCGGTCAATCGCACGATTGCGAAAATGGACCCAAAAGCTTCCACAGGCGACATCGCCCGCCAGCTTTCGCTGGGCGTGCGCCGGATCGTGATCGATCCGGGACACGGCGGCAAGGATTACGGCGCGCCAGGCTACCTAAAGGGTGTTCACGAAAAACAGATCGTGCTGCAGATTGCCAAGCGGCTGGCCGTGAAATTAAAAAATGAGCTGCACTGTGAGGTTCTCTTGACCCGCAGCAACGATCGTTATCTGACCCTCGAGGAACGTACCGCCTTCGCCAACACCAAAGATGCGGATTTGTTCATCTCGATTCACACCAATGCCAGCCGGAACCAGAGGGCCTTCGGGATTTCGACCTACTTCCTTAACCTGGCCGACGACGACGAATCCAAGCGCGTGGCGGCCATGGAAAACGCCACTTCGACCAACAACATCAGCGATCTGGAAAAGATCCTTTTCTCTCTGATGCACTACTCCAAGATCAACGAGTCGAGTCGGCTGGCCGCCACCGTCCAGGACACCCTGACCACCCACCTCAAGCGCAAGAGATACTCCCAGATCAAGAGCAAGGGCGTTAAACAAGCCCCATTCTACGTCTTGTTAGGGGCCCAGATGCCGTCGATACTCGTTGAGACCTCTTTTATCAGCAACCCGCGCGAGTGCAAGCGCCTGGTGAACCCGAAATACCAGGACCGCCTGTGCGAGGGCATCGTTCTGGGCCTCAAGAAGTACATAAAGGATACGAATCCTACCGCCTTTGTCGATGAACGGCCGACGGCTGGGTCCAAGGGATAGTGTCCATAGGCGCTAGGATAACGGTTTTTGGCAAGGCCCGAGGGAGAAGGCTGTACTGCAATACGTCGACGACCGCGAACACAGTCCGAAACCTATATCTTAAATCCTATAATGAGACTTAAATTCTCGTATCCATAATCCTGGCGCCAAAATATCCTTTTCTCCGTCTCGAAGGACGACAGCCTGGTGAAGCGTAAACCGATATCACGATGCCTGAAGCCTGCAATCGGCGGCTGACCGGCCCGGCCTTCAACCCTTACTTTGCCCTGGTTGCGGGTGTGTTGGCCGTTTCGACCGGCGCCATTTTCGTTCGGCTGGCAACCGATGCGCCGGCTCTGGTGATAGCCGCCTACCGCGTCGGTCTGGCCAGTGCGATCATCGTGCCCTTGGCCTGGTTCAAAGTGAGGGCCGAACTCCTGTCGCTCACCCGGCTCGAGCTCGCCTTGGCCGGTCTGTCCGGATTTTTTCTGGCCCTCCACTTCGGTACCTGGATTTCTTCCCTCGGTTACACTTCGGTGGCCAACAGTGTCGTGCTGGTCAATACCAATCCCCTGTGGGTCGGCCTGCTGACCCCGCTGATAACCGGCGAGCGGATAAAGCCGGCCGTGGCTTTGGGTATTCTTATCAGTGTCGCCGGCGGCATCATTATCGGCATCGGCGATTTTGCCACCGGCGGAAAAGCGCTTCTGGGAGATTTGCTGGCTCTTGCCGGCAGTGTCTGCGCCGCCCTTTATCTGCTCTTGGGACGCAACTTGCGCCGCAAGCTCTCGCTGCTGGCTTACATTTGCGTCTGCTACGCCAGTGCTGCCGTGCTCCTCTGGCTCCTGGTGCTGATCTTGCGCCTGCCGGCCACCGGATTTTCCGGTTCCACCTACGCCTGCTTTTGTGCCATGGCCCTGATCACCCAGCTGATCGGACATTCGAGTTACAACTGGGCCTTGAAGTGGTTCAGCACCAGCCTGATCGCCGTCAGTCTCCTCGGCGAACCGGTCGGCAGCACGGTAATGGCCTACTTCCTATTCAACGAAGGCTTGACCACAGCAAAGCTGATCGGTGGCGTCTTGATTCTGAGCGCCATCGCTTTATCGATCGTCGGTGAAAGGTGAAGTTCCTGAAACCTGCATGACGCTTCACTCCGGTTTTGGATTTGACAAAACCACCTCGATTCATTATCCATATTTAAATTGAAAATTTATCTATCGATGGATCTTGAAACCGGCACGGTGCGAGGGGAGAAGATGGCGTACAGAAACATAATTCTAACGGACGAAGAGGGCATAGCGATCATCACCTTCAATCGACCGAAGGCAATGAACGCGTTGAGCATCGATCTGCTTCAGGAGTTTGATCGGGCATTGGAGGAAATTTCCAAAGATGACCTCATTCGGGTATTGGTCCTGACCGGTGCCGGAGAAAAAGCTTTTGTCGCCGGCGCCGACATCACCGAACTGGCCACCTTCGATGCCTTGCAGGCCAAAGGGTTTTCTCAAACCGGCCACGACGTCATCGGTCGGCTGCAACTCCTGCCGATCCCGGTGATGGCCGCTGTCAACGGGTATGCGCTCGGCGGCGGCAGTGAAATTGCGCTGGCCTGCGATTTCATTTACGCTTCCGAGAAAGCGATGTTCGGCCTGCCCGAGATTACCCTCGGGCTGATACCCGGATTCGGCGGTACCCAGCGTCTGCCACGGCTGATCGGCAAGAACAGGGCCAAGGAAATGATCTTCACGGGCCAGATGATCACGGCGGCCGAGGCGGAGCGGATCGGGCTGGTCAACAAGGTGTGTACTGCCGAAACGCTGATGGAAGAGGCGCTCAAAACCGCGCGCGTGATGGCATCCAAGGGCAAAGTGGCGCTGCGGGCCGCCAAGCAGGCGGTCAATACCGGTGCCGAGACGGATCTGGTTACCGGGTGCAACTTCGAAATCGATGCCTTTGCCCTTTGCATGGCCAGCGGGGATGCCGCGGAGGGGACCCGCGCCTTCCTAGAAAAAAGAAAGCCTGATTTCAAATGAGCGACGGTAAGGCGCGAATTCAGTTGGCCTGGGGGGTTGCACTGGTGCTGGCCGGCATCGGCGTGCTGTATCGTATTCCCCAGGTCATGCCGAAAATAACCCGGATCGAGCAATTTGCCGCCGCCGCCGGGTTCATTTACTTTTGCTTCTACCTCATGGCACTGATTCTGATTGTCGGAGGAGGCCGGAAAATTATCACCTACACCAAAATGCTGAACCGCAACAAGCCGGACAAATGACAGCGGGGCGACGTCGATCCTAAAAACCGACCCGGTTGCCCGTTTAAGGGTCACGGTAAGAAATAATTCCACAAGATTGCGCCGGATTTGGGTTCGTCTACGAGGAACATCCAACGGCGCATATCGAGATACGTGTCGGTGGATGTAACGTAGTAGACGGGCCAAAAGACAAGCAAGATGTGGAATTATTTTTTTCTGGGACCCTAACACGCCGGCACGAACCCATTTTCCCAGTAATAAAAGGATAGCTCATGGCCTCCAGGAAGGGCACGGTTGTACTGATGGGCTCCGGCGAGCTCACCGCCACGATGGTCGAGGTTCACAAGGAGCAGTTGGCGCGCTTCGGCACCGCGCCGCGGGCGGTCTTTCTCGACACCCCGGCCGGGTTTCAGCTCAATGTCGACCAGATCTCACGCAGGGCGGTGGAGTATTTTCGCCTCCACGTTCGGCAACCGCTCATCGTCGCCTCCTTTAAATCCAACGAGGGGCTTACGCCATACGAGGCCGAGAAGGCATTTCACCGGCTTCGGGAGGCCGATTACATCCTGATCGGACCTGGAAGCCCGACTTACGCCGTGCGCCAACTGCGGCCGACACCGGTACCGGATATCCTGGTCAGAAGAATACAAGACGGCGGTTGCCTGGTGGCGGCCAGTGCGGCCGCCCTCACGGTGGGCCGCATGACCCTGCCGGTCTACGAAATCTACAAGGTCGGCCATGATCTGCACTGGGTCGAAGGGATGAACATTCTCGGACCCCTTGGTTTCGACCTGGTGGTGGTGCCGCACTGGAACAACGCCGAAGGCGGTACGCACGACACCCGCTTCTGTTTCATGGGCAAACCCCGCTTCGACAAGTTGGCGGCACTTCTGCCGGAAGAGGTGTCGATCTTCGGCCTCGACGAACACACCGCCTGCATCATCGACCTCGAAAAAGAGGAAGCCCGCATCGCCGGCATCGGCCGCGCGGTGTTGCGCAGCGCCGGGGATGAAAAGATTTTCGAAAAAGGGGATCGGTTTTCGATCGACGTGCTGCAGGGACGAGCCGGTGCACCGAGGCGGGCGCCGCAGCCCGTTCCAGCCACGAAAAGGCCGCCGGAAGCCGGCGAGGCCTCGCCCCCTTCCTTCTGGGATACCATTCATATACTGCGAACGTCTTTTCTCGACGGGCTCGGGCGGCGAGATCCGAAGGCCATCGTCAATGCTCTGCTGGAACTGGACCGCACGCTTTGGCAAGCCCAATTGGATCTGGAGAACGAAGAGTTCATCTCACAGGGACGGGAAGTCCTGCGGGATTTGATCGTTCTGCTCGGACCGGCCCTGGAATCGGAACCGCCTGAGAGAGCCGCCTGCATCGCGCCGCTGGTCGAGGAACTCCTGACATTAAGGGCGACCTTCCGCCACAACGAACAATGGGAGGCTGCCGATGCGGTTCGCGACTGTCTTTTGCGCGCCGGCGTCATCGTCGAAGATGCCCCTGAGGGAGTCCGTTGGCGTCTGGCGGCCGCTTCCGAGACATGATTTTAAAGGGGTTACGCCATGCTCGTTCAACCTTCTTTTTCGGTGCTGGTGGCAGCTGAGGATGAGGCCGCCTGCGCGCCGCTGCTGGCGTATCTGAACGCCATGCCGCATGTGCACCTGACGGTGATGCCGAAGGTGCCACGAGATCTGGGCGACGTCGATGCGGTGGTGACCGCCGCAGGGACGGGAAAAACGGAACCACCGGAATCGTTGACAGATTTTGTTAAGGCCGGCGGCGGGTGGCTGCTGCAGAATTCGGCCGACGGCAAGCCCCTGATGGAGTTGCTGGGAGTGCGCTGCGGCCGGCCCGGACCCTCAGGCGAACTTCGGGTTCTTTTTCGCAACCCGGAACACCCGCTGGCGGTGCGCCTGCCGGATGCCGTCTATATGAAAAGTGTGCACCGTCCCATGGACATTACCGCCGGGGACACAGAGGTCCTCCTCTACGCCGACTGGCAGTATCGCCACAATCCGGTTGTGGTGTGCCGGCCGCTGGGAAAGGGCAAAGTGGCCGCCACCACCCTTCAGGCGTATGACAATCCTTTCTTGCAGCAGGTCCTCTATCGTTTGATCCGTTATGTTACCGGACGGGCCGAACCCGATCGGCCTCTGGGGGTCGGTATCCTCGGTTACGCCCCGTCCGTCGGCCGATATCACGGTTTGGGGGTCCAAAACACGAACGGCCTGGCGTTGCGTTCGGTCTGCGATGTGAATCCGGGACGCTTGGAGCAGGCCGGGCAGGACTTTGCCGACCTGAAAACCCATACGACGGCCGAGACCCTGGCCAACGATCCGGCGGTCGACCTGGTGATCGTGGCCACAGCGCCCAGCACCCATGCCGAGCTGGCACTGCAGATGATGACCGCCGGCAAACATGTGGTGTGTGAAAAACCGTTGGCCCTGAGTCGAGACGAAACGCACGCCTTGGTCCGCGCGGCCGAGACCGACGGTCTCCACCTGAGCTGTCACCAAAACCGCCGTTGGGACGTCGACTACCTGGCCATCAGACACGCCCTTTACGAGGGGCTCATCGGCGACCTCTTTTACCTCGAGACCTTCGTGGGCGGGTTTTCACACCCCTGCGGATACTGGCACTCGCATGCGCCGATTTCGGGCGGAACGGCTTATGACTGGGGGGCTCACTACCTCGATTGGGTCGTGAGCCTGATGCCGGAAAAAGCGGCGGCGGTCAGCAGCACCAGCCACAAACGCGTCTGGCATGATGTCACCAACGCCGACCAGGAACGGATTCATATTCGATTCGACGGGGGTAAGGAGGCCGAATTCGTGCATTCGGACATTGCGGCCGTGCGCAAGCCCAAGTGGTACCTATTGGGAACTGAAGGGGCCATCCTGGGTCAATGGCAGGATATCGCCACCTACAGCGTTGATCCGGTGCTCTATTTTCACCGGCATGACATTCCGGCTACCGAAATGACACCGGACCTGACACTCTACCGCCGGCATGCTTCCGGTCAAATCGTTCCCCAAAGACTGGCGCAACCCGTCCGGCAGCATTATCTTTTCCATCAAAATCTGGCCGACCACTTACTGATGGGCGAACCGCTGGTAGCGCCATTGTCGGATTCGGTGCGGGTGGTGGCGATTCTAGAGGCGGCCAAACGGTCGGCTGCAGCCGGGGGGCGGCCGGAGGTGGTGGATGAATGAGCGCGTTCGCTGGGGGGTCCTGGGCAATGCCACCATCGCTCGCGTCTGTGTGATACCGGCCATTCAAAAGTCCCGCAACGGGACCGTCGTTGCGTTGGCCACCCGCTCACCGGAAACCGCGCACGAGGTCGTCCAACAAAACGGGATTTCCCGTCTGTACGACAACTACGCAGACCTCTTGAATGACCCTGGAATCGATGCGGTCTATGTTCCCCTGCCGAATCATTTGCATCGGCCGTGGACGCTCGCGGCCCTTGCTGCGGGCAAACCGGTTCTGTGTGAAAAACCGTTGGCCTGCAACGCCACGGAGGCCGAGGATATGTCGCTTGCGGCCGCGGCATCGGGATTGCCGCTGATGGAAGCCCTGATGTATCGCTTCCATCCGCGCAGCCGCCGCATCCGACAGATGGTCAGGGACGGTGCCATCGGCACCTTGCGTATGGTGCGGACGGCTTTTTGCTTCCACATTGAAGACGAACTGATGCGCAGCGGCGACAACTTCCGGCTCAATCCGGCGACCGGCGGCGGAGCGCTTCTGGATGTCGGCTGCTACGGCGTCAGTCTGGCGCGCTGGCTTTTCGATAGCGAACCGCTGAAGGTTCAGGCGCAAGCCGACGTCAACGCCGCCGGTATCGATTTGCACCTGGTGGGCAGTCTCGCTTTTGCCGGCGGCGGCTTGGCCAGCCTGGAGGTCAGTTTTGTATCGGCGCTGCAGCAGACTTACAGCGTCATCGGCAATAAGGGCGCCATCGACCTGCCCCATGATGCCTTCATCCCATGGGAAAAGGAGGCCGTGTTCCGGCTGCGCGGGAAAACCGAGGAAGCCGGAAAGAGAATCGTTATCCCGGGCGCGGATGAATATCGGCTGATGGTGGAACACTTTGCCGATGCTGTCCGGGGCGCCGTTGCACCGGCGTATCCAGTCGCCGAGAGCGTGGCCAACCTGGCGGTCCTGGACGCGCTCGCGGAAGCCGTCCGCAGCGGGCGGTCCGTGACCGTGCCGTAAAACAGCACCATAAATAGAAATTTGAAACTCGAAGCTCAGCACCCGTTCACCTTAACCGGTGATGGCTTAAGGGCCATGAGCGTTAAAAATAAAACCTGTAGATAAGCCGATGGCACCCAAACGGCCTGGTCTCAAGATGCCGAATTCCCTGTATCCGACTTATAGCGTCACGGAAGAGAGCCTGACGAGCTTGGCCGATTTGTGGTCCGACCCAAGCCAGCGCCTCGACTGGGACTGTCTTTTCGTGCTGCCGGCCTGGCTGAACGCCTGGTGGCGTTGTTTCGGAAGGGAGATGACGCCGTTTCTGCGCTCGGTGAGAAACCGCAACACGGTCATCGGTATCGCGCCGCTGATGATCCGCAGCCGAACGGCTTTTTTTATGGGGGATGCCGCCATCTGTGATTACCTTGATTTTGTCGTTGCCCCCGGCGAGGAAGCGGCGTTTTTCCCTGCCCTCGTCAGAGACCTCCGCGGGCAGGGGATAGCTCATCTGGTGCTCGATGCCGTCAGAGCCGACTCGGCGGTCATCCGTGTTTTGGCCGATATGGCGGCCCAGCTGGACTTACGATTTTCCGCCACCCCGCAGGATGTCGCAATGGTAGTGGATCTGCCGAAGAGCTGGGATGCCTACCTACAGCACCTGAGGGGCAAGGAACGGCACGAAATTCGGCGCAAATTCAGGCGACTGCGGGAAGCCGTGGCTCCCAAACTCTGCATCGCTGAAAAGCCGGTCGACGTCGCCAAAGCAATGGACACTTTCGTGCGGCTGTTCAAGAAAAACCGCCCCGACAAGGCCGCTTTCATGACGCCCGACATGAGCACATTTTTTCAAACGATGGCCGAAGCCTTGGTCGAAATTGACATTTTCAAGCTCTTCACCGTCGCCATCGAATCGGAACCCGCAGCCGCGGTTATCTGTTTCGACTACCGGTCTTGCCGTCACCTATACAACAATGCTTACAATGAGTTCTTCGCGGCGTTAAGCGTGGGGTATCTCAGCAAGGTTCTCAGCATCCGTGACGCGATCGAAACCGGTTTGAGGACCTACGACTTCTTAAAAGGCGGTGAAGCCTACAAGCAGCGTCTCGGTGGGCGGCCGCTGCCGCTTTACCGCTGCCAGGTCGCGCTGAACTGATCATTTGCCGTTTTGAATAATCCTCAAAGAATTAGGCCAAATGGAATTAGATTAAATGCAGACGAAGTCTCTCAGGATTGCGATGCTCAGTGTCCATTCCAGTCCGCTCGGCCCTCTGGGCACCAGGGATACCGGCGGCATGAGCGTATATATCCGGGAGACCGCCAGGGAATTGGGGCAAATGGGCCACAGGGTGGACATATTCACCCGGCGGACCGCTGAAGTCGGCGAGCCCGTCACCGACCTGGCTGAAAACGTGCGGCTCGTTCACCTGAGCACCGGAAACGGGAGAAATGTCCCCAAGGATGTGCTCTACCGGCATACAGCGGATTTCCACAGAGCGCTGGAGTCGTTTCGAAACCGTCATTTTCTCGACTATGACCTGATTCACAGTCATTACTGGTTGTCTGGTTCGCTGGGGGAGATGGCCCGGGAGAGTTGGCAGCGGCCGCATATCATCACCTTTCATACATTGGGTGCCGTTAAAAACAGCATCGGCGTAGGAGAGCCCGAGCCGCTGCTGCGCATCGCCACGGAGAAGAATCTTGCAGCAACCTGTGAACGGGTTCTCTCCACGACACCGAAAGACAAGGTGCAGTTGATTCGCCTCTACGATGCCGTGTCGGATAAAATCGGTGTCGTCCCCTGTGGTGTCGATCTGAACCTGTTCCGCCCGCTAGACACGACAGTGGCGCGACGTCGGCTCGGGTTCGCATCCGATCAACCGATCGTCCTCTTCGTCGGCCGGTTCGATTCGGTGAAGGGCATCGACCGTCTGGTGACGGCGATGACGTATCTTCGGTGGAGGGATTCACTGCGGCTAGTGCTTGTCGGTGGGGACGGTCCGGCGTCACCCGCGACACGACGGCTCCAAAAACAGGCCCGTGACCTCGGGTTGCAGGATACCGTGAGGTTTGCAGGAAGGATTGATCAGGATCGACTGCCGCCGTATTACAGCGCCGCCGACGTGCTGGTCGTGCCGTCTCTTTATGAAAGCTTCGGTCTGGTCGGCCTCGAGGCCCTGGCTTGCGGAACTCCGGTGGTGGCCACTCCGGTCGGGGCCATGGAGAGCATTCTGCAACAGGGACGAACAGGGCAGGTGGTGACCCAGTCTGCGCCTCGTTTACTTGCTGACGCAATCGAAGCCTTTCTACCCAACAAAGCCCGAAAAACCGCATCCGCCGCCGATATTCGAGCGTCGGTGATGCAGTTCAGCTGGTCGAAGGTTGCGGCAGCGCTGGTCGCGGAATATGCCGGGGTGTGTGAAATAGGAGCTATTCCATGAAAGATAAAATAGAGTCAATCGATATGCTGGTGATTTCGGCTCACCCGGACGATGCCGAGTTCGGTGTGGCCGGAACGGTGGCCAACTGGACCCGCGCCGGCAAAAAGGTGGTCTACGTGGTGTGCACCCGCGGTGAAAAAGGGACCACCGACCGCAACCTGACTCCGGAAGAGTTGGCCGCAGTTCGAGAGAAGGAACAAATGGCCGCCGCCTGGCTGCTCGGGGTGGCTGCAGTCGATTTTCTCGGCATGCCCGACCAGGGGCTGGAAGACACGCCCGCCTTTCGTGAAAAGATCGTGAGGGTCATTCGACGATACCGGCCGCACACCGTGGTGAGCTCGGATCCTTACAAGCGATACGTCTGGCACCGCGACCACCGCATCGCCGGCCAGGTTGTTTTGGATGCGGTATTTCCCTATGCCCGGGACCATCTGGCCTACCCGGACATGCTGGCCGAGGGACTGGAGCCGCATAAAGTACAGGAACTGCTCTTCTGGGCCGCAGAGGACGTCAATTACCGCTCCGACATCAGCGCCACTTTCGCACTCAAACTGGCCGCCTTGCGTTGCCATGCGAGTCAGGTAAGAGAGTTGGGCGTTTCCAACCTCGAGGATTGGCTGCGGCAGCGCTGTCGGTCAATGGCCGAGGGAGAGTCCTTCGAACTGGCCGAGTCCTTTCACCGCGTCGAACTTCCCCGCTGAGAAGTGTTTGACAAATAACCCTTAAAATACGGTTACCCGGCCAAATCTGAAGGTTTCCTATTCTCACCGTGGATTTCCGCCCCGTGGATGGGGTGTCAGGCCGAGGGTCCCGCCGCTTTTCTGAACTTCTCCACTTGCTCCTGATAGTAGGTGCGATTCTCGCGTGCCAACCGCAGGGCGCGTCGCGCTGTTTCGAGGGCCTTTGCATACTGACCGTTGACGTAGTAGCATTCCGCCAGCGTGTCGAGAATGTGGGGTTCTTCTAAAAGTCCAGCGGCGGCCTTGGCCAAATCCAGTGCCCGGGCCGGATTCCGAAAACGCGGGTCTTCGGCGGTGGCATACAGCCAGGCCAAATTGTTGAGCACGTGAGGATTTTCCGGATTGAGTTTCAGGGAGGCCTCGTAGGCCTGCTGAACCCCGCTGAGGTTGCCGGTTTCGTAGTACAGATCGCCGAGCACTTTGTAAAGGTTGGGGTTCTGCGGATGCTTTTCGATTTCCCTGAGGATGATTTTTTCGAAGAAGTGGCTGCTTAGTTGTCTGCCGGTCTCCCCGAAGTTGAGACCGTAGCCGACCGCGGCCACCAGTACCATGCTGGCGACGAAGACCAGAATGCTGTTTCTGACCTTACGATCGTGCCGATCGATGGTGCTGCGATCGATTTCACAGCGGGCCAGATGACTGATCCTCTCGCTGATGCTGAAATGGTGCCAGTTGGGGCGATCCGGTGATTGGCCGCTGGTGTAAGCGATTTTCTCGAGTGTGCTGATGAGCGGCTGGGCCGTGTCGAAGAGCGTGTAGACGTAGCCATCGGCCTGGCGCTCGAAATTGCGCATGAAGTACCCGAAGATGAACCGAAAGTAAATCAGAAAGATCACTACCATGTTCACGCTCAGAAACACGGAGGTCAGGGTCACCGGGTTGAATCCAAACCGGCTGAAAAATTGAAACATCGGCTCGGTGTAAATGACGGCATAGAATATCAGATCGTAGGTCGCATAGGTGAGGACCATGAAGCCGGCGAAGAAGACGAGGTAGAACACCAGGTGGTAGCGTTTGACATGTCCGATCTCATGCGCGATGACCGCATCGATCTCGGCCGGCTGAAGGCTGCTCAGGAGGGCGCTGGTGACCAGAATATACCGGAATTTTTTTATCAGGCCCATGACGCCGGCCGTGATCATGCGACCGCCGAATATCGGCCAATAGAGAATGTTGGCATATTCGAGGTTCGCTTTTTTGCACAGGGCCTCGATCCGCTGCCGCATCGTGCTGTCCTCCAGCGGACGGCAGCGCCAAAACTTCTGAATCATGGCCGGACCGATAACCGCCACGATCACGAGAAAGAACATGAAATAGACGACCGATCCGGTGGTGGTCGCCAGCTGGTTTTTGAGCCACTCAAAGGGCAGGGCGTTGATCAGGTCGGTGATGGCCGAGAGCACCAGCCAGGGCAGCAGCACGGGCACCGAAAAAGAGATCTGGGACCAGACGTAGGCCGACCGGGAGATATCCGATCCATACAGGCGCCGGTGAGCGTCGAAGGCGAATCCCCAGACGACGGCCAGATAGGAAACGAAAAGTGCCAGAAAGACCAGGGCCAGCAGGGTCGGCATTCTCGAAAATAGCGGCCATGAGATGAAAAACGACGGCAGGCTCAGTCCGTAAACGTCGATTGCGAAAAGGGCGATGGACAGGCTTAAAGCCTATGCCTGTAATATCTTTCTTTTTCGCTGTAAACGCACCCGCAGTACTGCTGGCGATACAGACCAAGCCGCTTGGATTCGCCGACGCCCTCTTTCCATCCCGGGCGAAAATCGCGGTAGAAAAAGGGCACGCCGACCGACCGGCCCACGGCCTCGCCGATTGATTTGATCGTCTCGTGCTTCTGAAACTTGCTGTAGAGCAGCGTGGTGCTGAAACCGTCGAACTTACCGTGCCGGGCCATCAAGGCGGTGCTGTGCAGCCGGTCGTGATAGCAATAGGTGCAGCGGTTGGCTTCGCGGTAGGCCACATTGCGCAGAAACCCTTCGAGATCGTAGCCCTCCTGGTAAATGACCTTAAGGTCGATCTGCTCGGCATAGTCCTCGAGGGTCTCCTGGCGCCGGAGACATTCCGAATACGGATGGATGTTGTGCCGGTAGAAAAAACCGATGACCGTTGCCGTCTCTTGGCGCAGGAGCCGTATCGGGTATATGGCGCAAGGCCCGCAGCAGATATGAAGCAGAAGTTTCACTGTCTCTCTCCGAAGATGGCGGTGCCGACGCGCACGATCGTGGCCCCCTCTTCGACGGCCACCTCGAAATCGCCGGTCATTCCCATGGATAGCTCCGTCATCGTCACCCCTTCGATGTTCATGACCCCGATGCGGTGAGCCAGTTGCCGCAGAGCCTTGAAATAGGGCCGCACTTTTTCGGGAGCGTTGAAAAAAGGCGGCATTGTCATGAGTCCCCTGACCGAAAGGTTGTCGCAGCGGCTGACCTCGCGGATCAGCTGCGGGGCCGCCTGTTCCGTGATGCCGGATTTCGATTTTTCTTCGGCAATGTTGACCTGGATCAGGATTTGTTGAACCTTGTTTTGCCGCCGAGCCTGTTTGTCCAGTTCGCGGGCCAATTTGAGGGAATCGACCGAGTGGATCAGGTCGAAGAGTTCCACCGCGAACCGGGCCTTGTTGGTCTGGAGATGTCCGATGAAGTGCCATGCGACCGGACTCCCAACAAGGGCGTCGATTTTTTCACGGGCCTCCTGAATATAGTTTTCCCCCAGCAGGCGAATACCGGCATCGATGGCCTC
>JARROL010000037.1:0-17824 GCA_037383965.1 Desulfobacterales bacterium | reverse complement strand
GCGAGGCAACCTTCGGTATCCATCTGAACGCGTGTTTGGAGAACTTGGTGTGATGCTGCCAAGGTCGATAAGACCTGCTGTCCTGCGTGTGCCTTGAGGAGAATCCAGTCGGAAAGCCGGATGCGGTAGCTCCGCAGGTCCGGTTTGATGAGCGGGGATGGGAAACGGGGTTTTGTGCTACCGCGCCCATCCTCGACTCTACTGCCCATACAAAGCTGACGATGGTTTTTTAAAGAGTTACTTCCCATCGTTGCGCAATGTATTACCCTGCAAGGTCGTCCGCATCTTCAGCCACCTTGGGCAAACAATCAAACCTTATTCAGTAGATGTTCTTGGGCTTGAATGGAGCCGGACTTTTGCCAATTGATTTTTTCACCTCGACCGCCATGGTGGACAGGCATTGGTACATCACGTTTTTAAGACGGGTGGCTATTCACCTTGAAAAAGAACCGGTGCTGTAGTAAATGGGTGCAACTCGTCAACCGTGTAACCGTCGGGAGATGGCCTTGAAATCAACAAAGGAGGACTCACCATGGGAAAAGGTGATCAACGCACGAAACGTGGAAAAATTCACCGGGGAACTTACGGAAAGAGCCGCCGCAGGAAAAAAGGCGCTCAGAAAGAAACGAAAAAATAACCTATCACTCTTGAACCATTCGTTTTTCAACCGGAACACCCTGTCCGTCGCCAGGGACCTGTTGGGAAAAAGACTGGTGCGATGCATCCGGGGTCAAAGGCTGAGTGGAATTGTCGTGGAAACCGAAGCTTACCTCGGGGCAGACGACAGCGCCAGCCATGCCTTCCGTGGGCAAACACAACGAAATGCCGTCATGTTCGGGCCGGCCGGCATGGCTTACGTCTACCTGGTGTACGGTATGCATCACATGCTGAACGTCACCACCGAAGCGCATGGAACTCCTGGAGCCGTGCTGTTGCGTGCCATGAAACCCCTGGAGGGCATCGACAGGATGACCGAATTACGAGGCGGTTCCGGTCGGGGGTTAGCCGATGGCCCGGGAAAACTGTGCCAGGCGCTGGCGGTCGATCTCTCCCTGAAAGGAATGGACGTGACCCTTGGTGAAAGGCTGTGGTTCGAGAGCCTCCGCGATGTGCCCGCAAATGATATTGTCCGGGGACCGCGTGTGGGTATCGCCTATGCCTCAGAGAAGGACCGCCAGGCACTCTGGCGCTTTCGGCTGAGTGCAGCCGCCATGGAGCAACCGATTCGATAGCCCCACTCGCGTCGATATTCGCTTTGTCAAAACGACACGCATAGTAATGTTTACAATAAAAAGAGTCCTCGGTGCTGTTTCACCAAATCGCAGCAAGGCGGGTGCTATAAACCTTATCATATTTGCAGCCGTGATTTTGTGGAGCGGATGCAACATGCCGCCTTACGATAAAGCCGCCATCGAGGCAAATCTGCAGGGAGATCGCAAACCGGCGTTTCAAGAGCTTGCCGTCGGTGGCCGAACGATTTTTTTCGCGGAGACCGGTGACCCGGACCAACCGCCGGTCGCCTTCATTCACGGCACGCCCGGTTCCTGGATGGCCTTCGGCGGTTATTTAGGTGACGATAAACTGCGGCGGGCGGCGCACATGATCGCGGTCGACCGACCCGGATTCGGGCGCTCGGGATACAATCAAGTGGTGCCTTCACTTCAGGAACAGGCGGCTCTGCTGGCTCCGGTGCTGCGGGATGCCTTCAAAGGGCGCCGGGCAATTCTGGTCGGCCACTCCCTGGGTGCTCCGATTGCCGTGCGCTTGACCATGGACTACCCTGACCTGGTAAACGGGCTGGTGCTGGTATCGCCCTCCATCGATCCGGCCCTGGAGAAACCCCGCTGGTACAATCGGGTGGCGAGCTGGCCGTTTATCAGTTGGGCAATACCCACCAATCTGGCCCTGGCCAATGAGGAGTTGATGCCTCTCGAAAGGGAGCTCTCCGAGATGCTGCCGCTGTGGCAGCGCGTGCAGGTGCCGGTTATCGTTATCCAGGGTCAGAAAGACCGTCTGGTCTCACCGGCCAGCGCCGACTTCGCCGAAAGGGAATTAGGCCGTCGAGCCAAAATCATTCGCGTGCCGGATGCCGGTCACTTCATTCTGTGGCAACAACCGTCAATCATCAGCGATGCCGTTCTTTCCCTGCTGGGTCAAGACCGTAGCCGTAAGATATCCTGATACCGACATTATGAAAAACCCAATAATGGGTGGACAATCCGGCGGGCCGACAAGATTCGTGGCCGGAGACGCGCATTAAAAACCACCCATCTCCTCCATTGCCTACCCAAAAAAACGGGTCGCATCTGCAGATGCGACCCGGAATATGTGAAGCTGAAAAGTGATGAACGATGACGTGATTACCCTTGATTCATGACGTCTGCCAAGTCGCCTTCAGAAGTGAACTTTACCCCGAAGGCCTCAACGAGGCATCTTAAGGACTTTCTTGAACATCGCTGTACCTCCGTCTTTTCGACTGAAGGGTCTCTGTTTCCCCTTCTCGGCATGGGTGAGGCCGGCATCAGGAGGGGCTGACAGCCGACTTCGCATTAGGCGGGTCCGATGTCGAGGAAACCGTCAATTTGCGAGCGATAAACTCGCCCGCGTCGCTTCCCCAAAATTTTTTTATGAATATAAAATCTAAAAACATAAAATAAAACGACCCGACAGGCCAAAAGGAGACCAACCATGCCGGACTACCCCCTCATAAAGGACAAGACAATACTGGTGGTCGACGACGAACCCGATGTGCTCGACACGCTAAAGGATCTACTCGCCGATTGTGCCGTCGTCACAGCGGGCAGCTTCGAGGAAGCCCGGGAATTGTTGGAAGCCCGTCCATTTGACATCGCCATTCTGGATATCATGGGCGTTGCCGGATACGACCTGCTGGAGATCGCCAGCCGAAAAAAGATCATAACCGTAATGCTGACCGCCCATGCGCTCAGTCCGGACAATGTTGTCAAATCATTTCGGGCGGGCGCCGCTTTTTATATCCCGAAAGAGGAAATGGTCAATATTGCTTCCTTCTTGGAAGACATTATGGAAGCCCGGAACAAAGGCCAGAACACCTGGACGCGTTGGGTCGAGCGGCTGGGCGCTTACTGCGAAAAACGCTTCGGTCCGGACTGGCAAAAGGGTGACCGGATCTTCTGGGACAAATTTCCGTTCCACTAAGGGTTCGCGAAATAAGAAGTTGGTGATTTTGGGCGTTGAGGCGCCCGACCGGCAAGGCGTAAAATCGCAGGAATATCTGGATATTCCGAGATTTTGCACCGGCAGCCGGACGGGCGCTTCAACGTCCAAAATTGTAAGTTATATTTGAGCGAGCCCGAAGAGTTCAGTACATCAGGTTGGGCAATAAAAGAATAATCTGGGGAAAAACGGCCATTAAAATGGTGCCGATGATTACGGCGATCAGAAAGGGGATGATCCCCTTGAAGATGGCCTCCAGGGCGACTCCACCGGTGACGCTCTGGGCCACACCGTATACCACGTAGACGTTGATGCCGACCGGCGGCGTTATGACGCCCATCTGGGTCACCAGCACGATGATGACACCGAACCAGATCGGATCGTAGCCCAGCTGGACGATGACCGGGTAGAATATCGGAATCGTCAACATCACCAGCGCCAGAGCGTCCATGATGCAGCCGCCCAGCAGGTAGACGGCGACAACCGCCATTAAAATCAGAAAGGGCGGCAGATTGAAGCCGCCGATCCAGGTGGCGATATCGAAAGGAATGCGGCTGACAGCCAAAAACTTTCCGAAAACCACGGCACCGGCAATCAAGAACATAATCATGCAGGAGGTACGCAGCGTTTCGTAAAGTGATTTGACAAATCCTTGCCAGGTCATCTGACGGCGGATGAGGGCAACGGCCAGCACGCCGAAAGCCCCGACGGCGGCGGCTTCGGTGGGGGTAAAACATCCCCGAGAGAGATGCCATCTTCTGTTTCCAGGTGAACTTTTCGCCCGGCGGTCCCTGGTCCGGCGCAATACTGCACTGAACATAGATACAGATAACAAACCGAATGGTCATTACGACGGCCGGCAGAATTCCGGCGACGAAGAGTGCGCCGATCGACTGTTCTGTCAACACCCCGTAAACAATCAACACCACGCTGGGCGGCATGATCATTCCGAGCCCGCCGCCCGAGGCAACTGCGCCGGTGGCCAGTTCGTCGGCGTAGTGATAGCGTTTCATCTCCGGCAAACCGACTGTGGCCATGGTGGCCGCCGTGGCAGGGCTCGATCCGCACACCGCGCCGAAGGCCGTGCAGGCGGCGACCGTGGCCATGGCCAGGCCACCGCGCGTGCTGCCTAAAAACTTGTAAGCCGTGTCATAAAGCCTGCGGCTGATGCCGCTGTTGAATGCGAACTGGCCCATGAGCACAAAGAGCGGAATGGTGGTCAGGCCGTAGGAAGAAAACGATTCGTAGACGTTGCGGGAGAGAAGATTGAGTCCGCCTTTGAGCGAGATCATGAAGGAGAACCCGAGAAATCCCACCAGAGCCATCACGTAGGCAACCGGCATGCGGGCCATGAATATGATCAGCATGAGAACGATCCCGATGATACCGATCAGCGTCGGACTCATTTTTCCCCTTTCAGCAGTCTCCGCGACAAACTGACGATGTCTTTGACGATAAGCAGAGTAAAAATCAGGAAGCAAAAGCTGACGGCATAAATAATCAGATATTCGGGAAACTCCAGGTTCATCGAAACTTGACCGGACTCTCTGATGGTCCCCGCATAATCCGCCATTCTCCATGTGATAAGGCCGATAAGGGCGACACTTAGAACACTCGTCACCAGCTCGATGACCGTCTGGGTTTTAGGCGACAGCAGCCTCACGAGTATTTCTACCCCGATATGCCCCTTGACCTCGTGGGTGTACGGCAGCGCCAGGGCCGTGGTCAGTGTGGCCATGAAAATCACCAGTTCCACCGACCCGAATATCGGATGGCCGAAATAGCGACCGACCACATCCACACAGGTAAGGCCCATAATGCCTACCAGGCAGCAGGCCCCCAGAATCTTGAGAGCCCGGTTTATCCAGTCGACGGTTTTCCAGAAGATATGCATGGCTGAATTTTGGTCGTGGACGCTGAAAAAACGTCACTGCTGGAGGCCGTTCAACGTCTTTATCGTGAAGTCGACAATTTCCTGACCGTTGAGGCCCTTCTCATTCATCTCTTTGACATACGCATCGATAATAGGCGCCACCGCACTCTTCCAGCGCGCCGCCTCCTTGGGATCGAGCCCGATGATCTCATTGCCCTGGCTCAAAAAGTAGGCGATGCCCTCCATGTCACTGGTATCCCAGGCTTCACCGTGCTTGACGGCCCACTCGGCGTTGATCTCCCGGATGATTTTCTGGATGTCGGCCGACAGGGCGTTCCACTTGTTCTTGTTCATGACCACGAAAAACGAGGTCGTATAGGCCGCCGAAAAATCGGCCGTACAGTAATTTGTGACCTCGGCCAGACGCCAGCCCTTGTTCGATTCCCAAGGGTACACAGCGCCGTCCACGACGCCTTTTTGCAGCATCTGGTAGGTCTCCGGCATCGGTTGGGGAACCGGTGTTCCGCCGAGGGCCTCGACCACCTTGGCGCTGGTGCCGTGTGCCCTGAACTTGAGGCCTTTCATGTCTTCCATTTTCCGCACCGGTTTGTCCTTGGTGTGAACCAGGCCGGGTCCGTGAGCGTGAAGATACATCACTTCCGTGTCACTCAACTCGGCGGGTTTGAATTTTTCATACACTGTATTGATGACCTCCGTCGCAGCCCGGCCGTTGGTATATCCCAGGGGTAAATCGATGGCCCCCATCACCGGAAATCGACCGCGGGTATAGGCAAAAACGGAAAACCCGATGTCGGAGAGCCCTTCCACGACGCCGTCGTAGTTCTGGTTGGCCTTGGTCAGGGTCTGCCCGGGAAAATACTGCACGACGACCCGACCGTCGGTGCGTTTTTCGACTTCTTTGCACCAGGCCTCGGCGAGCTTGCTCTGCACGTGGGTCGGTGGGAAAAAATTGCTGTACGTCAGTTTGACGGTTTCGGCTTGAACCGGGCTGAAGGTAAAAAATGCGGCCGCGACTAAAAAAAGTACCCCGATAGTGACGCTTCTCTTTTTCATCGGAACCCCTCCTCGATCATTGGTCGGTTGTATTGGTGATGAGACGTGACGGGTGACCCTGATAAAGAGCCGTCTGCACCTGCCTTCCACTCAGGTCTGGCATAAAAATAAGGTGGTGATTTTGGGCGTTGAGACGCCCAATCGACGAGGTGAAAACTCGCAGAAATATCTGGAGTTTCCGAGTTGTCGCACCAGCGGCGGCGCACCGGCCCAAAAAGCTTGACGGATCATGATTCTGACCGACGTTTTTACCAGAACTGCTGAAAAACACAAGGACAATAGCAGGGTCAAGACTATTGAAAAAACAACTATAATAGCGTAAAATTAATACCTGAGGTTGATAGGAATATATAAAAGGCATTTAAATTGTCCGGATTTTCCGCAACTCTCTATAAGCCGCCGATACGTTCATTCGGCGACAAAGAAAGACAACCATGGCGGACTACAGCACCAGAGCCGAAGATAGGGGCACGCGCGAGCAGATCCTGGCGCTGATCGATCGCATGCCCGAAAAAATGCAGTTAAAACTGCTGCGTTTTCTGGAAGCCAAACTGCCGAAGCACATTACCGATGATCTGGTCGCAGACAAGCGGACAGAGTTCCGCCGGATGTGCCTGATCGGGGTCGACTATCAAATCGACGGCAAACCCAATTACGGCTTTATCCTGGATATCAGCGCTTTCGGGGTTTTCATAGAATCCGATACCCCCCGCGATACCGGCCTGGATGTCCATCTCGATTTCACCCTGCCGCGAATCCCGCAGTCTTTTGAGGTTTGCGGTAAAATTGTCTGGAGCGGTTCCCAGGGTTTCGGCGTTAAATTCGACTCCCTGACAACCGTCCAGGAAGCCCAGATCAGATCCTTCGCGGAAGAGGAAGCCCGCGTCTACACTATCGTCAGCTGAACCATCCCCGGTTGAGTTTCCGAAATAACCGTTTGAAATTCCGGCATCTTTTTGCCAACAATTATGGTCTCAGGGTTCCGGGACGAGCCCCGGGCGCCAACCGCCGTTCATCCGACCGATCCAACTCGATCATACTGCCTATTTGGTTAATCGTTTCATGATATATTGCAAAGCCGCCCACCCCCATCATTTGAGAGATGAACGGGGTCCATCGGCAGGAGGTCCGGGGGCCGTATCCCCACCCGGTGACCGGATTGACAGACTGTTGATTGGTGTTACCCTGTAACTATGGCTTGATCAATAGCTTGTCATCGTTAAATCCTATCTGATACCATTCCCATGTCGGGTTTGACGACCACTTGCCAGATGACACGATTCCGGAGCGACCGTCATGAAAAAAATTGTACTGGCCGGCGTCCTGGAGGAAAGATTCGGCCCGTTGCGGTCAACCTATGAAACCTTTCTTGAAGACTGCCTTCAAATAGACCAGATCCTGACGGAGGGCGCGGTAAAGACCCGCAGAATCGCCGTCCCGGTCATCAACACCATCCGGAAAAAAATCGGAATAAGGAGGTGAACCCCATGGGTTACTCTGTCGCACACAAACTTATCGAAAGCCACCTGGCTGAGGGACGTATGCGCCCCGGTGAGGAGATCGGTCTCAAAATCGATCAGACCCTCACCCAGGACGCCACCGGAACGATGGTCATGCTCGAATTCGAAGCGATGCAGATCCCGGGAGTCAAGACCGAACTCTCGGCCCAGTATGTCGATCACAACCTTCTGCAGACAGACTTTAAAAATGCCGACGACCATCTTTTTCTGCGCAGCTCCTGCCGCAAGTTCGGACTGTGGTACAGCCGGCCTGGAAACGGCGTCAGCCATCCGGTGCATATGGAACGCTTCGGCGTGCCCGGCAGGACCCTGCTCGGCTCGGACAGCCACACTCCGGCGGCCGGCGCACTCGGAATGCTGGCCATGGGGGCCGGCGGCCTCGAGGTGGCCATGGCCATGGCCGGCGAGCCATTCTATCTCCGGATGCCGCAAATCATGGGGGTAAGGCTGACCGGCAAGCTACCGGACTGGGTCAGTGCCAAAGACGTCATCCTGGAAATGCTGCGCCGACACGGGGTGAAAGGCGGTATCGGAAAAATCATCGAGTACTACGGACCGGGGTTGAAAAGCCTGACGGCCATGGATCGCCACGTGATCGCCAATATGGGTGCGGAATTGGGTGCCACGACGACGGTGTTTCCGTCAGATGCCGCCGTGCGTAAATTCCTCAAACATCAGGAACGGGAGGACGTCTGGCAGGAAGTGACCGCTGACCGTGACGCCGCCTATGACCTGCACGATGACATCAATCTGTCCGCGCTGGAACCCATGATCGCCAAGCCGAGCAGCCCGGGCAACGTCGTGCCGGTCAGTGAGGTGGCCGGCCGCGAAATCTATCAATCCTACATCGGGTCATCGGCTAATCCGGGTTTCCGCGATTTTGCCATCGCCGCACTCATCGTGACTGGCCGCCAGGTCGTCGACCGGGTCTCGCTGGACATCAATCCCACCTCGCGCCAGATCCTCGAAAACCTCGTCAACCTGGGGTATCTCGAAAAATTGATCCACGCGGGCGCGCGAATCCACCAGCCCGGGTGCAACGGGTGCATCGGCATGGGACAAGCGCCGGCCACAGGCAAGATCAGCCTGCGGACCGTACCGCGCAATTTCCCCGGGCGTTCGGGCACCAAAGGCGATCAGGTCTATCTTTGCAGCCCCGAAACCGCTGCGGTCTCGGCGCTCACGGGCGTCATCACCGACCCGCGGGAATTTGACGCACCCTACCCGGAATACACGGAGTCGCGCTCGATCAAGATCAACACCGACATGCTGGTGCCGCCACTGACACCGCACGAGCGCACGACCATTGAACTGGAAAAGGGACCCAATATCCAACCACTGCCGGATTTCACCCCTCTACCGGAAACCCTGCGGGGACCAGTGCTGCTCAAAATGGGCGACAACGTCTCGACCGATGAAATCATGCCCGCTGGAAACCGGATACTGCCTTTTCGAAGCAATATTCCTGAAATCAGCAAATTTACCTTCAGCCGCATCGATGAATCCTTCTACGATCGCGCCGTGGCATTTGAGAAGAAGGATTTTTTCGTTGTTGGAGGAGACAATTACGGACAAGGCTCGAGCCGCGAACACGCTGTTCTCGGTCCTCGCTACCTCGGCCTCAGAGCCGTCATCGCCAGGAGTTTCGCCCGGATTCACTGGCAGAACCTGATCAATTTCGGCATGCTGCCGCTCACTTTCAAAACACCCGGTGATTGGGAGGATATCGATCAGGAGGATTTGCTGTATATCGACGACATTCGAACTATTATCCAAAAAGGCAAGACGCTGACCGTTATCAACGAGACGAAAAAACGAGAATACAGCGTCGAGCATGCGCTGAGTCGGCGACAGTTGGAAATGGTGCTGCAGGGGAGTCTGATCACGGTAATTAGAAAGAAATCCGGTTAACCATGAACCGTTGGAGAAATGCGAAAAAGCTAAAATCGTTGCGGTTGCATCTGCCGGACGGCGAGCTTGACGTGTTGTGGTTTTACACTTACATTCTCCCCTGTTAAATTGTGATGCTTTATGCGGCCAAAACGATAAAAGGAGGTCCATTATGTATGATAAAGCGGAACTTTGCGAAAAAATTCGCACCATCTACCCCGATATCGGCGAATGCGGCATCGATATCGATGTCGACTACGATCAGGATCAAAAATCCTGGGTTGTCTATTTAAAAAAGGACAAACATGAGCTGAAGACTTTTCTGGATGACAGCGACGCCGAGCGGTGTCTGCTAGGCGAAAAATGCGTAGGCCTCGGGATTGAAATTGCACAACTCAAGACCAATATCGAGCGGATTCCAAAAGATCGATAGACAGTCATGAAATACCGCGAAGAAAAAGACACCATGGGAACCATCCACGTTCCCGCTGAAGCCTATTACGGCGCGCAAACCCAGCGGGCGGTGGAAAACTTCCCCATCAGCGGAATACCCCTTCCGCCGGAGTTCATTCGCGCGCTGGCCTTGATTAAAGAATGCGCCGCGCGGGTAAACGAGGAACTCGGCCGACTCGACGGCAAGATGGCCGAAACAATTGCCCGGGCCGCCCGGGAAGTGGCGGAGGGCCGGTTCGACGATCAATTCGTGGTAGATGTTTTCCAGACCGGTTCGGGCACCTCCACCAACATGAACATGAACGAAGTGCTGGCCACACGCGCCAACGAGATCCTGACCGGTCGCAAAGACAGCCGGTCGCCGGTCCACCCCAACGACCATGTCAATCAAGGGCAGTCGAGCAACGATGTCATTCCGACCGCCCTGCACATAGCGGCCCTGACGTCCATCCGCCGAAATTTGATCCCAGCCTTGACGCGACTACAGCGGACGTTGAACGAGAAAACAGGGGCTTTCGCCGATGTCAAAAAAATCGGCCGGACCCACTTGCAAGATGCCGTGCCGCTGACTCTCGGGCAGGAATTTTCGGGTTACGCGCGTCAGATAGCACTGGGAATCGAACGCTTAGAAGGTGTTGAAAAACGCCTGGCCGAGCTGGCCCTCGGCGGCACAGCTGTGGGCAGCGGGCTGAACGCCCACCCGGAATTTGCCGAACGGGTGATCTCCGCCATTGCCGATAAAACCGGTCTTGCCTTTGTCGAAGCCGTCAACCACTTCGAGGCCCAGGCGGCCCGGGATGCGGCCGTGGAAGCCAGCGGCATGCTCAAAACGGTGGCGGCCAGCCTGGTGAAAATCGCCAACGATATCCGCTGGCTGGCCTCCGGCCCGCGGTGCGGCCTGGGAGAAATCAACATTCCGTCGTTGCAGCCCGGCTCTTCCATCATGCCCGGCAAGGTCAATCCAGTGATTCCGGAAGTGGTTATCCAGGTAGCGGCCCAGGTGGCTGGCAACGATGTTGCCATCACCATTGGCGGCCAATCGGGAAATTTCGAACTCAACGTCACAATCCCGTTGATTGCCCATAATCTGCTGCAATCGATTCGCCTGCTAGCTTCAAGCGTTGAAGTTTTCGCCGAAAAGTGTATAAGGGGACTGACGGCCAACCGCAAACACTGCGCCGGCAACATTGAAAAGAGCCTGGCAATGGTCACCGGCCTGGTGCCGCATATCGGCTACGACAAGGCAGCCGCCATCGCCAAGACGGCCTATGAAGAAGGCCGCACCATAAGAGAGGTGGCGGTAGAGCAGCAGACTGCATCGGAAGAACTTCTGAAACGTATTTTGGGTCCTGTTGACCTCGGAGGTAAGGATGGCAAAAAAGAATTATAAGATCAAAGCGGCATGTCCACAGTGCGGGTGCAGCATGTTAACGGTTCTCACGGACGAGGAAATGGAAAAACGTTTCGGCGATTCGCCAAATCTCCACTTGGAGTGCGGCGAATGCATGCTAAAGTACGAAGCCGAGAGGAAAACAGCCTGTCCGGAATGGGACAAGGAATGCCAATTGAAGGAATAGTCGGGATTGAATCTTGGAGAAGGCATCGGTCCAGAACCGTTACATCGGTCTGTCGCGTTTGAGGCTTTTTCTGGCGCTGTCCAGAACGCCGCACGGATTGCTCGACATGACCACGCCCCTTTACGGCGCCCTTTTGTGGCTGGGCGCCTTCCCTTCGCTATACATTTCCCTTCTTGGCCTCATCACTGTTTTCGCCGGTTATACCGCCGTCTATGCCTTGAACGATGTGATCGACTACCGGGTCGATAGGGAAAAAGCCCACATGGCCGGCGGTCTGCGCGAGACCGACAACTATCTGGACGCTGCCATGGTGCGCCACCCGATGGCTCAAGGTCTGCTGAGCCTCAGGGAAGGCCTGGTTTGGGCATTAGGCTGGTCGAGCGTGGCCACAATCGGCGCCTGGCTCTTGAACCCGGTGTGCGTTCTTATATTTCTGGCCGGCTGCTTGCTAGAAATCGCCTACTGCCTGATGCACAGGATTAGTCCATATCGAATCCTCATCAGCGGCGGCGTGAAAACTTCCGGGGCCGTCGCCGCCGTTTTTGCCGTCGATGCCGACCCGTCGATGACCTACGTCATCGTTTTATTTATCTGGCTATTCTTCTGGGAAATCGGCGGTCAGAATATACCGGCCGACTGGGCCGATATCGAAGAAGACCGCTTGTTGCAGGCCCAGACCGTTCCGGTCCGCTTCGGGCTCAAAGGTGCCGCATTGGTGTCGGTTTGCGCCATCGTACTGGCCCTGCTTGTTCAGCCGATTCTGGTTAATTGTTCAAAAATCGGTTTTGATCCATTTTTAATCGCAGTTTCATTTTTACTTGGAGCCGGTTTGCTTTTGCCGCCGGTTTTACAACTCTACCGCACAAGACAACGCATGCATGCCATGGCACTTTTTAATCGGGCCAGTTATTACCCGCTGATGATGCTCGGTGTCTTTATCGTTAACTTTCTCGTTTGAAACACATTTTAGAGGTCATTTGCCCATGCAGGAGTTCGATTCCCAAACACTCGCAGACAACAACGGTCAGGACGGTAAAAAAATTCTTATCGCCCACGAGGGCAAAGTATACGACGTCAGCGGAAGCAAAATGTGGAAAGGCGGCCTCCACATGCGCCGCCACAATGCCGGAACGGATTTGACCTCCGACATTCAAGCCGCACCGCACGGCATGGAAGTGCTCGAGCGGTACCCTCAGGTTGGTGTCATCAAAAAGGAAGAAGTAGTAGTCGAACGAAAGATGCCGCGTATCCTGGCCTGGTTGCTTGAAACCAATCCGTTTTTCCGTCGTCACCCGCACCCGATGACCGTTCATTTTCCAATTGTTTTCTTTCTCGCCAACCCTTTTTTCAACGTTCTCTATATCATCACCGGCAACAAGTCCTTTGAGACCACGGCCTTTCACTGCCTCGCGGGCGGCATCCTGTTCGGGATCATCGCCATGTCCACCGGTCTTTTCACGTGGTGGTACAACTACATGGCCCGGATGATGAAACCGATCGCGATCAAAATTCCATTGTCCCTGGCCCTGCTCATTGTCGCCATTATCCTATTTTTCTGGCGCCTCAACGATCCCGAAGTGATGGACGGTGTTCAGAGCAGCAACCTAATCTACCTGCTTCTCGTTCTCGCCCTCGTCCCGATGGTCTCGATCGTCGGATGGTTCGGGGCTACCATGACCTTTCCGATCGAAAAGAAGTAGACAGGGGACATCCCCGATCGAATGTCCCCCTTTTTGCCTTATGCAGTTGTTCGACTACAGAGCTGCCTTGACCTCGATACTGCGGCTTTTGGCGCGACCTGCCTTAATGCATTAATTTACACAGCCGCTACGATTTTATCCCTGAGTGGGGTCAAGTCGTCTTTTACCTTGCAAACATTGTCCTCCACACAACCCAGGCAGGCGATACAACCTGATATCGATTTTCAAAGGAGTATTAAATGGAAAAAGTTAAAAGCGGAGTGTTCGTGAGCGTCGATTACACGGGAACACTGGACAATGGCGACGTATTCGATTCCAGCGTAGGCCGCCAACCCCTTGAGGTTCAAATGGGTTCCGGCAGCGTGCTACCCGGTTTCGAATCAGCTCTCATGGGTATGTCGCTCAACGAAACCAAAACCTTCACGCTCTCTCCGGAAGATGCCTATGGACATCGGGACGAAAGCCGTATGCACAACTTCCCCAAATCCGATATTCCCGCTGGAATGGAACCCGAAGTGGACCAGATTTTGATGCTGAGCACGCAACAGGGGCAGCAGATACCGGCCCGGGTTGACAGCGTCGACGAGGAAAAGGTGACCTTCGACCTGAACCATCCCCTGGCAGGCAAATCCCTGACCTTCAACATTAAGGTGATGGGAATCAGTGAAACCGCGACGCAGCAGCACGGTGGATGCAGCCCCCACTGCTCCAGCGGCGAATGCGACTGCGGCAGCTCGGGCTGCTGTTAATATCAGCGCTTAACCAGCAACGATCTTTCGGTTTTTCCGGACACAATCGCTAAATCCTGATTTATGTTGATAGAGTAATTCACCATAATCTCATTGTAATCGGATTTAGATTCATAAACCATCGTTTGATGTAGAGCAAGATCCACCTGCAGTCGGTATGTTTTCGCACCGCCCGCATTGAAAGCTCGTGGTCTATGTTGTCAAAAAAACCTTTGGTATCAAGATCCAACACCCAATCATACTCCCAGCACCGCTTCCGGGCTACTCCTACAGCATCAATCGCTGATTTGCCCGGACGGTATCTTGACTATCCTTACGCTTATTTGAGCGGGGGCAGGCTGGAAAATGCAGCCGCATCCCGGTAAATAGTCGCTTGCAGATTAGATTAAGCCCTAGTACCGTTAAAACTGCATATACGATCCGAGTATCATAGGCATGCCGAAATGCTATATGTCACTCCGGCAGACCTGCTTGCAGCATCAGAGTCTTGAATTGATCATCCTTTACTGGATCATGAAGTGTATGGCTTTGCATGAGTCGGGTTGTTGAAAATTTCGAATCTATGCGCATAACTTCATCTGCGGTCGCTTTAGCTGCGTCGATCCGACCGAGGTCAGCATAAACAGCGGCCAGAAATGCCTTGGGGAGAACATGATGAGGGTTAAGAACAATCGCCTCTTTGAAGGATTGAACGGCTTCTTCCTTCCGACCGACAAGGTGCAGTGCCACACCATAGGCGTACGGAACCCACCAGGGATGCTTGGGGCTCAGCCGCATTGCCTGCTCAAATAATTTGACCGCCTCCTGTTCCCCGCCAAAATCCTTTAGCCGGGTCGCCAGCCCGGCAACCGCGACGAGGTCGTTTGGTGCCAACTCCGCTGCCTTGCGTCTCAACTCTATGGCGCGTTCTCCCTGACCAGTCAAAGCATATAGGTTGCCAAGCGTCTGGTATCCAAGCGGTGAATCCGGATCCATTTGGATGGCACGCTGGGCCAATTTCATTCCTGACTGGATGGATTCTTCCCTAGAGGTGCTCCAGCCTTGTTTGGCTTCATACCAATCGATAGAGGCAAGCCCAGCCACAGGTCGCGACCATTTGGGATCTGCCTGATGAGCGGCCTCGTAAAGCTCACGGGCACGAATCATTCCTTCTCGCGTAAACTTGATAAATTCTCCTTGGGCTTCGATCCGAAGAAGCCAAGCGTCGAGGCTATCGGTCCCCCGACTCGCCACACGCGCGGCAGCGCCTTGTGTAAGTTCCACTTGCAATTCTACGATCACATTCTTGACGATGTCATCCTGAAGGGCAAAGATATCTTTTTCCTTCCGGTCGAAACGATCAGCCCAGAGGTGTCGGCCGAGAAGTGCATCAATTAACTGAACGGTGATTCGAAGCTTGTCGCCTGCCTTTTGAACACTGCCCTCCAGCACGTACTGGATGCCCAGTTCTTCGGCCACCTGTTTAACGTCGATCGGCCTTTCTTTGTAGGTGGCGGCTGAATTTTTTGAGATCACAAACAAGTCAGGCGCTTTCGAAAGCGAAGCTGTTAAGTCCTCGGTTAAGCCGCTGGCAAAAAAGTTTAACTTGGCATCGTCCGAAAAGTTTTCAAACGGAAGAACAACTATAGAAGGCTTATCGGGAAGCGGGTAAGCCATGCGGTCGATAGAAGCAGCTTCAAATGTGGACTTTGCCTGTTGGTGCAAAATCACGGCACTTCCGATTATTACGACCAGTACAATGATGGCCACTGGTATCGATCGCCAATTCGAGCCTTTCCCTTTGGTCGTCCCGACACTCTTGCCCTTGTCATGAGAACCGAGCAGAACCTTGAAGACCCTAACAGGCTTTCTGATGTTTTTGACAGTATGCGGTCCAAGATCGGCGAAACCGATGGCGAGCCTTCCCTCGACCTGATCGTAAACGCCCCTTGAAATGCATATACCACCGGGATCGGCAAGGTTTTCGATTCTGGCGGCAATGTTCACGCCATTTCCATAAATGCGATCGTCCTTGTGAAGAACATCACCCAGGTTGATGCCGATGCGAAAATTCATACGCCGGTTGTCGGGTAATTTGGTGTTTTCTGCTTCCAATCTTCTCTGGATTTCGATGGCGCAATGGACCGCATTCAGTGAACTGGCGAATTCGGCCAGAATATTATCGCCAGGTGCATCAACGACGCGTCCTTGATGCTGTTCAATCAACCCTTCCATTATTTCTCGATAGTTGGTGATCAAATTGACAGTGTACTCGTCATCATCACCCATCAGTTTGCTGTAACCTTGAACATCAGCGCTGAAGATCGCTTTTAATTTTCTTTGAATGCCATTGTTTGCCATGATTGATACTACCCTACGGATTATCCAAATCGTTCGTCAAAATAGTCCTGATAGATGGTAATGATTCCCACGGACAGTGCTATGTAGGCTAATAACAACGTGGAAATTTTCTTGGGAAAATATCCCATTTTTGGACAAAAAGAGCATATTATGAAACCACAACTGTGATCAATTGCTAAGCTGATACCCCAGAAGAAACAGAAATGCAGAGTCCCATTTCGACACTGAATCAGGTGAAGGATCGTTATTGTAATCATAATTATACTGAAGGGTTGTTACGAATCCCTTGTATAAGGGAAATCGTAAGCCCTGACGGGTGTTGATCAACCAGTTGCTTCCCTGTTCCAGGCTGATATAACCGTTGTTTGAATGAAAGAGCTGCACGGATTTATTAAAGAAAAATTGATCATATTGAACAAGCCATTGGGCACCTGCAAAATCGTCGTCTTCTGCCACAATGAAATTTTCGAAAATATATGCCATGCCGGCCGAAACCGATAAATTGAGATCCTCGGACTCGAAAAACTGGTGCCCCGCTCCGGCTCCAAGGGTTGTTCTAAGATCGAGGTCAGCGAATTCATCGTGATCGAAAAGCGAACTGCCGTATAAAAACCACTTTGGTTTGACAAAGTAATCATACAATCCGTAGGCCTTCCAATTCGCAACAGTCGTCGTGTTATCGGCCTGTTCCCTGTTTAATTCCCCGCCAAGTGTGAATCGCTGTTTTTCAGTACGTGCAATGAGCTCTGCATCGATGCGATACTGCTCAGTGTTTGTATTGCCTTTTTCAGTCGTTATGCCAACGTTGGCGCGACCTTTAAGTCTGATTGGAGGTTTTTGTTTGAGGTAAATATTTTTTACTTCAGCGATATTGACATCCATTGGCGTTTTCTCTTCTTCAGGCTTCACATCTTCAGCGGTTGTATCTCGATAGAAAACCCTTGCCTTGCGCGTGGTGCCATCTATCAGTGTAGTTGCCATCGGCTCATCGGTGGTGAGATGGCTCACTTTTTCGACCTGAATCGTTATCTCTCCAGCATATTCAGTATTAAATACGAGCGTGTCTTTTTCTAACCGAACCAGCTTACCAGTTAACTTGTCACCGTTCTCAAGAATTACTTCATCTGCGTTTACCATATTGATCAGAACAGCTGTCGAGAAAAAGATCCAAGAAAGAAACAATATCAATCTCATCATTTCCGTCTCCTCCGTTGTGATAGATAAATATGGGATGGGAACTGACACCACCGATAAAACAGAGCAATAAAGCTGCCTTTCCATAAGGGCAACCTTATCGTCATTGTTTTTGGCGCCGGCAATTGCGGGTTGCGCCCGATCATTGAAGACCACCGTCTATGTAAATTCGGGGTAGAGTTTTTTTGCGCAATCCGGGCAAATGCTGTGGCTGAATTGCGCCTCGGAATGGCTTTGCACATATTCTTCGACTTTTTGC
>JARROL010000036.1:0-19428 GCA_037383965.1 Desulfobacterales bacterium | reverse complement strand
TACGTTCTTTTCGTCAAACACATGCCGTCGGTATCCATGACCGAAATGAAGGAAACCGTTGTTGAAGGAGAGGGGCATGGCGACTGATACCTATGTCATGGGAATTTTTAATACTGAAGATCAGGCCGTAACGGCCGTGGGTGCCCTGAAGGCCTCCAGTTGGCCGTTGCGCCGGATTCACAGCCCCATCCCCAGTCATAAACTGGCCGATGCCGCCGGTATCAAGAAGAGCATTGCCGGATGGTACACCCTGTGCGGCGGCATTATCGGATTTTTCAGCGGCTTTGCTTTGGCGATATTCACAGCCCTGCGCTGGGAGTTGATCGTGAGCGGCAAACCGGTCGTGGCTCTGATTCCGTTTGTCATCGTGGGGTTCGAGTTCACCGTGCTGTTTGCCATCTTCGGCAACCTGATCGGTTTTCTGCACCAGTCCAAGCTACCGCGACAGGCCAATCTCGAGCACTATGATCCGCGCTGTTCGGGGGAACATTTCGGCGTTCTGGCCGCCTGCGCGGAGGATCAGCGCGAAGATCTGTCGGAGCTGTTCAAACAAAACGGCGGAGATGTCAGGGTATTTGGAAAAAACGCTTGACCAAGGAATAATAGTCGAATTGCCATGGAAAAGAGATCACCATACCGGCTGCCGTTTGCAGCCTTGATCGTCGTCGGGTCGGCCGCATTCGTTTATGGCGTCCTTAAGCCGGATCCTGCAAGAGCCTGGCAGGCCTACCTGATCAATTTTCTGCTATGGTCCGCCATAGCTCAGGGTGGCCTGCTCTTCTCCGCCATCATGACCACGACGCGGGCCAAGTGGAGCGGTCCTCTGTCGGGACTATCGGAAGCTTTTGCCGGCTTTTTTCCGGTGTCGATTGTTCTTTTCCTGATTCTTTTTCTCGGCGCTTCGCATGTTTTCCCGTGGCTTCACAGCCACGACCTGCACGGGAAGGAAGTCTGGCTCAATATACCTTTTCTGTTTACCAGGGACCTTGTCGGCTTGCTGGTCCTTTATGGATTCGGATTCGTTTATCTTTATTATTCGCTGCTGCTAAAGGTCGAACCGGCGGACTTCGGTGGTCCTTTCCGCTTCGTTTTCAACCGGCTGCACGGCCATCGTCAACAGGACCAGGAGCGGATCAAGAAACGCAAAGGATTGTTCAGCATCCTTTACATGCTGGCCTTTGCGTTCGTGCTTTCCCTCATTGGCTACGACCTCGTAATGAGCATGGACCCGCACTGGATTTCCACTCTTTTTGGGGCCTATACATTCGTGAAGGCCATTTATGTCGGACTGGGCGGGTTGATCATTCTGGCTGCCGTCATGCACTTGAATCCGAATAACGGTTTCCACCTGGAGGATGCCCACTTCCACGACGTCGGCAAACTCTTTTTCGCCTTCTGCCTGGTGTGGGCCGATTTCTTCTACGTTCAACTGGTGGTGATCTGGTACGGCAATATCCCCGAAGAAACCGTCTACATCATCGAAAGGACCATGATGATTCCATGGCGTTATTTGGCCTGGGTCATTTTTGCCGTCTGTTTCGTCATCCCATTCTTCGTGCTCCTCAACAAGAAAGTCAAAACCATGCCCAAATTCATGATCATCTTCTGCTCGTGCATCATTACCGGCATGTGGTTCGAGCACTTTCTGCTGCTTGCGCCGGCTCTGGGCCATTCGATGCATATCCTGCCGTTAGGGATCAACGACGTTCTGATCAGCCTCGGTTTTCTCGGCCTCATGCTGTTGGCCCTCAACTCCTTCCTGCGACAGTTCCCGGAGTTGGCACGCACCGATAAGAGGGAGGTGAGTTGATGGAAGTTCTGCTCAGCCTCACGCTACTGACACTCTTAGCGGTTGTGCTGGTGATTCTCGGCATTAAATACCGTGGATTTCTCTGGGGCAACAGGAGAGCGCTGCTTCTGACCCTCTTTGCAACCGTTTTTGTGGTGGGATTTCTCTATTATTTCTATTTCTACCGCTCATCGAGCATGGCCATCGGGGTTGAACAGCCGATTCCGTTCAGCCATCGGGTGCACGCCGGAGTGAAGAAAATTCAGTGCTATTTTTGCCATCCGTATGTAGGCCGCTCCACTCATCCGGGACTGCCGCCCGTGGAAAAATGCTTGTACTGTCATAAGTACATCATCGCCCGGCACCCGCAGATATTGAAGGAGCACCGCTATTATGACACCCGGACACCGACGCCGTGGAAAAAGGCGAACTATCTGGCCGAGCATGTCCTCTTCAACCACCAACGTCACATCAGAAAAGAAATCGCTTGTAAAGAATGCCATGGGGCTATTGAAACCATGGACCGCATCCGGGGAAAGTACTTTTACATGCAGTTCTGCATCAAGTGCCATCGTGAACGCAAGGTGAACCTGGGATGCTGGCTCGCCTGCCACAGCTAGATCGCTCATAAAATCAACAATGCAGGGACGTGAGCATCCGTTTGAATCATTGATTTGAGCGAGGCAAAGCGATTGTCAACATCGACTGATTTGAAAGGGAAATTTAATCGATGACCACCACTGCCGATCAACAAGCGGCTACCTATCCAACCGCCATCGCATTTTGTGTGACCTCGGCGCTCTGGTTCGCCGGCGCTACATCGTTCGGGATGATCGCTGCCGGTTATCTGATTGCGCCGGATTTCCTTGCGAACATCGGCTGGATTCACTTCGGAAAGGCTCGCCCGATTCACGTCAACCTGGTCCTCTTCGGTTTCGTGACACCTGGACTTCTGGCGGCCTCATTTTACTTTATTCCGAAACTTTTGCGGACCGAACTCTACAGCGAAACGCTGGGTGTTTTTACGGCCATCCTTTGGAATATCACCTTGATTGCTGCCGTGTTCGGTATCGGCGCCGGTTATTCTCAGGGAAGAGAATATGCCGAACTTCCGTGGGCCGTGGACATCATGGTCGTGATTCTGTTTGTGTTGCTTATCATCAACGTCGTGATGACCATCCGGCAGCGCAAAGAGTCGGTCCTCTACGTGTCGGTCTGGTATACCACCGCCGCCGTAGTGCTCACCGCTTCCACCTACATTATCGGCAACGTGATCTGGAAACCCGATACCGGAGCCTTGCTCGGTATACCGGACGCGATCCTGCTCTGGTTTTACGGTCACAACATTTTCGGACTGCTGCTGACGCCCATGGGCCTGGCAGTGGCCTATTACGTGCTGCCGATTGCGACGCGTAGTCCCTTGTACAGCCATACGCTTTCATTGATCGGTTTCTGGTCGCTGATCATTGTCTACACCCATATCGGCACCCACCACCTGCTCCAAGTCCCCGTACCCACTTATTTGAAAGTCATTGCCATTGTCGACAGCGTGGCCATGGTTATTCCGGTCATGGTCGTCTTGATCAATCTGTGGTTTACCGTAAGGGGAAAACTCGGGGCCATCCACAGCGATATCGGCGCCAAGTTCGTGTTTGCCGGTACGGTCTATTACTTTTTCGTCAATATCCAGGGATCGATGATGGCGCTGCCCATCGTCCAACGTGTTACCCACTTCAACAACTGGGTCGTGGCGCACGCCCATATAGGGGTTCTCGGATTTGCCGGTATTACAGCATTGGGCGGCATCTATTTTCTGCTGCCGCGGATAACCGGAAAACCGATTTACAGTAAGTTTCTCGCCGACCTGCAGTACTGGCTGGTGCTGATCGGCATCACCGGCTTTGCGATCGTGCTGACCATCGTCGGCCTGATCCAGGGACAGGCCTGGAGCATAGGCGAAACCATTTACCGCGTACTGCCGGAAATCCAACCGTATTACGTCGCCCGGGCATCGCTCGGTTTGACCATCATGGTCGGCGCTTACATCGGTTTGTACAACATCATCAGAACAATATTTTTCAATACAGGAGCGATGACAGAATGAAAATGACGCTGACGGCTATTGTGGCCGGTGCGCTGACGATTCTTGCGCTGATTGTATTTATAATGGTTTATATGCCTTACGCGCAGCAGGACACGACACCCTCGGAGATATGGCGGGATCGAGGGCAGGTAGAGCAAGCCGGCCGTAAAATCTATATCGCCAATGGTTGCGTGTACTGTCACAGCCAGTCAATCCGCGCTATCGACTGGGGGCATGGGGCGGAACGTATTGCCCAGGCCGGTGATTATGTGGGTGATGAACCCATTTTGCTCGGATCTGCGCGCACGGGCGTGGATCTTTCCCAGGAAGGCGGCGAACATCCGGACGACTGGCACATCGCGCATTTCATCAATCCGAGATACACCCGGCCCAGTTCCATCATGCCGCCATTCAAGTGGCTCGGAAAGGAAAAGATCATCACTCTGACCCAGTATGTTCAGAGCCTGGGGTTCAAACAGGCCGATAAACGGATGGAGAGACAGCGCGATTGGAAGCAGAAGGCCATCGAAGCTTATGAAGCCGGTCCGGATGTGAATGTCAGGTGGCTGGCCGAACATATACCGGAGGGATGGCGCAAAGTTCCCAACCCCTATCCGACGACACCCGCCGGACTGCAACGCGGGCACAAAATCTATCAGGAATTTTGTCTCGGCTGTCACGGGCCTATCGGTGACGGCATGGGACCGGCCCAACCCTGGATTTACCCGCCGCCATTAAATTTTACCATTCTCAAAGGCAGGGAAATTTCCGGCGGTATCATCTACTACCAGCTCATGAACGGCATCACCGGAACCGCCATGCCGTACTTCAAACGCGACCTTGAATCGCAGAAAATTTGGGAAGTAGGGGATTACATAGCGAACTATTTCATTAATCAGTCCGACGCCAACACCGAGCCTCGCGGAATCGACTCGGCGTGGGAACCGTAATGAAATTTGAAACTGAAAACTTGAAAATAGAAACTCGGAATTCATAATACGCAACCCTTAACCGAATGGGAAGCCATGTATTTCCCTTATTTAATCGCCTACATGGTGGCCGGTTTTGTCATCAGTCTGGTGACTTTTCTGTGGGCCCTGAATGCCGGACAGTTCAAGGACCAGAGGCGCGCCCGCTTTCTTCCGCTGGAGGGAGAGCCCGAAATGGCTCACGTGAGAGCGCCGCGCCATTATCGAATCATGGTTTTTGTTCTTTTTGCCATGGCCTGTTCCGGGTTGGTCGCAACCGCTGCCGTGATTGCTTTCACCGTGATAAAAGGCGGTTGATTCCCATCGATCTGCCGCAGGGCCAAGGGCAAACCAAATGCACCGGATGTTTCATGTGGATGTCGAATCGATAGAGGTAAACCATGCGCTATTTTGAACTTCTCAATTTTCAACAATTTGTCTTATACCTGCTGCCGGCGTGGGTATTTATTCTGGTTTTCGCGGCCGGACTTGCCTTTACGCATTTCCGCACCAAAGAATCCGAAAAAAAGCTGTCGAAGATCATCGAAAAATATCCCGGCGGCATCGAGGGCCGCAACGCGCCCTTTCCGCTGGTCCTTTATATGACCATCGCCGGCACCGTCCTCTGGGCCCTGGCGTATATACTGCTAAACGCGCTATTGGGGGTTAAAATATAATGGAACACATGGAGCACCGGGAATCGACGTTTGTGACCTGGGTAATCATTTTTTTGCTGCTTCTGATCGTTGCGTTCAAGGGCGGATTGGCCTATTTTATGATTGGGGACCGCGGTCAGCCGGACTGGGACTATCGGCCGGTGAAGGATGTGCCCGGAGAATCTCCTTATGCGATATACGAGTATCTTCCCTTTCCACAGCACGTCGAGGGACACGAAAGTGATTATCCGCCCGTAGGTGATTATCCGCCGATAGGAAAGAATTGGGACGAGAGTTTCTTTCCACCACCGCAACAAAATGCAATGGGTAAATAAATGAAAAAACTGATTGTGTTGGTCGTCGCCGTTGTCGCCGTCTTCGTGGTTTACAATGTGCTGATGTACTACGACAACAACTTTCCTTTTGGAAGAATGCGGGAGACGCCGGTAGTCAAGCCTTACGAAAGACCGTTGCCGATAATGGAGGCCGGTCTGGTGCCGGTTCATGGCGGTGAGGCTTTATACCGGGCGGCCAGCCCCGAAAGTTTGAAATCTCCGCTGCCCTCCGGAGATCCCAAAGTGATTAAAGAAGGGGCCCAGCAATATGCTAACTTCTGCCAACAGTGCCACGGGGTCAATTACGACGGCATCGGAACCGTGGGGCAGAGTTTCGCACCGCTGCCCACCGACCTGAGAAGTCCGAAAGTTCAATCTCAGTCAGAGGGTGCCCTGTTTCAACACATCAGCTTCGGCATCGGCGGCAGTGGACGTCAGCCGGCCCTAGCGACCACGATTTTTCCGGACGATCGCTGGCGGATCGTTGCGTTCGTCAAATCCCTCGGCACACGGTAAATTATCTCCGGTTCATGGCCGAACCGGTTCATTCTGTGGAAAAAAGTTCCGTTCCGGCGGAACTTTTTTATTTTAGCACGATCCCCTGAGGATGCCAGTGAATGACATTTGTGACCTGTGTGGCTTGACCCTGCGTTACGGCCATCACACCCTTACCTTTGCGGGACGACCCTACAGTTTTTGCTGTATCGGGTGTAAACAGGTGTTCAGCATGCTCATCACCGCCGGCGGCATTGACGATCCGGCCCATTTTCGGGATAGCGACCTTTTCAAGCGATGCCGGGACCTGGGGATCATTCCGGCATCGGAGTCCGACCTTCAACTCCGCGAACAATCGCCTGAAAGACCGATCGCAGTGGCCGCCGGCGGTCGTGAAACGCACAGTTCAGAGGCCCTCAGCCCCTCTGACCAATCGAATCGCCTTGCCCTCTTGCTCAGGATCGACGGCATGTGGTGTCCGGCATGCGCCTGGCTGATCGACGCATCTTTGAAAAAGCTCCCCGGGGTTTTAGTGTCCGGCTGCAATTTCTCAACCGATCGTCTGCGGTGCACTTACGATCCGGTCCTCACCTCTCCGGACCGGATTATCGCCTTTGTCGAACGCCTTGGCTATCACGCGGCCTTACCCGGTGAAGGAGGCCGGGCCAAGGAGAAGCGGCGGGAGACGATCCGATTCGCCGTTTCCACCTTTCTGACCATGAACGTGATGATGATGTCCTTTGCCCTCTACTCCGGTTTTTTCAGTTCACTTTCTCCGGAAGCGGTGGCCAACTTGTCGTGGCCGATTTTCTTAATGGCCACCGTCGTCATGGCATACGGCGGTAAGTTTATCTTCGTAAAAGCAGTGGCCGGTTTTTCAAATGCCGCCTTCAGCATGGAAACCCTGATCGCCATCGGGGCTTCCAGTGCCTACCTATACAGCATCTTCAACCTGTCGCGGGGCAACATCAATCTCTACTTTGATACGGCTTCCATGCTGATCACCCTGGTGCTGCTGGGAAAACTGCTGGAACGAAATGCCAAGGAAAAGGTTCTCGAGGACCTGGAGGCCTTTTTTGCACTGAAACCAACCAAGGTGAAGCTCTGCAGTCGCGAGGACCCGGAAGGGCGTTACGTTTCGGCGGAGTACCTGCGCAAAGATGACCTGTTCCGGCTCGATGATAGTGAAATCGCACCGGCCGACGGACTGGTGATCGAAGGAGACGGATTGGTGGATGAGTCCTCATTGACCGGTGAGGCCCGGCCCATACCAAAGCGCTCGGGCAACTCCATCCGCAGTGGCACCCGGGTCAACCGCGGCAGTTTCAAGGTGAAGGCCCTTGCGGTGGGGGAAGATTCGACCCTGGGTCAGATGATGCGGATCATCGAGCAGACGCTCGCGCAGAAAACCGCCTTCGAGGGGAAAACGGACCGGTTACTGAAAGGATTTGTACCGCTCATCATCCTGCTGTCCATCGGTACGGCCATTTTCGGATTTCTCATGGGCTTGGATCCCGGTGATTACCTGATCCGGGCGGTCACGGTTTTGGTAATATCCTGTCCCTGCGCTCTTGGAGTGGCCATACCGCTGGCACGCGTGGCCGGTATTTCGGTTGCCGGGCGCAACGGCATCCTGGTGCGCGATTTTGCAGCCTTTGAACAGGCTCAACAGATCGACACGTTCGTTTTCGATAAGACCGGCACCCTGACTGAAGGCCACTGGCAATTGCTGGCCGTTCGGTCCCTATCCGAAATGACGGCCGATCGCCTTGTGGCGCTGGCGGTTGCACTCGAAAAGGATTCGGATCACCATGTCGCCATCGAGCTCAAGCGCTGGGCAGGAGAGCACGGCATCGAGCCGGCAGATGTCACCGACATCCGGAGCGCACCAAACGGCATATCCGGACGCGCCGGCAACGAGACGATTAAGATCGGGTCCGCCGGTTTCCTCTCAGACGAAATTGCAATGGCCGCGCCCGTGCCGGAAATCGATCCACAGGATTTCGACGCCGAGCCCACGACGGTTTACATGAGCGTCGGCGGACGCTTAGGCGCCCTTCTGGTTTTTGGTGACACGATCAGGAGCGGTGCCCGTAAAACCGTCGCGGAACTGAAAAATCTTGGGTATGTTTTGGCAGTGGTTTCGGGCGACGACGCGGCGGTTACGCGTCGGATTGCGAGATCGCTCGGCATCGAAGACGCCCATGGCGCTTTGTTGCCTTCTGGTAAGGCCGCCTTCCTGGCAAGTCGGCGCCGTGACGGGAGACGTCCGGTGATGATCGGTGACGGCGTCAACGATGCCGAGGCTATGGCGGGTGCGGACCTGGCCATCGCGGTCCACTCCGGCAGTCACCTGGGCAAAGAGGTTGCCGACATCACGCTGATGCGCGGGGAGCCCGAACAGGTGCTGGTATTCCTCCGTCTGGCCGATATAACCAACCGAAAGATTTTGCAAAACCTCTGGTTTTCCTTTGTCTACAATATTATCAGCATTCCGCTGGCGATGAGCGGTTTGTTGACCCCCCTGGTGGCCGTCTGTGCCATGCTGCTGAGCAGTCTGACCGTGATCGGCAACACCCTGCTGTTGGTCCGGTCCCATACCGGTCGACAGTAGCGCCGCCATTCCGTTTCGCTGCTGACACTGCACAGTCAATTCCCGGACCTTTGGACGCGCCCCTGGTCAACCATTCGGTTACGTTTCCGGCGTGATGGACACTGAAATCGCGGGAAAGGGCCATTTAAGGACGGCAACTCTCGCAGCCTCAATTCTCCGGATCAGAGGTATTAACTTGATCATCATTGGAACCGGGGGTATAATAATCTTTAATTATGCATAATTATCGTCATCTAGCGTAGGGGCGGCGCCTGATCCGACCGGACAAACGGTTGTACCGTCGGGTTTTGATGATTAATTTTATTTTAATAATTCTCTTCTCTGCCTGTAGATGCACGCGCCGCAGCTCGCCTGAGATGCAAAATAGATGAGGTCCTGAGTGTCGTCGCCCATTTTTAATTTCTATCGACGCGAACACACATATGAACAAAATTGCGGTCAAAAACGTCAACGACTCAAAGTTGGGAGGTAGCATGGCAAATACAACGGAGCGCTCACTTCATTATCATCTCAGCGCGGTCAAAGAGGGACGTCGCAGTTTTGAAAATGCCTTCCAGGGCGTGGCGCGAATGATATTGGAAAGCGACATCAAAAAGGTGGTTGTCAACGGTAAGACGACATATGATTTCAGCATCTTCCGTACCGGGAAAAAGCATGTGATCGGCATGTATGATGAAATCAACAGCTTTGTCTCGTACGTCAAGGATGCCTCCGAAGGCGGTTCGTCCAAGGAGATGGCCTTTATCCTGGTTGGAGAACCGGGAAACGGCAAGACCTATTTCGTCGATTTCTTGTGTGCGAAATACCGCGAATTCCTGTCCGATGAGAAGAACCGCAAGTACACCTTCAGGTTCCGTAACATCGACAAACTGCAGAACTACGGTCGTATTACGACCATCGAATCCCAGACTTACGAAGACCCGATGATACTGGCCATGAACCTCTTCGATGAACCCGCAGCCAACATGGAATATCTGGCCAAGTCGGTCGACTTTTCGGAGAACGAAATCGAAACGCTCTACGAAAATTATCGGCCGTTGGGCGCTTGCACCAGCTATATTTTGAACGACATCCGAACCTATGTCGATGGTGATATCGACCGGATGCTGGAGTTCGTCGAAATCGTGCCGGTGCCGCTCACCGAAAGCCTCGGTACGGTTACGGGTAAATACCCGGCCAAAGACAAGATCACCTCCTCTGCGGTCGACCTGCTGGGAGAGGAATCGATCCAGCGGCTGCTGCACATCACCGACACCAACAATCCCTACCGGTTCGATCTGCGGCGTGGAGCACTGGCGCGGGTCGCCGGTGGCGGTATTCATTTTAGTGACGAGATCTACAAGAACAAAAAAGACCTGGTTCAGGTTTACCTGGGCGTGATTCAGAACCGAAACATTGAGATCGACGGGTATAAATGGCCGATCGACACCCTCATCCTCGCCACCAGTAACAACTCGGAGTTTCACCGTTTTCTGGCTGAAAAAGAGGAGGCGCCGATTGTCGACCGCTGCCGGATTTGCTACGTTTCCCACAACACCAACTACAAGCTGCAAAAAGACCTCACCCAGTATTCTATCGGCAGCGAGACCCGGACCACCATCAACAGAGAGTATCTTCATCAGGACCCGAGCCTGAACTATGCCGCTTCCGTGGCGGCGGTTCTGTCGCGCCTGCCGCGATCAGAAAAACTGACGCCGGTGGAGACCATGAAACTGGCCGCCGGTGAGGTGGCCGGCGAAAAGAGCATCAAAACCCTGGCGGAGGTCATCGACATGCTCAACCAGGATCCCGAGATCATCAACCGCTTCGGACAGAAGGGTCTCGGGCAGCGGAATATGGGCCGCTCCATCCAGCTTTTGATGGAAAGCTCGGAAACAAACGAGGGCCAGTGCATGTTTGCCTACGACATCTTCAAGGCCATCGAGCGTGTGATCCTCGACTACGTCACCGATGCCAACGACAGGGCCAAATACATCGAGGACCTGAAGATTGCCAAGGGGCTCTACCGGGAGCGGATCATGACCGAAATGTTCAACGCGTACATGGACGAGCCGCTGGCTATCCGCAAAGACGTGATGAACTACGTGAACATGATCATCGGCATCGATGCCGAGAACCTGGGTGCGGACAAGATGTGGAAATATAAGGACCCGCAGACCGGGGAATTGAAGGCGTTGAAGATCGACGAGCGCTTCATCAACAGCGTCGAGGACCGGCTTGGCCTGAAGACCGAGGAACAGCGGGAAACCTTCCGGACCTCGATCCGCAAGATTTACGGCCAGAAAATTTCGGTCGATCCGGATTACGATTTCATGGACAACCTGGAACTCGTCAAGGCCGTCACCGATGTACGTCTGAAGTCGGATATTGCCGGCGCCGGCAGTCTCATCGGCGCTCTGGCCAATCGGACCAACGAAGAAAACCAGAAGCTTTACGACCGCATGGTCGACACCATGCTCAACAAGCTGGGGTATTGCAAGACGTGTGCGCAGAAGACGATCGAGTATTTCTGCACCCAGGAGGACGAAAACTGAGAAAGCAGAAGCGTGAAGCTTTAAACTTAAAACCCGTAATTCGCAACCCGTTGCGTGCAACCCGCAACACCATGCACCGGCCATGACAACGAAAAGCGACATATACGATGCTCTCAAGGCACGCGGGCTGGCACCCGAACAAGAGAAAGTCATCGAAGCGGAACTGCGCGACAACAGGCAGCATGCCGTTGCCGGAGAGTCGACGCGACCCGGAGATGGGAAAACCGTCGGTGAGGGCCCGGCGAACGTCTATCAGTTCTACGATCTGATCCACCTGCAGGCCATTGCGGCAATGCGCGGCACATACAGCGCCACGGTGCGCTCCATCGATGAGCTTTTGGAGCGCGACCGCCTGCGAGAAAAAGACGGCTTTCCGCGCAAGATCAATGTCGGCCGGCTCATCAAGCCGGGTAAAGGCGGCAAGGCCAAAGTGGTCATCGTTCCTACAACGGTCGAAGAAAAATTAATCCACGATCCCTCGTTCAAAACCACCGAAAAAGGCGAGGGCGATTCCTCCGGCGGTGTCGGTGAAGGCGAAGAGGGCGAGGTCATCGGCGAGCAACCGGTGCGTTCACCGGAGGGAGAAGGCGCCGGGCCCGGCGAAGGGGAAGGTGGTGGCCATGAGCTGGAATCCGATGCCTACGATCTGGGCAAAATTCTGACCGAAAAGTTTGCACTGCCCAACCTAAAAGACAAGGGCAAAAAACGCTCGCTGACCCGCTACACTTACGACCTCACCGACAAGCATCAGGGGTTCGGTCAGTTTCTCGACAAGAAGGCCACCCTGCGTCAAATCGTTGAAACCAACATCCACCTCGGCAATATACCGGATCTGAATGACATCGATCCGAGCGGATTTCTGATATCACCCGCCGACCGGATTTTTCGGATCCTGTCCCGCGAAAAGGACTACGAATCCCAGGCCCTGGTTTTCTTCTTGCGGGATTACTCCGGTTCGATGACCGGTAAGTCTACCGAGTTGGTGGTTGCACAGCATGTGCTGATTTATAGCTGGCTGCTGTATCAGTACGATATGCAGGTCGAGACCCGCTTTGTTCTTCACGACACCGATGCCAAGGAAGTCCCGGATTTTTACACCTATTACAACTCCACGGTGGCCGGTGGGACTCAGGTTGCCTCAGCTTACCGTCTGGTCAATTCAATTGTGGACAAAGAGAACCTGGCCAAGGATTACAACATCTATGTTTTTCACGGCACGGACGGGGACGACTGGGACACAGACGGTAAGGAAGCGCTGCCGGAGTTGAAAAAAATGCTCGGTTACGCCAATCGGGTGGGGATCAGCATCGCCGAACACGGCGTTCGTTCTACCAAGAGCAGCGAAGTTGAGCGCTATATCAAGAATTCGGGGTTGCTCGAGAAAAAACCGTCACTGCTGCGCGTCGATGTCCTGAAGGAAGATGCCGATGAGCAGAGGCTGATCGAAGGGATAAAAAAGCTGATATCTGAATAATCATCGGCGACCGCGATCTGTACCGAAAAGGTTTTCGTGGACCGGCGGTTGGTGGTGTTAATAACACCGTGGTCGATGATTATGACAAAAGAAATATCTCGTTCAACGGGCAAAACCGGCTCAACGGGTGAAGCTGACCCAACGAGCAAAACGGACTAAACGGGCCAACTGATCTATGGAATTAATCGACCAGCACACCAAGAAAATAATGGAGGGGTGTAAAGAGCGGGCCCTGGCGGTCGGGTTGCGGTTCGAGGAAGAGAGTCTCGAGTATATCGTGACCAATCGTGACCTGTTGGAGCTCACGCCCAAGGTGATGATTCCGACCCTCTATGACTACTGGGTTCACGACGTGGAGGTGCTCAAGGAAAAAGGCCGCTATGAGCTTTATCCCAGCAACCCCTATGAAACCGTCATCAACACCCGCCCGGCCATCTCGTATTATAATGACAACAATCCGGACTGGATGAATGTCATGATTTTTTACCATGTGCTGGGGCATATCGACTTTTTCCAAAACAATCTTTACTTCCGGCACACCTGGGATTACGATTTTACCGGGCGGGCACTTTCCGACAAGCGGCTGATCGCTGCCTTGAGATCTGAAAAAGGACGTTGGGTGGATTACATTATCGAGTTCACCCGCGGCATCGATAACCTGGTGGGATACCACCACGAACTTTCCCAACTGGACCGACCCCCCATCATCAACGGTTCAAAGCGGTTGAACTATTTCTTCGACGTCTTTTTGCAGGATGTCCGCAAGGTCAGAGTCAGCGAGTATATCAAGGAGATCGAAAGGTACAACAGCTGTATCCGTAACGAAGGCCGCAGGGGGATGAAAACATTTTTCGCAGAAGTCGCCAAAACCCACCCCGAGTTCGATACGTTGTTTAAGAAAAGCCTGAAGGAAAAGAAAAACACAAAACCGCCCCAAACAACTGGGCGATCAATCTCAACGCTGAATCGGGCGTGACACCATAAATCGGAAGGATCACTCCTGGGGCAAGAACAAACCCCAGACCGAACAGACCGGATACAACGGCATAAATAATCATGAACGAAGGTTGGGCCAGCTATTGGCACGAAAAGCTCTTCCTGCAGGACGACCGCATCCGGGGACACGAAGTCGATTTTGCGCGCACCCATGCCGGTGTAACGTCGCTGCCGCGGGTCGGTTTGAATCCGTATGCTTTGGGGATGCGCCTGTTTTACTTCATCGAGGATTTGGGGAACAAGGGCAAATACGCCACCCGGTTCAGAATGCTTCTCGATGCCGACCAGCGGGAGCGGTTCGATGCCCATGAGGCCAAAGGCCAGGAATTCATCTTCAAAGTCAGGGCAAGCTTGTGTGATTTTACCTTCATCAATACTTTCGTCGACCAGGATTTTGTCAACCACAACAAACTCTTTGTGGCCGGTAAACGCCTTAACCGGGATCGGATGGTCTGGGAGTTCTACGTCAAGAGCCGCAAGGCGGAGGATTACCGCCAAATGCTCCTGAATGGACTGTACCACCCGCCTCACATCACCATAGACGGGAAAAAGCGGGACGGAAACGTCCTTTATCTCGTGCATCACTTCGAGGGCAAGCCTTTGGTCAAGGACTTCGTTGCCAACACACTGCTCGGCATTGAGTACCTCTGGGGCGGACCGGTGAAGTTAGAGACAAGTGAGGTCATCGCGACTCAGGGAGCCGTCTCGCAGCAAGAAGAGCCGGGGCCGGCCGATATCCGATGGGAACGGGTGGTGTACACGATGAAAGACCGCAAGCTCGCCAGAGAAGTGATCGACGGTTAGAAGAGGATACAAATACACCTTGGATCAGGTGCAGTCGGCCATCAGGGTATCGTATGGGCGACCTTAAAAAGAAAAGCAACCCGATGCACAATGATTGTGCCGTCAACGGCCAAAGCAGGGAGAAGAGTATGTCCGACGGCAGAGAATCGATCGCAAAAGCAGAAGAACGACCCTCTGTTACCAGCGTGGAACTCGAGACCGCCGCCGAACACATCCAATCGGCCGTGGCGAACCTGGACCGCAGCTTGAGCAGCCGAGACCAGAGGGCACCTATTTCTTTCGATGCCTTCCTGAAGAAGCTCACCGAAAAACCTGCCGTTGTGATCCGTAATATTTTTCAGTTATTTCACGATATGGTGACCACATACGTGGGCAAGGGTTACGATGAGTACCCGGACGATCCGGAATCGATCAGTTACATCTGCTATGACTGCAACAGGCTCTTTGTCGACGGCGTCGACCACCCCTTCTTCGCCGATCGATTGTTCGCCAACCGGTTGATAAGCCTGGTCGATGCCATGAAACGGGGGGCGCAGCAGAACAAGATCTATATTTTTCGCGGTCCTCATGGTTGCGGGAAGAGCACTTTTCTCAACAACCTGTTGATGAAGTTCGAAGAATACAACAACACAGACGAGGGTCTGCGCTATGAGACGCTCTGGCGCCTGGACCCCAAGATGCTGGGCGATTTTCCGGAAAGCCAGACCATTCCGCTGATCGACACGCTTTCGCCGCTCCAAGAGCGGCTCGGCCGCGAACAATACGACCTGTTGAGGATGCAGAGCATGCTGAGTTTGAACGACGAGTTCGTCGAAGTGCCCTGCCCGAGTCACGACAATCCCTTCCTGATGATTCCCAAATCCTACCGCCGCGCGTTTTTCGACGAGCTCTTCGAGAATGACGAGTTCAAATGGAAACTCTATACCGAAAAAGAGTATGAATGGGTGTTCCGGGACAATCCCTGTACGATCTGCAGCTCACTTTTCCAGGCGCTGCTCGACCGGCTCGAGAGTCCGCGCAAGGTCTTTGAAATGATCTACGCGCGGCCTTATCGGTTCGACCGTCGCCAGGGGGAGGGCATCAGTGTTTACAACCCCGGGGACCACCCCCTGCGCCAAATCACGCTCAGCAACCCCTTCATCCAGAGCCGGATCAATGCTCTGCTCAGAGACAGCAACCTGGTTCGCTACATATTTTCCCAGTACGCCAAGACCAACAATGGCATCTACGCCCTCATGGACATAAAATCCCACAATACCGATCGCCTGATCGAACTGCACAACATCATCAGCGAGGGAATCCACAAGGTGGAGGATATCGAAGAAAACGTGAATTCTCTGCTGATTGCGGTCATGAACCCCGAAGACCAGAAAAACATCTCTGACTTCCAGTCTTTCTCGGACCGTATCGAATACATCAACATTCCGTACGTGATGGACTTGAACACGGAAGTGGAAATTTACCGCAACATCTTCGGGAAGCACATCGACGACAGTTTTCTGCCAAGAGTGCTGCACAATTTTGCGCGGGTGATCATCTCCACCCGTTTGAACAAGCGTTCCGATGCGATGCTGGAATGGATCGGCGACCCGGAAAAATACCGGCTTTACTGTGACGAAAACCTGCAACTGCTCAAAATGGAAATCTACACCGGCTACATCCCGAACTGGCTCGGTGAGAAAGACCGCAAGCGCCTGACCGCCAAACGGCGGCGTAAAATCATCGCCGAATCCGAAGCCGAAGGCGAACAGGGCATATCCGGCCGGGATTCGATCAAGATCTTCAACGAATTCTATTCCAACTACTCCAAGGACGACAAGCTGATTAACATGTCGCAGTTGTGCAATTTTTTCACAAAGAGCCGCAAGGAACTCAGCGAAATGATTCCCGGCGGGTTTTTGGATTCACTGCTGCGAATGTACGACTACACCATACTTCAGGAGGTCAAAGAGTCTCTCTACTACTACAATGAAGAGCAAATATCTCGTGATATACAGAACTATCTTTTTGCCGTCAATTTTGAACCCGGCTCTGTAGCTACATGCACCTACACCGGTGAGAGGCTTGAGATTTCGGATGATTTTTTTGAGAATCTCGAACGGCGTTTTCTGGGATCCAAAGCCGACAATGACGAGCGGCGGCGGTTTCGTTCAGATACCCAGCGAGAGTATACCTCAAAATCGCTGACCCAGGAGATGATGGTGGAAGGAAAACCGTTGACGGCTACACGGGTCTATTCTTCACTGCACGAGCGGTATGTCTACAACTTGAAAGATAAAGTCCTGGATCCGTTTCTCGAAAATGAAAATTTCCGGCGGGCTATCAAGGATTACGGCGAGGAAGATTACAAGACCTATGACAAAAAAATACGCGATGACGTCAGCTACCTGATCACGAACCTGTGCAAGAATTTTCAATATGCCGAACAGGGCGCCAGGGAGGTTTGCATTTATGTCATCGACAGTGATCTGGCACGAAAGTTTGCCAAATCCTAAGCCATCGATAAACCAAACGCAGGTTCCGTGACCGACGCCGATGTCCGAAGGTTATCGGCTGTCGTGCGAGGCTGTCACTGGGATAACGCCGATCGGTTCACCTCAATTGTTGCTGGGCTATTATCTGCGCCGGCAGGCAATCGCAGTATTCTTCGAAAACATAGTACATGCAGTGCTCGGAGCCGTTCGACTTTTCGTAGAAGCAGCATTCTTTCTGCTTATGGCCGTTGTCGGCTGCGCACACGGACATCATTTCCTGCCTGCAGTAACTCATCTGTTGTTCCTGCACGTCGAATACTCCTCACGTTGCGGCGGAAAAAATGGCCTCCTCAAGGTGCTGTCCCCCTATACTGTTATTGCCCAATTTCAGGTGAAACTTTAGCGGATTGTCTGACACACTCACTGTGCGGATATCCGCGCCGGGTCCGGAACGCTCCAGTGAAATGGCGATAACATTATCGCGGGTATCCTGGGACAAAGCAGGAAACATGCCAGAATGACCGAAAAGTGAGATTCGACGGCACGCCTGCGGTGCAGGAGCATCTTAAACACGGCGCAGTGCAGAAAAGGTCGGGTTTTCGTCAGTCGAGGCCGACAGGTGTCAAGAAGGTGACAGCCGGCAACTGCTACACGCCTACCCGTCGATCCAAACGCTGAAGCGCAGATGCCAGCAAAGCGGCGGCAGGACCGTGAGAAAGAGAAATACGAGGAGCGCCAGGAGGACCCGGCCGGCAGCGATGCGGCTGCGTTCAAGAGCTGACGGCAGCATCTGCGGATTGTTTTTCACTGCGGTCGGTAGCAGAAAGGCTGTCAGACTTTCGAAGCCAATGACGCCCAAAGCGCCGAACAGGGGAAACCCGACCGCACGGTGTTGAGGCAGGAAAAGACACCACGGGCAACGGTGTTGCAAAACCCCGTAATGGTAGGCGGAGAGAATGTCGGTCAAAGTGATGGTCGCCACCGGGACCCAGACGGCTGCGGTTGCCGCCAGCAGGCCGTTCCACTTCATTGAGGAAGCGGTTGCCGACCGGCGAACCAGCAGTCCCAGAAAGAGAAGCAGAATGCTCAGGCCGCTCCAGGCCGTCAGCCAGAAACCATCCGAAAGCCCTGATATGCTCTGAGCCTCGCTCAGTGTTCGGTACTGATCGTAGACGACCGCACAGCAGTCCACAGGCCGGTGCGTATCCACTTCGAATGCGGTGCTCACGCTCTGGGCGAAGGCCAGAACGGCCACCGGCAGCGCGAGCAGCAGCAAGCGTGCACTGAGCCTGGCCAGCGGGTAATCCGGCCGCCTGCGGCCGAGTTTTTCCAGCGCATTCCAGAACAACAGGATACCCAGCAGAATAAAATTCAGAATCAGGAACCCGGTGCCGGCCGGGCCCATGGCCTGCATGACGCCGGTTCCGCACATGGCCCCGGGAATCAGAGCGGGAAACACATTGGTAATGCCGAGTATCATCAGCACGATGGAGAAGATGGTGATCCACAAGGCCCAGCGTGCCATGACAACGGCGGCTTCGGCTTCAATTTCAAGGGATATCTGGGCGCGGTCGGCCGATACCGGGTTCCATCCGATAACGACGCGGAATGCCTTCACTGCAGCCGCCGTTAGAAGGAGCAGTCCTAAAAATTGCGCCGCCAGGGTGGTCAGTTGCAACGGGTGCCAGATCATTTTAACGCCGTCAACCGGCCTTGCACGAGTTGGAAGCGGCCGCCTGCCGCGCCAGCCTCAAGGATGCGGGGGTCGTGTGCGGTGACAATCACGACAGCGCCCGCTGCCGCAGCTGCCGCCAGCGTCTCGAGGATCTCTTCGGCGCTCTTGCGATCCTGGTGGGCGGTCGGTTCATCTGCTAAGAGAAAGGACGGCTGCGAGACCACAGCCCGGGCAATCGCCACACGCTGGCGTTCACCGCCGGAAAGGCTGCGGACCATTTTATCGGCCAGTGGACCGACGCTCAGTCTGCTAAGCGCGGCCAAGGCCGATCGGCGGCATTCCTTTAGACCGCCTCCCCGCGGAATCAGCGGCAACAGAACGTTTTCCACTGCGCTCAGGTCACCCAACAACAGGTCGTGCTGGAAAACGATGCCGACCCTTCGCCGCCAGCGATCACGATGTGAACTCACCCAGCGGGAAACGGCCTCGCCGTCGACCACGACCTCGCCCTGAACCGGGCGCAGCAGACCG
>JARROL010000035.1:0-15362 GCA_037383965.1 Desulfobacterales bacterium | reverse complement strand
ATAATCCGGCGCAATCTTGTGGAATTATTTCTTACCGTGACCCTAACACCCTACCGATATTTGCCTTCAATTCATGGTCTGTTGTACCATGAGGGCGGACGCGGAAAAGGGTTTATCGACGGTCGCCCGTGCACCTTTGCGGCTTTAGTTCCATCATAATGCAGGAAATGCATTTTACAACATCAACCGGTAACTGCCGCGTTCTGCAGCGCGAAGGCGGCTGGTATGCGGTCGTCGATATTCTCGGTATGGTTTCGGATGAAGCCCGGGTCATGCACCTGCTCAAGCATGATAATATCCTGGTCCATCCGGGATTTTTTTACGATTTCAACCGCGAGGGATTTGTGGTCGTCAGCCTGCTGGCCGGTGAGGACACATTCCGCAGCGGGGTTTCAAGGTTGATCAGGCGTTACGGCCACAAATGAGGACATAGGGATGTTCACAGCCGGTAAAAAAAGAAAAAGATCACCGCTGCAAGGACGATGCGGTACCAGCCGAAGATGGAAAAAGTGTGCGTCTGGATATAGTGCAGCAGCCACTTCACGGCGATGAAGGAAACCGCTGCGGAAACAATGAACCCGAGCAGGACCATGCCCCAGTTCTCGGGAACCGCAGCGGCCGGCGGGTGGTGGAATGCCCGGAAAATCTTGAGTCCGCCGGCGGCGAGCATTGTGGGAATTCCGACCAGAAATGAAAACTCGATGGCGGCCGGTCGGCTCAAACCGAACATCAGCATCAGCAGGATGGTCGCACCCGACCGCGATGTGCCGGGAAACACCGCTGCAATCAGTTGACCCGCACCGACGACCACCGCCACGGTCCATGTCACCGATCCGTGCAAATCACGCCGACGGAGCCACAACTCGATAAGCAAAAACCCGATTCCGCCTAAAAGAAGCGCCCACGCTATCGGCCCCAACGTCTCCGGCAGTTCGAAACCGGCTTTGTCCAGCAGCAGTCCGCCGATTCCGGTGATGACGAAGGCGAGCAGAATTTTCAGGGCATAGTCCTGCGTGGCTCTATCGCGCCAGCCAAAGATGAACTGGCGCATCCGGTCGGGAAACAGTGGCAGCACGGCTATCACGGCGCCGCTCTGAATGACGATGTTGAACAGGTCGGTTTGTCGCGGCAGCCAGTGCTCTGCGATGAGCAGGTGTGCGGTGGAAGAGATGGGCAGAAACTCGGTGATTCCCTCGATGATTCCGAGGATGATGATCGCAATCCAATCAGGCATCGGCTGTTTAGAGACGAAAAATCAGATGTTGTCAAGAACCAAAATGGCTGAATGAAAATCCAACCGTCACATTTTATTAACGGCGCCGGAAGATTGTCGTTTATTTTGTGATCGAAACGGCCTTGCCGTTGACCGCAATTATCTCTCCTTCGGAAGTTACCCTCCAACGGTATTTCAGTTCTTTTGTTCCGAGAAGGAGCATAAGTCTTTCAACCTCGAAACCGCCTTCAAATGCTGCCGTCGACCAACCATGGTCTTCGACGCTGGGATTCGAAACCTGTTTGTCGAGATATTCCTGGACGGTACCGCCTTGGCTGCAGGGCAATTCTTTTACTCTCGATTCTGCCGCAACCTTATCCTTATCCATCTTTTCCATTGCCAGCGAGATAAAGGATAAATTATCGGGTTTCATTTTCTGTCTCCACTAACCATCACGGTTTCATAAAGGGCACTGAAAATTACCGATCCAACAATCTCCATTTTCTGTAAGTTTAGGGAAATCAGCGGCATTGTGCGGAGGCGTATTTATGTACGCCGCACAAACGATTCCAGACCTGTCACGCCCAAGGCGTGATTGACGCCGACCTGTCCCGAAACAGGCGGGGAATTGCGAAAAAAGGCCACTTATGAACTGAAATTAATTCGTACTGCGACTACCAAAATAATCGAGGTTTTGAACCAAAAAGGAGCGTCCATCATCTTTAAGGTTCATAAAAATCTTTCCTGAGTTCTCCCGCCATTTTTTATCCGGAGGCAGCCATCTCAGCGAAAAATTGCCTTCGATGTTGATGGTTCCTTTTTGATTGTCAACCGTATATTGCTGCAATTCTATACGGTACTGAATGGCTTCGTTCATATTGAAGCTCTTTTGATATTTAGGTAAAAGACTTTCAAATGGTTTGCCGTTTTCCAGTGCGCCAGGACCGAAAAAATTGGTGAATTTGTCCAAGTCTTTGGCGGCATATGTCATGCAATAATTTTGTAAAAACGAGCGCAGGCGATCTTCCAGCCGAACCTCAATCGTCTGCTCTTCGGAAGGTTGCTCGGCTATGACACGTATCCCTTCCGGTACATTATTTGTCGTTTTTGCCTCCGTTTCCTGGTCTCTATCATCCGTCGTCTTTTTGCTCGCTGCAATGCCTTCTTCTCGTTTTGGAGGTGAGGCCGTCGATTGGCCTGTCGCCGTTTCGGCAACGACACGTTTTGTTTGGTCCGAGCTCGATTCTTTGGTTTCAATCTGATCGCTCTCGACTCTGCTCCGGGCAGTCGTTTCAAATGACGATTTCGGTTCGAAATCAGGCGTTTTATCTAACTTGTCCGCTTTGCGTTTTTCCTTCAGCAACCAATCAATGATATTGGTCGGATCTACAAAACCGGTTGAGGGCCTGCTCAGCGCAGACTTTTCACTTTCAGTATCCGTTGCCGGCCGCACGGCATCGTTTTTTCGGCGCTCTGAGGGCGGATTGTCGGCCGCGACGGTAGGATCTTTTCCCATGTCTCGCGGGGCCAGCGGCGGGGTATCGGATGGTTTTGCGAGGACCGGTAATTTTGCAACCGTATGGCCGTCCTGATTTCGCCCGGCGTCTTCCATAACATCGATCGGCGTTTCGGCTTTTCGGTCCGGTTCTCGCTGCGGGGGACTCAAAGTCGGTATATCTTTTTGGGGTTTTTCAGAAATTGGCGGCGGTTGAGGGACGATGCTGATCCTGGCTCGGTTATCTGAAGCGGGAATTGGTACTATCGTCAGGTTGGCGGCCGTTTTCTTTGCGGTATCGATAACAGGTTCAGGCGTTAAAGGTGGATGAGGCGTGGCATCGGCCGGGGTGAGGTCTCTTGCCGTCGAAGACGTCGGCGAACCATTGGTTCCTGATAAGTCTCGACCGTCGTTAAGATCTTTCGGTGGAGACGTTGTGATCGAGTCGGGCGCGCGGTCATGAGTGGTCTGCAAATGAATCGGAAGGGTCTTGTCCAGCGACAGTGCAACTTTTTTGATCAGGTCACTGTTCCACAGCGCAAAGAAGATAAAAAAGCCCGGCAGCAGGATCACAAGTGCCAGAATGGCGTAACGCTTGACGCCTCGCGTCGGTTTGGTCCCCGGCTGGACATCATTCTGAGCATCAACCTTAAAGACTCCCGGACGCGATATGTCTTCAGGAGCTCTGACCGCACCCCGGAAATGACCGCCCGAAGCGTCTTGGACGAGAATCCTTTCCTCACATTCCTCGATCATCCGGCTGTCGAGGATCTTGGCGTTCTCGGCGTACCCGCGCACGAGGGCGAGGTCGCAGAGAATATTGATCTGGCGAGGTGCCCCATTGGAGAAGGAATGAACTTCGTGCACGGCGTCATCAGTGAATATCCTTTTTTGGGCCCCCGCCACCTGGAGGCGATGGGCTATATAGATGGCGGTTTCGGGTTCGGTCAATGGCTTGAGGTTGTAATTAACGGCTATGCGTTCCTTTAGTGCCCGGTTAGCCGGCCTCAACAGCGTTTGATTGAACTCGTTTTGTCCGACCAGAAAAATATTCAGAGGCTTCGTATGCCGGCATTCCATATTTGACAGAAGGCGAACTTCTTCCAGTACCCGGTCGTTCATGATCTGGGACTCATCGATGATCAGCAGGGCTTTTTTATTGCGGGTACAAATATCATCCAGAAACTCGCCGAAAGTGTCGGTGAAGGTTTCTTTGTCGCGCACCGATCGGTCGATGCCAAATTTGCGTGAAACCAGATAAAAAAATTCCCTTCTCGTCAGGCCGGGGTCTGGCAGCTGGGCAACGACAACGCTTTCGTCTCCCAATTGATCGACAAGGGCGCTGACCAGTGTCGTCTTGCCGGTTCCGATATCTCCGGTCAAAAGCAGCAGGCCCTTGTTCTCCAGCACGCCATATCTCAATGTGGCGAGCGCTTCCTTGTGGTCTTGACCGAGCCACAGAAACCGGGGATCGGTATTGAGCTGGAATGGCTTCTCGTGCAAATTAAAATGGGCGAGATACATGATGGGCCATTCTCCCGTTGAAGTGTTTCAGGGACAATTATTGATCATCCTCTACCGGCTCCAGCATCTCTTCGGCTTCCATCCACATGACATTGATGATGCCGAAGGCGCAAGCGAGCAGTACACCGAGAATCCAAGAAAAATACCACATGATGATTCTCCTCATTATTGTTTTTTACCAACGCTCAGTAAGCCGTATGGGTTTCCTTTCGTATTTTATCTTCGGACAACTTGCCCCGCAGAACTCTGTAGACCCAGCTGGTGTAGAGCAGTACGATCGGTAGGAAAACCACCACCGCAATGAACATCAGGTTCAAGGTGAGATGACTGGAGACGGCATCGTAGGCCGTCAGGCTGACATTCGGCTGGATGCTGGACGGCATGATGAACGGGAACATGGCCAGCGCCGCCGTCATGATGACCCCGGCAACGGCCGCGCCGCTGCAGATGAATGCCAGACCGGTGCGGTTTGCAGCCGAAAAGAGCAGGGCCAAAAGACATCCGGCAAAGGCGATGATCGGTGCCGACATCGTCCAAGGGCGGACACTGTAGTTCTGCATCCATGCCCCTTCGACCATCTCTACGGTTTTGTTCAGCGGGCTGACGACGCCACCGGGATCGGGCATGGCGACGATCCGATAGCCTTCGATGCCGACCGCCTGCCACACGCCTGCCAGTGCAAATGCGACCATGAAGATGAAGCCGAACCGGCGTGCCGCCTTTGCCGCCCGGGCGTTGATTTCACCCTCGGTGCGCAGCTGCAGGTAAAACGCTCCGTGCATGACCAGCATCGACAGGCTCACCACACCGGCCAACAGGCCGAAGGGATTGAGAAGTCCCCAGAAACTGCCGGTGTAAGTCGGTCGCATGAAGCCGTCGAGTTCGAAAGGAACCCCCTGAAGCAGGTTCCCGAAAGCGACGCCGAAGACCAGTGCCGGCACGGCCCCCCCGACGAACAATCCCCAGTCCCAGGCATTTCGCCAGCGGGGATCGGCGACTTTGCTGCGGTATTCGAAGCCCACGGGTCGGAAGAAGAGTGCGAAGAGAACCAGCAGCATGGCCCAGTAGAACCCGGAGAAAGCCGTGGCGTAGACAAAGGGCCAGGCCGCGAACATGGCGCCCCCGGCGGTGATGAACCAAACCTGATTGCCTTCCCAGGTCGGCCCGATGGCGTTGAGCAGGACCCGGCGCTGTTCATCCGTTCGTGCGAGAAACGGGAGCAGGGTGCCCACGCCAAGGTCGAATCCGTCCAGCAGGGCAAAGCCGACCAGCAGCACGCAGACGAAGAGCCACCAGATAAGTTTCAAGGTCAGATAATCAAACAGCAGCGGCATTGTTCGTTCTCCTTCAACGGTCTGCTTTCAACCGGCCGTTTCCATTGCAGTCTTCTGCTCAAAATGGTAGTTTCCGGTGTGAAGGCTACTGGGGCCGATGCGCACGAATTTGACCATCAGGTAGAGTTCGGCAACCAGCAGTATGGTGTAGAGCACGGTCAGTCCGATCAGACTGCCGATCAAGTCGGCCGTGGTCAGACTCGAGGCCGAGAGAAAGGTGGGCAGCACGTTGCCGATGCTCCATGGCTGCCGGCCGTATTCGGCGACGATCCAACCGGCCCATATCGCTATCCACGGCAGCGGCAGACTGACCAGCAGGATCTTGAGCAGCCAGCGTTTCTGCTCGAAGACGCGCCTGGCACAGTAGTAAAAGGCCAGGGCGATCAGAAACAGGAAGTAAAACCCCAGTCCGACCATCAGACGGAAACTCCAGAACATCACGGACACGTTCGGGATGGTGTCGCGGGCCGCCTGCCGGATCTGGGCTTCGCTGGCGTCCACGACCTTGGGCGTGTAGCGTTTCAGGAGCAGTCCGTACCCGAGATCTTCCTGCACCGTCCGGAACTGCTGCGCGGTTTCCGCCGAACCGTCGCCGTTGCGTATTTTCTCCAGCAGACCGTAAGCCGTGATCCCCTTGCGGATCCGGCCGTCGTGTTCGGCGATCAGCTCCTTTATGCCCGGGATCGGTTCATTCAGCGAACGGGTGACCAGAATGCTGCCCAGCCAGGGGATCTTGATGGCCGCTCTGGTTTTCTGGGCTTCCTGATCCGGAAAGCCGAACAGGGTGAAAGGGTTGGGGGTTGGATCCGACTCCCAGTGGGCCTCCATGGCGGCCAGTTTGACCTTCTGGACCTGGCCGGTGACGAAGCCGCTCTGGTCGCCCAGGACGATGACCGATAGGATCGACGCAAGCCCGAAACCGGTCGCCACGGCAAACGAGCGCCGGGCAAAGGCCAGATCGCGTCCTTTCAGCAAGTACAAGGCACTGATACCCAGGACGAACAGCGATGCGGTCACGTAACCGGCGCCCACGGTGTGGACGAACTTTACCTGGGCCACCGGATTGAAAAACAGTTCGCTGAAGCTGGTCAGTTCCATGCGCATCGTCTCCGGGTTGAAAACCGCTCCGGCGGGGTAATTCATCCAACCGTTGGCCACCAGGATCCACAGGGCCGACAGGTTGGAGCCCAAAGCCACCATGAAGGTCGTCGCCAGGTGGGCGCGCCGGCTGAGCCGGTCCCAGCCGAAGAAGAACAGCCCGACGAAGGTGGATTCGAGGAAGAAGGCCATCAGGCCTTCGATGGCGAGCGGAGCGCCGAAGATGTCGCCCACGTAATGCGAGTAGTAGGCCCAGTTCGTGCCGAACTGAAATTCCATTGTCAAGCCGGTGGTTACGCCGAGGGCAAAGTTGATGCCGAAGAGTTTGCCCCAGAAACGGGTCATGTCTTTGTAGACCTGTTTGCCGGTCATCACATACACCGACTCCATGATGAACAGAATCCAGGACAGCCCCAAGGTCAGCGGGACAAAGATGAAATGATACATGGCCGTGAGGGCGAACTGCAAGCGGGACAGATCGACGAATATTTCAGAGGGCGGCATGGTGAAGGCTCCTTTGGATCGGCTTCAATCCGTTTTTCATTGTTGACCGGCGCTTAATGGTTTAAACGGTAAAGGAAGCGGGGTGTTTTGACCATCAGGCCGGCGCCCAATTTCACTAAACTTCCACGAGGGCTCTACACTCGTAACATCACGTAATATACGCCCCTGGTCGTTGTCAACGGTTTTGCCATGGAACCGCTTCGCACAGCGAGCGATAAAAACAGTCTGCGCTGGCTCATCAAGAGCGCCCGTCCGGCGCATCTCTGGGTGCTGCTGTCGGTCGGCCTCGGTATGACCGGTGGATTGCTGCTGGTGGCTCAGGCGGCTTTGCTGGCCAACATCATCCAGGGCGTCTTCATCGATCGCTTGCCGCGCAACCTGCTGACACCTCTGTTTATTGCTTCGGCCGGGGTGGTCGTCATACGGGCGGTTCTGGCCTGGGGGCGCGAGGCGGCCGGTTTTCAGGCCGGTGCCCGTGTGCGGGAAGAGACGCGCAGGGCTCTCATCCACCACATTTTCGACCGCGGTCCGGCCTACACCGAGAACCAGAGGACCGGCGGCTTGGCCAGCACTCTCCTGGAACAGGTGGAAGCCCTGCAGGACTTTTTCGCATTTTACCTGCCGCAGCTGGCTCTGGCCGTGATGATTCCGGTTGCCATCCTTGCTTTCGTCCTGCCCCTCAGCTGGGCGGCCGGTTTGCTGCTGGCCCTTTCCGCACCCCTGATCCCGTTGTTCATGATCCTGGTGGGCATGGGCGCCGAGAGTATCAGCCAGCGCAACTTCCAGGCCCTGTCGCGTTTAAGCGCCCATTTTTTGGACGTCCTCCAGGGACTCGCCACCCTGAAGCTCTTCGACCGCAGCCGGGCGGAACGCACCAGGGTGGCCGAGTTCTCGGCCGACTACCGTCGGCAGACCATGCGGGTGTTGAGAGTGGCGTTTCTTTCCTCCGCGGGGCTGGAGTTTTTCAGTTCCATGGGCATCGCACTGGTGGCGGTATACCTCGGTATGCATTATCTGGGGTACCTTTCGTTTGGCGATTACGGTCGCCCCCTTACCCTGGCCGGTGGATTTTTCATTCTGCTTCTGGCACCGGACTTTTACCTTCCATTGCGGGAACTCGGCACCCATTATCATGCGCGAGCGGCAGCGATTGGTGCTGCCGGTGAAATTGTGAAAATTCTGTCGGACAAGGCGCTAAGGTCTTCGGCCGGGACCGTCCGGCTGCCGACGACAAACGCTGTCGACGTATCATACCAGTCGGTGCACTTTGCCTATGACGCCGGGCGGCTGCCGGTTCTGAAAGGCGTTGATTTCGAGTTGGCGGCCGGTGATCACGTCGCACTGGTCGGCGCCAGCGGTGCCGGCAAGACCACTCTCCTAAACCTCTTGATGGGTTTCGTCGTTCCGACCGCCGGAAGCATTCGGATCAACGGGATTGTTCTGGACACCCTATCCCCCGAGCACTGGCGACGCCATCTGGCTTGGATCGGCCAGAACCCGGTCCTGTTCCACGGGACCGTGCGGGAGAACATTCTGCTCGGCCGGCCGGCCGCCGTCGCAGCCGAGTTGGAATCCGCCGCCCGTGCGGCCAGGGTGCTTGAATTCTGCCGCCATCTGCCCGCCGGTCTGGACACGCCGGTGGGTGAGAAGGGATTCGGCTTGTCCAGAGGGCAGGCTCAACGGGTTGCGCTGGCCCGTGCCTTCCTCAAGGACGCACCGCTGCTGCTGTTAGACGAGCCGACCGCCGGTTTGGACACCGAAAACGAACAGTTGGTGCTGACCGCCCTCGATGACCTTTCCAGGGGGCGGACCGTTCTCACCGTCACCCATCGCCTGGAAAATCTGCGGCGCGCCGATCATATTGTGGTCCTGGAAAACGGCCGCATCGTCGAAAAGGGGACCTTCGAGGAATTGCTGGCCTCAAGCGGGGTCTTTTACCGACTGGCGACACTGGGTGCAGGAAAGATAGCCGATGACTGATCGTAACCGTTCTTTAAAAGCTTTCGTCCACCTGCTGAACCGGCACTGGAAATGGATGGTTGCGGGGTCACTTTTCGGTCTGATCGCCACGACGGCGACGGTCGGCCTTTTGGCACTTTCCGGCTGGTTTCTGTCGGCAGCCGCCTTTGCCGGTCTGTCGACCGCGGCGGCCCAGACATTCAATTATTTCTTCCCCAGTATCGGTGTCAGAATATTTGCCATCTCCCGAACCCTGGCACGCTATGCCGAACGTGTTGTCTCCCACGATGCGACTTTCCGGATACTGGAAAGCCTGAGGATCTGGTTTTACGAGCGGATCGAACCGCTTGCGCCGGCGCGACTGATGCGCTATCGCAGCGGTGATATCCTCAATCGCGTCTTGGCCGATATCGACGCTCTGGACAACCTTTATGTGCGGGTTTTGTCCCCGAGTCTGGTGGCCGGGCTCCTTGTTGCCGGGTTGACGGTTTTTCTTTCGCTATTCGACCCGCTGATTGCCTTAACGGCGTTGGGGTGGCTGGTTGTCGCCGGTGTTGGACTTCCCGCGGCGGCCGGCATCGCCGGCGCGGCCGCCGGTCGGCGATTGTCCCATCTGATGACGCAGATGCGCATCCAAATCGTCGAAGGCATCCAGGGATTGCCGGAATTGCTGATTTTCAATCGCCGCCGGGATTACCTGGGCCAAATGGATCGGGACAACCGCAATCTGCTGGACGTGCAGCGGCGCATGAGCCACATCCGGGGTGTTTCATTCGCCGGGATCACACTCATCTCCGGTTTAGCCGTTGTTTCGGCCCTATATCAAGGCGCGGCGCTGGTGAGCGGCGGCGTGCTTCACGGTGCCAGCCTGGCCATGATAGCGTTAACCGTCCTGGCGGCCTTCGACGCCCTGATGCCGCTGCCTTCAGCCTATCAATACCTCGGTCGCACGCGGGAAGCCGCCCGGGAGTTGCTGGAAGTGGTCGGCTCCGAGCCGCCGGTGACATTTCCGGAAAACTCCCTGGCCGCCTTGCACCACTTCGACGTGAGCTTTGACCGGGTGAGCTTTCGTTACACTGAAAAGGCCGCTGACGTCGTTCACGACATTCATTTCCATTTACCAGCCGGCCGGCGCTTCGCCGTTTTGGGGCCGACCGGTGCCGGCAAATCGACCCTGGCGCACCTGATGGTCCGCTTTTGGGATGCGCAAAGCGGCAGTGTTCGCATTGGCGGAAAAGACATTCGCGGTTTGAATGAGCGCGACCTGCGGCAGAGCGTTTCACTCGTCTCCCAGCAGGCGCATATGTTCAATGCCAGTGTGCGTGACAACTTGCTGATCGCCCGGCCCGGAGCCACAGAACCCGAGTTGTGGCAGGCGCTCGCGGCCGTGCGGCTGGCGGATTTTGTCGCCTCCCTGCCGCAAGGCATCGACACGTGGATCGGCGAATCAGGACGTCTTGTCTCCGGCGGCCAGGCCCGGCGACTGGCATTGGCGCGGGCTATCTTGCGCGATGCTCCGATCTGGGTATTGGACGAACCGACTGAAGGGCTCGATCGTGCGACAGAGCGCCGCATCATGGAGACGCTCTTCGAAATCACCAGCGGAAAAACGGTTCTTCTCATTACCCACCGGCTTGTGGGCCTCGATCGCTTGGAACGGATATTGGTCATGGAAGACGGCCGCATTGTCGAGCAGGGGACCCATGCCGAGTTGCTGGAGGGCCGGACGCGCTATGCGATCCTGCAGGCCGGCATCAAAGCGTGAAGGAGCGGCCATTTCATGCTGAACTTTACTGGCCCTTTATCCGTTAGATTACGCCGAGTAACCAGGTTTTAAAGCGCTCAAAACTCGCGCAAAAGCGAGCCAAAAACCGAACAAGTCTGAGGCTGTGAAAATGAATGAACACTAATCTTCATAATCCCGGGTACGAACAACGCCCTCTTATTGTTCGGTTTAATGCTTGCTAAGGCACTCAAACAGTTGATCACTTTAAAACCCGGTTACTCGGCTCCAAAGGTTTACCGAGAACCAATGGGTAATAGTGGCCATCGAGGATGACCGGGGGAGAATGCGATGAAAGAAAAGTTGAAGCATATTAAAATGATCTTAATGGATGTGGACGGGGTGATGACCGGCGGTGAGATTATTTATGCGTCGAGCGGTGAGGAATTCAAGGTTTTCAACATCCACGATGGAATGGGAATGGCGATGGCTCGCATGGCCGGTCTCAAAACCGGCATTATTACGGGCCGCAGGTCGGAAATGGTCCGGCGGCGGGCCGAGGAATTGAAGGTCGATGCGGTTGTCCAGGGGCAGATCAACAAGCTGGCGGCCTATGAAGAAATCAAGACCCGTTTCAATCTGTCCGATGCGGACATCGCCTTTATCGGCGACGACCTGGTGGATCTCTGCATCCTGAAGCGGGTGGGTTTCAGCGCGGCCGTGGCCGATGCCAGGCAAGCGGTGAAAAGCGCCAGCGATTACGTGACCGCAGCCGCCGGCGGCCGGGGGGCCGTGCGCGAAGTGGTGGACTTGATCCTCGAGAGTCAGGGCAAGCTGGCCGGCCTGGTGGCGCAGTACTCACTATGACCGACCGGGGTTTAGTCCTCGAACAGCTCCGTGCTGATGTATCGCTCACCGGTGCTGGCCAGAATGGCGACGATCGTCTTGCCGCGCGCTTCCGGTCGCGCGGCGACTTTCAGGGCGGCCCAAACGGCGGCACCCGACGAAATCCCGCCAAGAATACCTTCGGTTTTGGCCAGGAGTCGGGCGGTTTCGAAGGCGTCCTCGTTTGTCACCTGCACGACATCGTCGAGCAGCGACCGGTCCAGCACTTCCGGTATGAAGCCGGCCCCGATACCCTGGATCTTGTGGGGACCTTTCTGCCCGCCGGAGAGCACCGGTGAACCTGTCGGTTCCACAGCCACCGCTTTGAATGACGGCTTGCGCGGTTTGATGACCTGCGAGACGCCGGTAATCGTGCCGCCGGTTCCCACTCCGGCCACCAGATAGTCCACCTGGCCTTCGGTGTCGCGCCAGATTTCCTCGGCCGTCGTCTCCCGATGGATGCGCGGGTTGGCCGGGTTGGCAAACTGGTTCGGCATGTAGGTGTCCTTTTCCGATGCCAAGATTTCCTCGGCCTTTGCAATCGCCCCTTTCATGCCTTCGGCTCCCGGGGTGAGCACAAACTGCGCGCCATGGTGTTTCAGCAGTTTCCGTCGCTCGATGCTCATGGTGTCGGGCATGGTGAGACACAGCCGGTAGTTACGGGCCGCACAGACGAAAGCCAGCGCGACACCGGTATTGCCGCTGGTCGGTTCGACGATGAGGGTGCGGGGCGTTATCAGGCCCTCCCTTTCGGCAGCCGTAATCATCGAAACGGCAATCCGGTCTTTAACGGTGCCAAGGGGATTGAAAAATTCCAGTTTGGCGTAGATTTTGGCTTCCAGGCCTTCGGCCATCCGGTTCAGGCGCACCAGCGGGGTGGAACCGATGGTGCTGCCGATGTTTGAAAAATAATGCATCAGGTTCTCCTTAAAGGTTTGGTCTATGGGCAACCGCCCGGCCACGGGCATCCGGTGTTACTTGAATTTCTGGCGCTGCGGCTCCATGATGACCTTTGTGTCGGGCGGCACGCTGTGGGTGATCCAGACATTGCCGCCGATGACTGAGCGCGCACCGATAACCGTATCGCCGCCCAGGATCGTCGCCCCGGAGTAGAGAATGACGTCGTCTTCGATAGTGGGGTGGCGCTTCTTGCCCCTGAATTTTTCTCCGGCGTCTTTGGGGAGCGACAGCGCCCCGAGGGTGACGCCCTGGTAGATCCTGACGCTGCGGCCGATTTCGGTCGTTTCGCCAATGACGATTCCGGTCCCGTGGTCGATGCAGAAACTTTCGCCGATCCGGGCGCCGGGATGAATGTCGATACCGGTGAGATTGTGAGCGTGCTCGGTCATGATCCGCGGCAGCAACGGCACGCCGAGTTCGTTCAGTTTGTGGGCAACCCGGTAGATGGTGATGGCATAGATGCCCGGGTAGCTGAAGATGATTTCGTCGGTGCTCCGCGCAGCCGGGTCGCCGTCGTAAGCCGCCTGGATGTCGGTAGCGAGAATTTCACGGATCCCCGGGATCTCCTCGAGCAGCGCCAGGGCCACCTCGTGACCGCGGTCGCGGCACTCGCTGCAGGGTTTGTCGTAGCGAAAGCAGTCGTGGCGGATGCTGAGAGTCACCTGTTCGGAGATCAGGTCGAAGAGAACCGAGACGGTTTGCCCCATGTAATATTTGAGATTGACGGGATCGAGTTTTTCACGGTTGAAGTATCCCGGAAAAATTACTTCGCGCAGTTTTTCGATGATGTCGATGACCGACTGCTTGGATGGTATCGGTTCAAAGTCGACATGGGTGAAGCAGCCTGTATCGGTGCAGCTTTCGATAATTTTCTCGGCAATAGACGGAAGTCGGTCCCGCAGGCGGGAGTCTGTGTCCGCATCCATTTTGCAGGTCGCTTCGCGGTGCTCTTTCGGAAGGCCCATTTCGCTGCTCCATTGATGACGTGTCGATGGGAAAAAACCGGGCGAAATATTTTAGCTTAAACTATACCAGCCCTTGCTGGTTGTCAAAAACAGGACTATTGATGCCGTACGTCAAAATAAGGTATTTATTTTTCAAAATTAATTTCTTGTTAGAATTTATTTCCCCGAACCGGTTTTTTATGGTAATTTGCTAATCTGTATCAGTAAGACGAAGGGATTCTGGCAACCGGCAGGCGCTCCGGAATAAGTTTCCACCCCGTCGCGTTCTCCTTGGAATTATCATTTCTTTCCCCTTGTTCAGCATGACGTACTATACGATGGTACGGACCTCCACGCCGGAGTTCTGTGCTTCCTGCCACGAGATCAAACCGGCGGTGAGGGCATGGCGCGCCTCAACCCATGCCAACAACGCCGCCGGCGTGGTGGTGGACTGCATGGATTGCCATCTCCCGGCACCTCAAAACACCTTCGATTTCCTTTTCGCCAAAACGTATCACGGTGTCAAGGACGTAGCGGTTCACTTTATTTTCGGGGAGTACGACCGTAAAAAAGCCCGCACGGCCGCTTATGCCGCCTTCGAGAATTCCGAGTGCCAAAAGTGTCACCGCAACCTTCTCTACATGCCCCAGAGCCGGGGGGCCATGCGGGCCCACCGGACGGTGCTTTTCGCCCGACCGGGGTATGAGTTGAAGTGCGTGGATTGTCACTACGACCTGGTTCATAACGACAAGACTTCGGTCATGTTCCGCCAGTATCGCGAGGTACCGTACCAGGCGAAAGGCCTTAAACCGGAAAAACTCGGTTCCTAATAATTGGGTTAGCCCCTATCTCGAAAGGAGTCATGCCAATGAGGAGACCATCATTTTTTTCACCATTCAGACTGCTGCTCGTTGGTTTTTTTATTTGCGGCGGATTGTCTGCCGTCAATGCTCAGCAGCCGAATTTCCCCGTGGTGAAGGAGTATCGCATCGAGCGCAGTGTTCCCCCCCAGGCAGTGGCCTGTATCGAATGCCACAAAAGCCGGCCAACAGCCAGTCACTGTTGAGGGACGGCCAGTCCAGATAACACCTCTTAACGTCCAGGATGTACCCATAGGCTATTTGGTGGCAATAGGCGAAGGGTCACTCGAGATCATATGGAAAATCGATCCCTGGCTCAACAAAGGCATGAACTCCGCCAACGAGAGGAAAACCGGTTGTTTCAACTGCCACGGTACGGTGATCAAGATCGACGAAAAAGGGGGCATCGATCCGGCCACCTGGCCAAATGCCGGTGTCGGACGGCTCAACACGGACGGCAGCAAGGGCTCATGCACTTCTTGCCACACCCGCCATCGCTTTTCCATCGCCGAGGCTCGCATGCCTGAAGCCTGTGATCAGTGCCACCTTGGCCCGGATCACCCGCAGATAGAGATCTATAATGAATCCAAGCACGGCACCATGTACCATGCCTACAAGGAAGAATACAATTTCAAAGCCGCTCCCGGAACCTGGACCGCCGGCATTGACTACCGTGCACCGACCTGCGCGGTATGCCACATGTCCGGGTCGGGCAAGGTCATGGGCACCCACGATGTGACCGAGCGGCTGTCCTGGGAGACCCAGGCGCCCCTGACGGTTCGGCCGCAGGATTTCAAGCCCTTCCCGGCCAAAACCGACTGGCAGGTGGAGCGGGAAAAGATGAAAAACGTTTGCCGGCAGTG
>JARROL010000034.1:0-21135 GCA_037383965.1 Desulfobacterales bacterium | reverse complement strand
ATGGATACCGCAGGTGGGATTCAGCATCGAGACATTATCCGTGAAATGATCCTGGCATCGCTCAAAGCCGGCCAAGAAGACGACCGCAAAGCCGATTTGAAATTAATGAACACGTCTCTGAAAGAGATGCGGTTCACAACCAAGGTTTTCGGACCGTATCGCCACAAGAAAAAGGTGACCGTGTTCGGATCGGCGCGGATAAAACCCGAGGAACCCCTGTATGCAATGGCCCGGGAACTGGGCCGCGAACTGGTTGCTGCGAACTACATGGTGATAACGGGCGGCGGCCCCGGGATCATGCAGGCGGTTAACGAAGGGGCGGGACCTGAGTCGTCATTCGGCGTCAATATTCGCCTGCCTTTCGAACAGAAACCCAATCCGGTCATCGACGGCAATCCCCGCCACATCATGTACAAATACTTTTTCAACCGCAAGGTGGCCTTCTTGAAGGAAGCCCATGCCGTCGCCCTATTCCCGGGCGGCTTCGGAACCCTGGATGAGGCCATGGAAAGCCTTACGCTGGTGCAAACCGGCAAACGCTATTCCCTGCCGCTCATCCTGATCGATGAACCGGGAGGAAGATACTGGTCTCAGTGCCTGGAGTTTTTCGAAAGGGAATTGCTGAAACGCCACCTTATCAGCGCGTCCGACTTCAACCACATAGAACGGGTCGATTCGGTGTCAAAAGCCGTCGAGCGGATCAACCATTTCTATCGCCGTTATCACAGCCTGAGATATGTCAACGGCCGGCTTGTGATTCGCCTGAATTCACCTATTGAACCACGGTTCGTCGAAGACTTGCGGCACCGATTCGCCGGCATTTTAAAACCCGGCGGTAATATGGTGCTCTCAAAAGCTCTCCCCGAAGAGAAAGATGAACCGGAAATCGCCCACCTCCAGCGACTGGTGATTGATTTCAAGCAGGATGATTTCGGTGCATTGAGGAAACTCATCGACAGCCTCAACGATTATCGAACCTAAATGAGCACTGCCTCTGGCGGCAAGCATCCAGCATGACCGAAGAGAAAACGATTAAGTTTCATCGGAGCCGCCCCCATATGCGGATCGACATCTATCTTATTTCTGCCTGCCCGGTGAAAGGTGAAGCCTATTTCACCGGGGCGGCAACCTCGGCACTCGCTCAATTTAGGTTGACGCTTTGCTGGGACGACTCTTTCCTTAAATGGCAGCCTTGATCATGGCTCATGTCGCAGCGCCTCAATGTCGACAAGGACAAACCTCGGACGGTAGTCGTCTGCATTCCTATATACGGCTTCGGCGTCACGGATGTTATTCAGGTTGTAGGAGAGCAGCAAGCGGTCTCGCGGCGACAGGTGTGGATGCGCCAAGGCATTATAGGCCACGACGTCGCCTTTTGCTTCCGGCGGGCGGTAGAGGAACGAGCTGAGGGACCACGGGCCGATGGGCGATGGTGAAACATAGGCAACAATGGCGCTGTCGAAGGGGTTCCGGTTATCCGAGGAGATCAACACATAGTGACCGCCAGTCTTTATGACGCTGAACTGCATCGCCGCACCTGAAAAAAGCCGTTTTGATGCCAACGGGTCGACAGTCCATCCTTCTCCATTCCAGTACTCCCAGGCATCGTCGAGGTGCCCGGAACCCGCTTTGGCGATGTGCACGTTCTTGGCAGTCTGCAAGTCTTCGACACCGTAAATGAAAGTTGCATCGCCATCTTTTAAAATAGCCGCGCCATATATCACCCGGTTGACAGCTACTGCAGCCGTGATCTTTTCTAATCGCAACTCAGGCAGTGAAAAGACCCCGATGTCGGTGCCGCTCCAGCGCCAGTCCCACATCCCCGGTCCGGTGGCGGTGAACCGGGGCAAAAAGACGAGCAGCCGGTTTCCCTCCACCAGGCCGTCCGTGGGCCAGTACCATGAATCCTCGTCTTGCGGTGTCACAAAGGCCTGTGGAGAAGCCGCGGTGCCGCCGTGCAATGTCACAAGAGTGTCGCCGTTTTGGACCACAAAGGTGTTACGAACCATCGGGGCCGCACGTGGGCGGCTGCGGTCCTTCCGGACCGTCCCGAGAAAGGTATCCCCGAACAGCCACAGAATGCGGCCGTCCGGCAGGGCCACCGACCGGGTGCCGTCACCACCGGTCCAACCGCCGTTGCGGCGTGTGAAGAGGTCGTTGTAAAACCGGTCCGGGGCTGTCTGGGGAAAGAGTTCACTATCCTCGTTGCGCCGCCCGTAGTCAAGCCGGTCGGGAGGGGCGGGCGGCCGAGCGCAGCCCGCGGCAGCCCAGAAGATCCCCAGTAGAAAAAACAGCAGGGCAGTAGCGCAAACAGCCCGCTGAAATTTGTCCCGATCGGTAGGCCATTGCGGAGATGCCATCGACTGCATCTGCTACTCCTGGTTATAGTGGATGTTAGAAGTTTATTCCGATTGGTGCTTTTTAAAAATCCCCCTGTCCCCCTTTTTTTAAAGGGGGAACTGGTAAGCGCTTGAAGTGGTTTAAACACAAATCTTGCAATGATTGAGGATGCCGGAGTGCAAGCTTACCCCCTTTGGAAAGGTGGGACAGAGGGGATTTTGGGATGGACCATATCCCTTCCAACCAGAACATATTTACAACAACCGCTAAAATATGCGGTGGAATGTCTGCTGTTCCGAGAGAACCTCTATTCCCGGTCGATTTCCTGCAGGACCTGTTTGACGAGACTGCCGTCGGCCTGTTTCCCGAAGTGCTTCATGACCGGTCCCATGGCCTGCATGGGGCTCTTAAAGTCCGCCAGGTCAACATTGGCCCTGACCCAAGCGGTGATCTCCTCCCGAGTGGCCATGCGCGGCAAGTAGCGCTGCAGGGTCTGGAGGTAGTCGGAGGACGTTTCTTTTTTGGCCTCCAGCACGATCTTCTCGCTCTTGACGAGCCTCCGGATGATGTTGAGTATATCGTCGTCGGTGATCTCCTCAGGCTTTTTAAGACGAGTTGTCTTCTTTCCGCTCTCAAGCTGGATGGGCACCGTCAGGTTTGGAAATTCGGACATGATCTGCCGGAGGGTGTCCCGCACGCCATTGTCCTTGTTACGCAGGGCTGCCTTGAGATCCTGCCTGATTTTCTCGAGGAGAGAGATTTCGGCACCTTCAACCCAGCCGTAGTCGGCAGAAGTTGGATTGGACATGGTCGGCTCCCTTGGAAAAAAGGTTTAATTTGTTGTATCAAAGAGAGGCTCCCTACTCAAGTCGGGTAAATTATCACTTTCAATGATCGTCTAAAAGGTTCTATACTGCCGAACGATGGAAAACAACCTCATCAATTACCTCAGCACCGGCATCTGGCGGATACGCTCGCGTGATCTTCCGCCTCTCAAAGCGTTTTTTCTCCGCCATCTGCGCATTCTAACCCTCACTGCCCGCGAATCCGTCAAAGACAAATGTCTTTTGCGGGCCACGGCCTTGACCTTTTACTCTTTGTTCTCCATCGGGCCGGTGGTGGCCCTGGCGTTGGGAATCGCCAAGTGGTTCGGGTTACAGTACCGCTTCGAAACGAACGTATTGGCCAAGCTGCCGATCCAGAAAGAGGTCCTCACTCAAATTCTGACTTACGCTCGCAGTCTGCTGGAAAATACACGCGGCGGTGTCATCGCCGGTGTCAGCGTCGCCATGCTGTTGTGGTCGGCCATGAAGGTGCTGAACCACCTGGAACAATCCTTCAACGACATCTGGCAGGTCAAAAAATCGCGTTCATGGAAAACGAGAATCAGCAACTATTTGTCTTTTCTGATCCTGGCGCCCCTGATTCTGTTGATTTACAGCAGCATTCCGGCATTCATCACCAGTCAGTTGGATGAACTCTCGGCCAAAATGACTCTGCTCGCCAAGGTCAGCCCCAAAATTATTGACCTGCTTCAGCTGTTGCCCTACTTGCTTGTCTGGGTGGTTTTCTCGCTGGTCTATCTTCTGATTCCAAACACCCGGGTCAAACCGATCTCAGGCATTCTGGCCGGAGTACTGGCCGGCACGGCTTATCTGGTGGTCCAATGGGTACTCATCGGTTTTCAGGTCGGCGTCACCCGGTACAACCCTATCTACGGCAGCCTGGCCGCACTGCCGTTGCTCCTGCTGTGGATGAATGTCGGTTGGATTGTCCTTCTGATCGGTGCGGAATATGCGTATGCCCATCAGAATGTAGACATGTACGAACTCGAACCCGACTACACCGGCATCAGCCCCCGTTTCAAAAAGGTATTGACGCTACAAATTCTGCACCGAATGGTGACACGGTTTTCCGAAGGTAAGGAGCCACTGAGTGCCGGACAATTCTCCCAGCGGCTCGAAATCCCGGTGCTTCTGGTGCAACATATCCTGAACCAACTGGTCGAAACCGGCCTCGTCTCTCTGACAAAAGCCGATGGGAGCCGTGACCCGGCATTTCAGCCCTCGCGTGATATTCACCGCTGGACAATCCGTTATATCATAGATGCCTTGGAACTGCACGGCGTCAACCGGTTGCCGGTGGCCGAAACCGAGACCCTGAAATCCATCATCCGGGCCGTGGAAGAATTGACTTCGGAGATGAAACAATCGGAAGCCAACCGACTCCTGATGAACCTATAGCCAACGTGCTGAATTATTCGGGATGGTGGAGGGATGGCATCAGACCCCCACATCGCCGGCAAAGTGGCAGGCCGCAAAATGCCGGGTTTCGATTTCACGCAGAGCCGGCTCCTTGCGGCTGCACAGTTCACTGGCATAGATACAGCGAGTGTGAAATCGACATCCCGAGGGCGGATCGATCGGACTGGGGACATCACCCTTGAGAATGATGCGCTTGTGTTTGCGCTTCGGGTCCGGCATGGGGGAGGCAGAGAGCAGCGCCTGCGAATAGGGGTGCAGCGGCTTTTGGTAGAGTTTCTTGCTGGGGGCCAGCTCGACGATCTTCCCCAGGTACATCACCGCGACACGGTCGCTGATATGCTCGACCACGTGCAGATCGTGTGAGATAAAAAGGTAGGTCAGGCCGAACTCCTGCTGCAGGTCCTTGAGCAGATTGAGCACCTGGGCCTGGATCGAAACATCCAGGGCCGAGACCGCCTCATCACAGACGATCAGCTCGGGATTCAACGCCAGGGCCCTGGCAACACCGATCCGCTGCCGTTGACCGCCTGAAAACATATGCGGGTAGCGTCGCATCTGCTCCGACCGCAAGCCGACGACGTCCAGCAGGTAGAGAACCCGTTCCTCCCTTTGTTTTCTATTTCTCATACCGTGAACCAACAGCGGTTCGCCGATGATCTGGGCGATCGTCTTTCGGGGGTTCAAGGAGGAAAAAGGGTCCTGAAAGATGATCTGCATCTGTTTGCGCAGACCGCGCATTTCTGTCGAATCGCAGGCCAGTAAGTTGCGTCCCTTGAAAATCACTTCTCCGGCTGTCGGTTCCTCCAGTCGCAGGATGGCGCGGCCAAAAGTGGTTTTACCGCAGCCGGATTCACCGACCAGTCCCATGGTTTCACCGTAACGGATGGTCAGGCTCACGTCGTCGACGGCCTTCACCGCCGCCACCTCTTTCAGGAACACACCGCCAAGGATGGGATAGTATTTTACGAGATTTCTGGCTTCTACCAGGCAGTCGCTCCGGGTGCTTTCAGGCATATTTCAAACACCGTGCGGTATGGTTGTTACCGACGCCGTACATATCGGGTTCGATGCGGCGGCAATCGTCGAAGACATCCGGGCAACGGTCGCTGAACAGACAGCCGCCGGGCAGGTTGAACAGCGAGGGAACGACCCCCTTTATGGTGCTCAAGCGACCGTCTTGGGTTTTACGACCAAGAACCGGTATCGATTGCATCAAACCCACGGTATAGGGATGTTTGGGACCTGCGAAAAGCGTTTCCACATCAGCGTACTCCATCATTTTGCCGGCATACATCACCACTACATGTTGGGCCATTTCGGCAATCACTCCCAGATCGTGGGTGATGAAGAGGATCGCGGCACCGGTTTCGTCTTTGAGCTTGTTCATCAGATCCAGGATCTGGGCTTGGATGGTGACGTCGAGCGCGGTGGTCGGCTCGTCGGCAATCATCAACTTGGGATTGCAGGCCAGCGCCATGGCGATCATCACCCGCTGGCGCATGCCACCGCTCATCTGGTGCGGATAGTCGGACAGCCGCTTTTGCGGTGCCGGAATGCCGACCAACTGGAATATCTCCACGACGCGCCGAAGCGTCTCTTTGCGGGAGAAGTGCTGATGCAGGCGGATGACCTCGCCGACCTGTTCGCCGACCGTGAACACCGGATTCAGTGAGGTCATCGGCTCCTGAAAAATCATGGAAATCCGGTTGCCGCGAATGCGTCGCATCTGCCTCTCGCTGAGGTCAAGAAGATCGGTGCCGTCGAAGAAAATCTTCCCTCCGACGATCTTGCCGGGCGGCTCCGGTATGAGTTGGATAATGGAATGGGCGGTCACGCTCTTGCCGCATCCGGACTCTCCCACAAGCCCGATGGTTTGGCCGGAACGAACCGAGAAGTTTTAAGGTGTTGGATGTCTAAAAGCATGCATTGTCATCAATCTCTCAAGCGCGGGTCCAGTGAATCGCGGAGACCATCGCCCAGAAGATTGAAACCGAGGACGGCCATCAGGATGGCGATACCGGGAAAGGTCATCACCCAGGGGGCGCGCAGAATAAGGCCCCGGCTATTAGCGATCATGGCCCCCCACTCGGGGGTCGGCGGCTGGGCACCCAACCCCAGAAAACTCAGCGCCGCCGCATCCAGAATGGCCGATGCCATGCTGAGTGTCGTCTGCACGATAAGGGGGCCCATGCAGTTCGGCAGGATGGCCAAGAAAATGATGCGCAGATTTCCGGCGCCGATGGCGCGGGCCGCCATGACGTAATCCTTTCCACACTCTTCCAGCACGCTGCCCCGCACGATGCGGGCAAACCGGGGCACGTAGGTAATCCCGATGGCCATCATGGCGTTCTGAAGGCTGGGGCCGAGGTAAGCAACGACAACGATCGCCAGCAGCAGGTAAGGGAAAGCCAGCAGCATGTCCATGAGGCGCATGATGATGCTGTCGATCTTGCCTTTGTAGTAGCCCGAAAACGATCCCAGCAGCGTACCGCAGAAGAAGGCCAGGCCGACGCTGACAATCGCTACCAGCAGGGAAACCCGCGCACCGTAAATGATCCGTGACAGGGTGTCCCGACCGAGATCGTCGGTCCCCAGAACATTTTTCATCGACCCCCCTTCTTCCCACACCGGCGGTTTCAGCTGATCGTAAAGGGATGTCGCCAGAGGATTCCCGGGGCTGAGCAACGGGGCGAAAATGGCGGTCAGGAAAAAAACGGCGATGACCACCAGACCGGCAATAGCGGTCTTGTTGCGCCACAGTTGGCCCAGTTGTTCCACCATCGGGTGGCGCAGAACCGGATCTCTATTTCTTTCACGCGCGCGCGTCACAAGCTCGCCTTTAATCATTACTCACAGCTGCGCCATGTTGCCCAACAGCTTTTTCATAGCGGCGAAGCCGCGTTTCATAAAATCGCCCCCAGGCGATTTTATTCTATGCTGATCCTGGGATTGATGACGGCATAGAGCACATCCACCCCCAGGTTGATGAAAACGAATATGGCGGCGATAAAAAGCGTGCCGCCCTGGATGACCATGTAATCGCGCTGCATGACCGCATCGTACATCCACTTGCCCACACCGGGCCAGGCGAATATCGTCTCGGTCAAAATCGCGCCCCCCAGCAGGACCCCGAATTGAAGACCGATTGTGGTGACGACCGGAATGAGTGCGTTGCGCAGGGCGTGTTTGAAGATGACGCTGAACTTGGAAAGCCCCTTGGCCTTGGCCGTTTTAATATAGTCCTGCCGCAGCACGTCCAGCATGGCCGAGCGGGTCATCCGCGCGACGATAGCCGTCGGGATGGTGCTCAGGGTGACCGCCGGCATGATGATATGCCAAATAGCATCCCTGAGAGCCGTCCAGTTGCGGGTTAAAACGGCATCCAGAATGTAGAAATTGGTTATCGCATCCAAATTAACGCCCACGCTCAAGCGGCCTGATATGGGAAGCCATCCGAGGTTCAGTGAAAAGATCAGCATCAGCACCAGACCAAGCCAAAATATCGGCATGCTGACGCCGGCCAAGGCACCGATCATGCTGGCGTAGTCGAAGATGGAATATTGTTTTGTGGCCGAAACGATACCGAGAATGATCCCGAAGAAGCAACTGATTGCCAGAGCGACCACAGAGAGCTCGATGGTGGCCGGAAAGCGCTGCTTGACCTCGGTCCACACCTTTTGCCGGGTCCAGATGGTTTCTCCTAAATCGCCTTTCATCAGGCGCATGAAAAACATACCGTACTGTACGTAGAGCGGCCGGTTCAACCCAAGGTGCTCTCTGAGCTGTTCCAGTGCTTCCGGTGTGGCCCGCTCGCCGAGAAGAAGCTCGGCCGGGTCTCCCGGTGTGAGCTGCAGCATCATAAAAACGATGATGGATACCCCGATCAGAGTGGGAATTAAAATCAGGATGCGTCTGATAATGTAGGCAAGCATGGCAAATCGAAAATCAACCCCAATGAAAAAAGGGACGAAAATCGAGTGCGGCGCGCGCGATCACAAACACGGTGAGGGGAGCATGTGATCTCATGCGGCGATCATTCGCCGTCTCGCAGCCGACCCTTGAATTTCGCCACCATCGAAGGGGAAGGCAGGCCGCCTTCCCCTTGGTAGGTGCAAACTCACTTATACCAGCCAAACGTCCGTCATTCGCACCGATGCCGTCGGGTGCAGCTTGAAGTTCATCACGTTTTTCAGTTCCGGCCATTTCACGGTCGAGTGAGCAATCGGAATGACAGGGCACTCGTCGAAGAGCACCTGCTGGGCTTCCTTGTAAATGTCGGCCCGTTTATCCTGATCGATTGTCTCCCTGCCCTTGATCATCAATTGATGGTATTTTTCGTTGTGCCACTGCGTCCGGACAGCCGAAGAGGCCAGCCCGTCGAAGAGCACAGCCAGAAAGTTGTCCGGATCTCCGTTGTCGCCGGTCCAACCCAACTGGAACATGTCCATATCCGCCGGCTGCTCCCGTTGGCGTTTGAGGTAGGTCCCCCACTCATAGGTAACCACCTTGGCCGTAATCCCGACTTTCGCCAAATCGGCGGCCATGGCCTCTCCAACCTTGAGTCCTTCGGGATTGTAAGGCCGGGGAACCGGCATCGACCAGAGGTTGACCTCGCCTAGTCCCTTGCCGTCTGAAAATCCGGCCTTTTTCAGGTATTCTTTGGCCAGAGCGGCATCAAATGCATACCCGGGCACCTGATCGTTGTATCCCCACATGGTCGGCGGGATCGGGTTCTTGGCCACCTGTCCCAGCCCCTGGTAGATATTGTCGACGATCGCTGTGCGATTAATGGCATGGGCGATGGCCTTGCGCAGGTTGACGTTGCTCTTCCAGGGCTCCTTGGTAAGATTGTAACCGAGGTACCCGATGTTCATTCCGGGTTGTGACACCAGCTTCAGGTTTGAATCTTTTTCGGCCAGGGCGATATCGGCCGGGTTGGGAAACTGGCAGATGTGGATATTTCCGGTCTTGAGTTCGAGGAATCGGACCGAGTTTTCCGGAATCGAGCGAAAAACAATTTGCTCGAGGTAAGGTCCGCCGGTCTTGTTCCAATAGTCCGGATTCTTCTCCAGGATGATGCGGTCGTCTTTGACCCATTTGACAAATTTAAAAGGACCGGTCCCCACCGGATTTCTGATGAATTCTTTGGGGTCCTTCAAAAAGGCCGTGGGGCTGATAATATCCGCGAAATCCATTCCCATGTTGGCCAGAAACGGTGCATTCACCTTTTTGAGTTTGAACACCACGGTGTAATCGTCAACGGCTTCGATGCTGTCGACAATGTCGTCCATTTCCATCGACACCCAGTACTCCGGCGGCCGTTCCTGCGGGGGGATCTCCCAGCCTTTGCCGAAAAACGTCACCTTGCGGTCCTTCATCATGCGGCCGATGGAGAAGACTACGGCATTGGCATCGAAAGGTGTGCCGTCGTGGAATTTGACGCCCCGGCGCAATTGAAATGTGTAGGTCTTGCCGTCCGGAGCGATTTGCCAGTCTTCGGCCAATCCCGGTTCGAGAGCGGTCGACTCATCCTTGTAAAACACGAGGGCTTCGTAAACATTGTCGCAGATCATAAAGGAGTTTCCATCGGTCTCGTAGGCCGGATCCAGTCCGACGCTGTCTCCTCCGCGACCGAACACGAGGGTTCCGCCCTGTTTGGGCCCTGCAATGGCAGTACCTGCCAGGACAAATACAAGTACGCTCATCAAAACCGTCAATCGTCTCATCATCTACCTCCTTTGAATTCCATGTTACTTGCGTGCGGGGGCACGCCCCCCTCTAACTACGGCAGTCAGGTTGTCCAGATATTGATCGAGGACTTCGTAAAGCTTGAAGACACTGGCAATGTTGACATGTTCCTCGGCCGTGTGCTGACTCATATCGCCGTCTGCGCCCCAGACGATCCCTTTGATGCCGAACTGGCTCAGATAGCGGGCGTCACTGGCACCATGTTCGAAACCGGTTCCGGTCCCGGTTGCGATTTTCAGCAGTTCTTCCAGGTAAGAAGAATCACCTCCCAGGAAAAGCGGTTCCTTTTCCTCGATCACCAGACGGCCGTCGATCTTACCCTGTATGGCCTCGACCAGTGCTTCGATGTCGTCGTTCTCGGTATAGCGGATGTCGAACAGTGCCTCGGCACTGTCCGGAACCTGGTTGACCGATGCCCCCGCCTTGACCCGGCTGAAATTGATGGTCCGGTGCCAATGATCCGCCAAGGTATCTTTAAAAAAGGTCCGGATAACACGATAATCTTCGATCAGTTTCTCGATGGCATTCTCACCGAGCCATGGGCGGGCACCATGAGCGGACTTACCCTCGGTGATCAGCTTGAGCCGCAGAATCCCCTTTTCCTTGACCACGATTTTGTCGACACTGCCGCCGTCCAAGGCAATGCAAAAATCGGCTTTAACCAGTGGAAGCACTTTCTTGGCGCCGTTGACCCCACCGATTTCCTCGTCGGTTGTGATCAGGATGCCGAAAGGCAGGTCCTGCTGACCACCGCCTCGGTTGCGACACCGCTGCATGTGTTCCTTGAGGAGTACCAGCGAAAGGGCGGCCGCATACTTGTCATCGATACTGCCACGACCGAAGAGCTTGCCGTCCCGCCGCCGGGGCTCGAACAATGCCTCTGCACCCTCCACCACATCAATATGGGTCATCAGGATTACGGCAAATTGTCCGCTTCGCGGCACCGCCAGAAGAGAGGGGTAATTCTGAAAGTTCAACCGCTGGTAATCGATAGCGTGGGCATTGAAAAACGCTTCGATGTAATCGGCGCAACGCTGAATTTCAGACGGGTTGCTATGGGTGGATTTGAACCGAATCAGGTCTTCTGTCAGGCGGATGGTTTCTTCCATGTGGATAAACTCCGAATCGTTGAAAATATAAGATTTTATGGATGGAAATGAGGTTTTTGTTCCTACTTAGCAGCAGAATTCGAGTACGGCAAGGACATTTAGCCATCGATAATGGGAGGCTGCCCATTCTAAAGAAAAATTTGAGATTGGCAGGTCGATCTGCTATGATAATAAATAATTGAGTGGAGAAGAACATGATCAACTTTCATCCCCATAAGCCTAAATTTTTGATCATTTATGTCCTGCTATGGTTTGGGTTGGTATCGTTGGGCGTCGGAAGGGCAGTCGACCCGTCTGAGTCTCTGGTCACCGCCGCCGAAATGGGCCTGCTGGATGACGTGCGGCAAATGCTCGACTCGGGTGCCGATCCAGACGGTCGGAATTCATCTGGTTGGACGGCCCTGATGCAGGCGTCCATGAATGGTCATACAGAGATCGCTCAATTGCTGATCGCCCACGGAGCCGATGCCAACACCAGAGGGGACGCCGGATGGGAGGCGTTGATGCTGGCTGCCCAGTTCGGCCACAAAGACATCGTTCGCATTTTACTGCGGCAAAAAGCCGCGGTGAACGCGGTCAGCAGGAACGGATCGACGGCACTGATGTTTGCCGCGGGTAATGGCCATTATGACATCGTGCAGGATCTCCTGCAATCGGGTGCCGATATCTCTATGAAAGACTATATGGGCCGAACCGCACTCATGTTTGCAGCCATTGACGGCCACGACCGGATTGCACGTCAACTGATAAAAAGCCGATCCGATGTCAATGTGGTCGACAAGGAAGGCAACACAACTCTCATGCTGGCCGTCAAATGCGGCCACGAAAACGTCGTTCGTTCTCTGCTGGCCGCCTGTCCCGACCTCAAGCTGAAGGATGGCAACGGAAAAACCGTGTTGCAATTGGCCGAGGAGAAGCAGGCTCACCGCATCATCGAATTGTTGAATTCGCCTCCGCCGTGCCCTTAAACACTTGGCCGAACTGCTTGGTGGTGTAACCCTCCGAGCTTTCGATAGAGAGCTATCGCCGATTGAGGGAAGGTTCAAGCGTCGGACGCATCTTTTTTCGCCTTCGCTGCTGCACAACCGTAAAGGACTTGACCGAATGCCGAATGGCAGGGACCCCATTTCTGACGAAACCAGAATAACGGCGCGCCTGATCGACTTGATCTGTGACATGAGCATCTCTCAGCAGCTCGAGTTGCTGGGCCAACTGGATCGTCGGAAGTATAAGAGCGGTCGCGCCGATCACCGGCACGATCGTACGATTTTGGTCGATTATGAAGTCAATAACCTCCTGCGCCAGGATTTTATCCGCGACATCAGTAACGTCGGTGTGTTTATCGAAACTCCCGCTCCCCCTCCCGTCGGCGAAAAAATTCGGCTCTCTTTTTCTCTGACGAATGCCAAAGAACCGATTAGGGTTACCGGCCGAATCGTTCGATCCACCGAAAAGGGCTTTGCCGTCGCCTTTCGACGCAAGACCCGCAAGTAAAAAATCCGTCGGTCGCCGATCCTCGCAATATCTCATTCCGAATTTTTTCATCATTTTGACTTTTTTAAAAATGGATATAATTTACAGGCGTATCACAAGCCACCGGAAGTGTACTCGATTTTCCAAAAAATATGCAATTATTTCGTGACAAAGCCTATCAGCCAGCAGGTATCGGCAAGTGAAATGTAACGCCGCTTTTGACTATCTTTTCGTAAATGGTGAACTGCACCTTTCGTGTGAAGCGGCCATCTTCGATCGGATCGACGGCAACAGCGTGTACGAGGTTATCAAGCTGATTGGGGGCGTTCCACTGTTTTTCGAAGATCACCTGGCCCGCATGCGAAGATCGGCGGCACTGATGGGCGCCGGTATTGAAAAGCCGCCCGCGGGGGTGCGGGCTGAAATCAATGCGCTGGTGGAAAAAAACGGCTGCGCCGACATAAACGTCAAACTGGTGTGGTATCCGGAAAAAGAGCGGTCGATTTTTCTGACCTATTTCGTCCGGCAGGATTTCCCGGATGATGGGGCGTATCGACGGGGTGTCCATACCATTCTATACGAAGGTGAACGTCGGAACCCGCAAATAAAAGCCGTCAAGACCTCCTACCGCGAACGCGTCAGGGCTGTCCGCGAAGCCGCAGGCGCATACGAGGCCTTACTGGTGGACGACAAAGGATTCGTATCCGAAGGCACCCGGTCAAACCTGTTTTTTCTGATCGACCGTCAGCTCTGCACACCGCCTTCCGACGCCGTCCTTCTGGGGGTAACCCGCCAGCATGTCATGGCCCTTTGCCGGGTGCTGGCAATCGACGTTCAGGAAAAAATGTTGCACAAGGATGATCTCAACCGGATAGAGGCCGCGTTTATCACCGGTACGACGATCGACATCCTGCCGATTGGATCGATCGGCCGGCTGCAGTTCGCCTCGGTCGGGCATCCGGTAATCCAGACCATCACCCGGGCATTCACCGACGAGGTGTCCGCCTGCATCGCAGCCGAAATAAAAAGTTCCTCCCAAGAGGCAGTCGCTAAAAATTGATTGCCGCCAGACGGTGGATTAGACCCCAATCAGAAGGAGTGTGGCATGAAAAACGCAGTGAAATGGGCACTGATTGCAGTGGGCGGGGTGGTGACCCTGATCATATTGATACTTCTCGTTTTGCCTTTCTTTGTCGACGCTGAAAAATACAAACCGTTGCTTGAAAACAAAGTGACGGAAATGACCGGGCGACCCTTTTCGGTCGGTGGAGACGTCACGTTTTCTTTCTTTCCGTTTGTCGGTGTCTCTTTTTCCGATCTTCACTTGGGCAATCCGCCGGACTTCGAAGCGACGGATTTTATTTCCATCAAATCCTTCGAGGTGCGGGTCAAACTGTTGCCGCTTCTCTCACGTGATGTTCAAGTCAAGCGCTTCGTTGTGAACGAACCACAAATTGAGTTGATCAAGAGCAAGCAAGGCCGCGGGAACTGGGAGTTTACCACTCAAAAATCCGGAAAATCGCCACAGGAACCTGCTCAAAAACCCACTTCGGAAAAACCCCTCGAAGGTCTGCCGATCCGCTCTCTGACGGTCGGCGATTTTTCCGTCACCAAGGGCTCAATTGCCTGGATCGACAAAGCCACCGGCACGCACAAGACCATCGACCAACTCGATTTGGTGCTCGCGGATCTCTCCTTCGACCGACCCATCGGGTTGACATTGTCCGCCCGCATGGACGACAAACCGGTTGCGGTAAATGGCACAGTCGGTCCGATCGGTCAAAATCCAGGCAAGGCCACCATTCCGCTGAATCTGGACATCAAGGCTCTCTCTGATCTGGCGTTGACACTGCAGGGCACTGTGGTCTCACCGGCTGAAAACCCCCGCGTCGACCTGACGGTCACTGTCCCCGAGTTTTCCCCCCGTAAACTTCTGGCGCAATTGGGTCAGCCCAAGGTGATCGATACCGCCGATTCGGGGGTTTTGAGCAAGATGTCGATGCAGGCCGCCATTGCGGCCGGAACCGATAAAATTTCGGTCTCCAAGGGCGCGATGACGCTCGATGACACCAGGATCAATTTTAACGCCCGCCTTGCGGAATTTTCGCGCCCCGACATCACCTTCGAGGCCGACCTGGATCGGATCAACATCGATCGCTACCTGCCGTCCAAAACCGATAAAAAGTCCGCTGCCAAAGAGGGGGCTGGTCAGGCGGGCCAAAAAACGACGGGTGCTCCAAAGCCGGGTGGAACGAGCGACAAAAAGACGCCCGATTACACGTCACTGCGCCGGCTGGTGCTGGACGGGAAAGTCAAAATCGGCGAAGTGATTGTCAGCAAAGCCAAGCTCAGCAATTTTCTCGTGACCATCCGTGGCAAAGACGGTGTCCTGCGAGTCGAACCACTTCAGACCGATCTTTACGGCGGCAACCTCAACCTGAACGGCAACATGAACTTCAGTCAGAACGTTCCGCGCGGCACAATCAAACTCCAGCTCAAAAATGTTCAGACCAGTCCGCTAATGAAAGACCTGAGCGAGAAGGATTTTCTGGAAGGCGCGGCCAATGCCGCCGGCAATCTCTCCTTCAGCGGGGATGACGCCGAAACCGTCAAAAAAACCTTGAACGGAAATGGTGACCTGAGATTCTCCAACGGGGCCATTAAAGGGATCGATCTTGTCGCCATGATTCAAAACGTCAGGGCTGCTTTCGGCGATGGGCAAGCCATCCCGGCCGGTTCTCAAACAGACTTCACCGAATTGTCGGTACCATTTACAATCACCAATGGCGTCGTCGACACGCGTCAAACCAACTTGCAGTCGCATGTTTTGGATGTTCTGGTCGTTGGAAAAGCAAACCTGGTGAGCGAAATTTTGGATTTCCGGGTAGAACCCAAGGTGGTCCGAAAGCTCGGAAGACAGGATGATAAAAAGGATTATTCAAAAGTGACGGTACCGGTTCTGGTCGGCGGTACCTTCTCCGCTCCGAAATTTTCACCGGATCTCGAATCGTTGGCAAAACAGCAACTCCAGAAAAAACTGCTCGAATCCGATAAAGTTCAAGAATACATCGAAAAGAAAGGGCTTAAGAAATATGAGGAACCGGCCAAAAACCTTTTGAAAAATTTTCTTAAGTAAAGAAACAGCAGGGCCGCAGGGCCCTGCTCTCGAAACTGAAAAATACTGTGATCAACCTATCGCATAGACTCCCCTATCGACGTTCTTGACTTTGCCCTGCTTCTTCAGTTTAAAAACGGCATTCGATACCTGTCGCTGACCGAGACCGGTCTTTTCGAGAATGGCAACATGAGCAATGCCACCACCGGCATTTCTGATAACCTCGAAAACAGAGTCCACAATGGAAGAGGACCTTTTCGTCGACGGAGCGGTTTTCTTAGCCGTAGATTTCTTGGGTGTTTTCGTCTTGACCACTTTTTTTACGCGCTTGGTTTTAGCGGTGGCCTTGGCTTGTGGTTTGGTTACCTTTCCGACCTGTGTTGCAATCGCATTGATTTCTTTACTAATGGTTTTCAGGTCGGCAGCAATGTTTTTTAACAACTTTACCGTTTCAGCCATTTTCCCTCCCATAAGATAAGTTTTCGAAGGCACATCGATCGTACCGTTTGAATTGACTCCATAAATATAAACCGACAAATTTGCAACAGTTATTTATAAGCTGAAATTATAGGCTTTAAGACAAAGGGTTCGGGCAAGGCCAGATGAAGTATGTACTACGCCGACGACCGATAACGCGGTCCAAAACCTCTATCTTAAGGCCTATAACGTCGTTTCACCGCCGATAGTATATAAAGCTCCGGTTGATCGATAAACTCTTTTACGGCGAAGTCATAGGGTTCAAGCAATTTATTTGACTCAGATTTCGAAGGAAAGTCGTCCAGCGGATAAGGAGAGCCTTGTCTGAGCGTTTCGATAAAGGCCTTTCCCAACGGGTGGCTGATGATCATACGTCCGGCGGGTTTCAACATGCGACTGATATTTTTCAGGGCACCCGCCTTGTCGGCAATATTCGGATAGCAGGCATTGATGAAAACAACATCAAGGATTTCGTCGGGTAAGGCGAGTTCCCTGACATCTTTCTGAATGGTTTTGACGCCGGGGTAATTCTCTTTTAGCCGCCTCAACATCGCCTCGGAAAGATCACAGGCATAGATGCAGCCAGGCTTGTACTGACGAATTATGGGAATCAAAATGCCGGTTCCCGTGCCCACATCCAGTACCGAATCGCCTGTCTCGATTCCGGCCGCCGTCACAATTTTCTCGAGCCGCTCGGGAACGCCTTCCGGCAAAGGCGGGTCGAACAAATGGTAAAGCCTGTTGAAATGGTCTCGCTGGATGCGATTGATCCGCTCGATTTCTTTTTGAGTCGGCGTTTTAATAAGACCCACCATTTTAGGGTCACGGTAAGAAATAATTCCCCACGATTGCGCCGGATTATGGTTTGTCTGCAAGGCGCATCCACCTGTGCATATCGGGATATGTCTGGGTGGATGTAACGCAGTAGACGGGCCATAAAACAAGCAATAGGTGGAATTATTTTTTTCCGGAGCCCTTACCTTATGATATCAAATGTGTTTAGTCGATAGAAAGGTCGTCTTTGGAGATGCTATCCCGGATGTGGAGAAGTTACGATCCAAGATTCTAAGGGGTCCACTTCAAACCAAAAGACGCATTTCCAAGCTACCCGCTCTTATCGGTTACTTTCTTCTTCAGTATCGCAAGCATTTCGGCCGGAGTCTGCCGACTCAAGATGTCATTGAACTGCGTCCGGTAGTTGCTCACCAGACTGACGCCTTCTATGACAAGATCATATACTTTCCAGTCACCATCCCTTCGGATCAGCCGATAGGTGATCGGAATCTTTTTGTCACTGGAAACAACCTTGCTGTCGACTTCAGCTTTGGTATCCGACAACATTGTTTGCCTGTCGAACACGACTTTTTCGTCGGTGTACGCCAACAACTGCCCCATGTAGTTTTTCTCCAGCAATCGGCGGTAGAGATCGACGAATTCCCTGCGTTGACCGTCATCCAACTTAAGCCAGTTTCGACCGAGTGTCATTCTCGAAAGATAAACATAGTCGAAGGTTTCATCGGCCGCCTTTTCGAGCTCTTTGACCTTGACATCCTCTTCGAGTCCCTTGTCGCCGAGAATCTTGACGATCCGACCGACTCGGGTTTCGATGATCTTCAGTGGTTCGTCGGCAAGGGCGCTCATTGCAGTGCAGATGAATAGGCCGAATATAATTGCGACTGCTCCTTTGATCATTCTTCACCTCTTCGCGTAGTATCACTTCACTTCTTCACATCACCGAATGCATATTTTCCGATCAGTTCGCTCAGATCGGTCGGAGACTGCGTCTCGGTGATGGTGTCGCCGGGTTTTAACAGGTCGCCGGCACCGCCGGGTGCAATGTCCATGTATCGATCCCCGATCAGGCCTTCGGTTTTTATGGCGGCAAGGGCGTCGTCATAGATTTTTATGCCCTTGTTGATCCTCATCTCAACGATTACGGCCTGTTCGTCCTGGACCATCTTGAAATTCGCGACACGGCCTACCTCGAGGCCCAGCATGTTGACCGGGTTGCCCTCCTTCAAACCGGTGACCCGGTTGAAGCGTGCATTCAAAGCATAGGTGTCGTCTCCCAGGATACCGACATTGCCGAGCTTTATCGTCATGTAACCGATGCAGACCAACCCGGCAACAACAAAGATGCCAACCACCGTTTCCTTCGAGTATTTTTTCATTGCAGGTTCCCTCCTCTATCGCAAGCAAGCCGCGCTATCGGTCTGAGATCGAACCGAGCGAATTCAATGATCGATTCGAGCTCCACTTGGGGTTGGCCGCGAGCCAGTCCACCCAAAACCGTGAATTCGAAACACTCATCTCGCGAGGTCGATTTACGCATCGCGGTCGACAGGTTTTCGAGTCCATGTTCCTGTAGATCCCGAGTAAAATTTCTCATGATGTGCTCGGCTTCCTCGCGGTTGGAGAACGGCAGCAGCGAGGCAAATTCATCGATGGTCTGCCTTGTGGAAAAGGCGCCCACCAAGCCGAAGTGCTTATCGATGAATTTCCCCATGGCGCGAATGATCTGCTGTGAAGTTCTATGCCCCAACTGGTCGGCAATCGTATCCATATCCGCCAGCTTGAACAGCACCACAACATAAGTACCGTCCGTATCGCGTTTGACCAAATCGGTCTGGTAGCGAATCTTGAATTGGCGTTTTGAGTAGAGTCCGGTCAGCTCTTCTTGAAGCTTTTCGAGGCTGTGGATGAGTTCGTTCATGAAGGGATGATCGAATGTTTCGAAGTTTTCAGGACTGCCTTGAAAGACGATTTTTTTGTCATACAAGGCCAAGACACGGTTGGAGATAAAGAAGACGTCCGGTATGTCGTGGCTTATCAGGACCGCCGTGAAACCGAACTTTTTCTGATACTGTGCCACCATACTCAAAATGGCGTTTCTGCGAATCGGGTCCTGACCGGTTGTCGGTTCGTCGAAAAGGACAATCTGCGGTTCGGTGACCAGCGCCCTCGCCAATGCCGTCCGTTTTTGCATACCTCCCGACAATTCGGCCGGGTATTTACGAGCCACGTCGGTCAGTTCGGTCTGCTCGATACGCGCCATTACTTTATCTGCGATCTCTTTGTTTTTCATAGATGTCGTCCGGCGCAGCGGCAGAGCAATGTTGTCGAAGACCGTCATAGAGTCGAAAAGCGCGTTGTTCTGAAACATGTAACTGAACCGCGCGAGAGTGGCATTCCATTCTTTCTTGCTCATCCGGTCAATGGGTTTTCCGCGGTAGAGGATCTGGCCGGAGTCGGGTTTTAACAGGCCGACAATGTGCTTCAGAGTAACGCTCTTCCCACTCCCGCTCAGACCGATCAGGGTACTCACTTCTCCTTCGAAGATCTTGAAATTCACACGATCGAGGATCGTCCGCCCTTCAAAGCTTTTGGTGACGTCCACGAATTCGATCAGGGGTTCTTTTTTCATCGACGGGTCCCTAAAGTATAAATGAGGTCACGACGTAGTCGGCGACAAGAATCATCACACACGAGAGGACGACCGCCGAAGTGGTGGACAGGCTCACACCCTTGGCGCCGTGGCCGTCGGAGCGCATATGAGTGAAGAAGCCCTGAAAACAGCAGATGGTAATGACAAGAACCGAAAACACGAGCGCTTTGATAAATCCGCCGCGGATGTCTTCGAACAGTGTGCTGGACACCACGCGGTAGAAATAGGAGCCCGAATTGACGCCCAGCAGCAGACATCCGCTGAACCAACCGCCCATGATGCCCACCAGGTCGAAAAACGCGGTCAATATGGGAAAACTGATCAACCCGGCCGCAATCCGCGGGCTGACCAGATACCCGAGGGGATCGACGCGCATGGTCTGCAAGGCATCGATCTGCTCGGATATTCGCTGAATACCGATTTCGGCTGTCATTGCCGAGCCGGCCCGGGCCGTGATCATAATAGCGGTCAGCACCGGGCCCAACTCCCGGATCAGCGACAGGCTAACGGCCGTGCCCAGCGCTCCGGATGGTTATAGCCCCCAGGTTGCTGTTCAGCCGAATGGCGATACGTCCGAACGGATCGAAGACGGTCGGTTTGTGCGAGGATCCCTTTTCCAAGGAAGTGTTTTCAGCGGGAGCCTCTTCAAAGACGTCTTTACCCATGATCATTTCCTGCCAGTTGTGGAGAATCCGTTAGAGAAGTCGTCGCCATGAGACACCTGGCAACTGATGCCTTGAATGGCTAAAAGATAACCTGCATACTCAAAATTCCAATACTTTAGAATTTCGTTCCGTTGGCATGAGAACCTGAGTTTGAACCCATCGTTCGGTCGAAAAACCAGCCGGTCCTGCCGGTGACGGTACATCTTCGACCGACGGATGCTTGACAAGGTTAAGGCCGGAACTATGCTATAAATACGATCGACACGCAGGCGGCATCTTTCGACCTTGCGATTCGTCGGTTAACACAAGCCCGTCAAATCGGCTGGTCAATCCTAAAATGGGAAAAAGAGAGAGCTTGTTTTAGCTCATATCAATCCAAGAAGTATCGAAAGGAGGATCAAAAATGAAAGTATTGCGCATGGTCGTTGCAGGTCTATTGCTAAGTGCGGGGTCCGTCTGGGCTGCTGACATGACAGTGACGATCCATTCCCTTGACGAA
>JARROL010000033.1:0-14697 GCA_037383965.1 Desulfobacterales bacterium | reverse complement strand
CGCATACCCGCGTCGAAAGGGCAATTGTTGCAGTCGTAAGCGTGGTCACAGAGTCGGTAATTGATCACACCGGCCTTCATCCAGATACACTCGTTTTCCAGCACCTCGAACCCTTCGATCCGGCGCGGCCTCGAGTGGGTTGTCTTTGCGGATTTCAAACTGGTTCGCTTTTTCATTGTTACCCCTCCTTTCGATCAAACGGCGCCCTCGGACTGAAACAATCCGCCATGGATCGTCAATCGCCTGGTCCAACATCTGCTACTGCAACCGGGATGCCAAACAAAGTAGCATACTTCACAACAGCACAGAATCATTGCTCATAGAGATTATAACGGGGTCGAAGAGAAAAATTGCGGACTCGAACCTGGAATTATTTTGTGATGAGTTTGGCTTGTGGCCTCAGGCAGGACGTAGATCAAATTTTTTAATCTTGCGCCACAGGGTCGTGCGGTCGATGCCCAGCTCGCCGGCGGCTTTACTCCGGTTCCAACCGTGTTTCCTGAGCACCGCCAGGAGGTGCTCCCGCTCGCTCGGGCCCGCAGTTTTTTGGGATTGAGAATCCGGTCCCCGATCTTTATCTTTCAAAAAATTGGGCCGGCGATCCAAGAGGTAATCGGGCAGGTGCCCAGGCCCGATGGACTCCTCGCGGCAGATGATCAAAGCGTGCTCGAGGATATTTTCCAGCTCCCGCACGTTGCCCGGATAGGAGTAGTTGAGCAGAATCTGCATGGCGTCTTCGGAGATGCCCAAATGCCGGTTATCCCGGATGGCGGCCATTTTTCGGAGAATATGGTGGATCAGCAGAGGCAGGTCATTGCTGCGGTCTTTGAGATCCGGCATTTCGATTCGAAAAACATTGAGTCGATAAAAGAGATCCTCACGAAACAGTCTCTCGGCGACCAGCGCCTCGAGGTTCCGGTTGGACGCCGAGATGATCCGCACATCCACTTTCTGGGTGTGGCGGCTGCCGAGCGGGTAAAACTCTCTGTCCTCCAGCACCCGCAACAGTTTGGCCTGAAGCGCTAGCGGCAGATCGCCGATTTCGTCCAGGAAAATCGTCCCGCCGTCGGCTTCATTGAATCGTCCAGGTTTGTCCCGCTGCGCACCGGTGAAGGCCCCTTTCACATAACCGAACATTTCCGATTCGAGCAGGTTGTCGGGGATGGCGGCGCAATTTACTTTCACAAACGGATGGTGAGCACGCCGGCTGACGGAATGAATGACTTTTGCCAGAAGATCCTTTCCGGTACCGGTAGACCCCTCGATGAGAATGGTGGCGTCCGTGGCCGCCACCACACCGACGGTCTCGAAGATTCGCTGCATGGCCGGGTCTTTTCCGATCATGTCCTGGAAGGTGTAGCGCTCCCTGATGGCTTGATCGAGTTGCCTGACGAGCGTGAGATCATGAAATGTTGCCAGCCCGCCGATGATGGTGCCCTTCTCATTGCGCAGTGCCAAGTAGTTGGCCCGGATCGGAATCGTCTCGCCGTTTTTGGTGGTCATTCTCCCGTACCGGCTGCTGCGGCTGGAACCGTCAGCGATAGATTCCTTCAACAGGCACTCATCCTGGGCTGCCGCCCCTTCGAATACAGCCGTGCACGGATTTCCAATGACCTGCCGCCGGTCGAAACCGGAGATTTTCTCGGCCTCGCGGTTAAAAAAAGTGACATAGCCGCCACGATTGACGGTAAAAATACCGACATCCAGATTGTCCAGTATGAGTTTCAGGCTGCGCTCTTCATAATGAATCCGGTTGACCAGATCGGCAATCGGTGTGTGGTCCTGAAGAATCGTCAGGCAACCGACGATGTTGCGTTCTTCATCATAGATAGGGGTTGCCAGCCGGGTCAGAAGGCGTTTGGTATGCTCTTCGTTTAATATCTCCACATCGGGTTCATCGGTGGCTGGATCTCCGTTTCGTCTGAGCAGGCACTGCACCATGCACGGAACGCCGGTGAATACTTCCCGACAATCCTGCCCCATGACCTCGTTCTCGCGAAGGCCCATCAACGCCTGGGCGCTGTAGTTCATGGCGGTAATCCAATGGTCGCAATCTACCGTGAAAGCTCCGATGTTCAACTCGTCGAGCAGCTGGAGCCATTGGTCGCAGCGGATGGTAGTGCCACTTGGTTTAATTGATTTCATGGTCAAGTCGTTGGTTGAATCGTGTCCAGCCATATATTTTTTTATCGGGTCCCGCCTATGGCGGGATTATCAGCGGGTGTTCGGCGGCTGATAGCAAAAACGACGAGAAGGCACCGGCAACCGCCGTGTGAATGACATCATTTCACCTGACCCGCATACGGCAGGTGGATGGTAAAGGTGGTCCCGCCCCCTTTTTTACTCTCGAAGGTAATGGTTCCCTTGTGGTGCTCGACGATTCCGAAAACCGTTGCAAGGCCGAGCCCGACGCCGTAGCCTTCTTTCTTGGTTGTGAAAAACGGCTCGAAAATGTGCGCCTGGTCTTCGGGCGCAATTCCTTGGCCGCTATCTCTGACCGCAATCCTCACCATTTTTTTATCTGAATCGGTGCCGGCCGTCAAATCGAGACGGCCGCCGTCCGGCATGGCGTCTATGGCATTGAAGACCAGATTGATGATGCATTGCTGCAGCTGGTTGTAATCCCCTATAATTGTCGGCAGACCCTTAGATACCTCGACGGTGAGCCGGATGTTGCTCAATTCGAGCTTGTGCTGGCTCAGAATAACGCTGCGCTCGAGGAGATCGGCAGGATCAACGGCGGTGAAGGCCGGAGGAGATTTGCGCGAAAAGGTCAGCAGGCTGGAGATAATCTGGGAGCAGCGGCCGGTCTCGTTCTCGATGACAGCCAGATAACGCTGGAACTTTTCGCGATGCTCGGCGTCCAGTGGACCGCGGTCGGTGATGCGGATCATCAGCCGGATGTAGTTTAGAATTCCAGAAAGGGGATTGTTGATTTCGTGCACCACACTGGCCGCCAGCCGTCCCAAAGACATCATCTTGTCCTGATGGAGGATGCGGGCCTGATCGGCAATTTCGCGCTCGAGTTTGCGGATCTCCCGCAGATCCCTGATAAAGCAGACCAAACCGTTTTCTTGTCCCTGATCCAACAGCACCCCGGCCGAAACCTGAATCGGGATGGTGCGTTCGTCGGCACCCAGCAGTGTGGTTTCGTAAAGGGTGAGCCGGTTCTCTCCGCCGTAGGCATTGCCCTCCAGGGCTTTCCGCATCCGGCCTTCCTCTCCTTCCGGAAAGAGTTGTGCCAAAGACATGCAGCCAATCACCCCTTGCCGGCTGTATGCCGAAATCAATTCCATGCTACGGTTGAAGGTGACCACCAACCCGCTCCGGTCACAGGCCAGGATGCCGTCCATGGAGCTTTCGATCAGGTTTCTCTGGAAGGTGATGGTTTTGACGAGTTGCTGGCTGGTCTCGGCCTTTTCTTTCTCCAGCAAATCGGTGTAATCGGCCAGCTGTTTGCGGGACGTGTACCGCTCACGGGCGCGCTTCAGGGCCAAGTGAAGGGCCTCGTCGTTGATCGGCTTGGTGATGAAATCCGAAGCGTCGAGTTGAAGGGCCCGGATGGCGAGCTCCATCTCGCCGAATGCGGTCGCCACAATCACCTCGATATCCGGGAGCTGCTTTTTAAGGGCTTCGAGCACCTGCAGGCCGTCTAATCCGGGCATGCGAATATCGGTGATCACTATCTGCGGCGAAAATGCTTCACACCTCTGGAGTCCGGTGACACCGTCTTCTGCCGTGAGCACATCGTAACCGGCGTCTGACAAAGCAACCGTCATGACATCGCGAATATCCTCCTCATCGTCGATCAGAACGATTTTCCAGGATGAAATGTCGGTCATTGACTGCTCTCCAGAGCGGAACGGGGTTGAATCGACTGCCGGTTGTTTCTCAATGAACGAGAGATAAGCCGCCTGCCGACCGTTAGCACATTCGGGTAAAAAACGAAAGCCGTGATTACCGGACTGTACAGTGCTTGACCCACCGTTGCGCCACCGTTTTCATCCGGTGCAGTTGTGCGCTCGTGAAGGCCGGCTCGGACCGTTGAAAAAAAGAGGGGTTCAAGAGGCGTTGACTCTGAAAGGGTTGCAGCACATATCGATCTGCGCCTTCGATCGAGCGTGCGATGGCACCGATGACGGCTTCATCGATGATCGGTCTAACACAGGTGGTTCTGAATTCGTAGGCCGGAGCCGAGGCCATGATGATGCGGATGCTCTCTTTTAGGCTCTCCGGCCCGTCTTCACGCTGAAACACCGGTGCATAATGCCGGATGTCGGTCTTAATGTCCATCGCCACGTAATCGACCAGCTTCTCTGACACCAGGTGACGGAGGACGTCGGGCCGACTACCGTTGGTATCCAGCTTGACCGGAAAACCGAGGTTTTTGACGGCTGCGCACACCGCGGAAAGATCGGCCTGAAGGGTGGGCTCGCCGCCGGAGATCACCACTCCCTCCAGAAGCGAGCGGCGCGCCTCGAGGAAGGCATAAAACTGATCCAGGGTGAAGGGGGGCTCAGCGGCCGGAACCCCGCGTGCGAGTTCCGGATTGTGGCAATAAGGGCAATAAAAGTTGCACCCGCTCAGAAACAGCACGCAACTGATCCGCCCGGGAAAATCGATAAACGAATTTTTCTGCAGCCCGCCGATGAGCATACCGCGCCCTCAAGTTCCCGTCCAGAAATGGCCCTTTCCCGCAATTTCAGTGTCAATCACGCTGTCAAATGATGGCAACCGTCCACCGGGGTGCGGTTTTCAACAACGACCTTTGCTGTCGAGGACGGCACCCGGACCGTGATCGGTTTCACGCTTTCCGGCAATTCGGTATGGAAGGTTTTGCGGCGGCGGAATTCGGCCTGTTTGCCGTCGTTCCACTGTTTGATCGGCCTCAGGTACCCGACCACCCGTGAATAAACCTCGGTGGCCGCGTCGCACGATGGGCAGACATCCTGCCGGCCGTTTAAATATCCGTGCGAAGGACAGACGCTGAAAGTCGGCGTGAGAGTGTAATACGGCAGGCGGTAACTGCCGGCGATCTTGCGAATCAACCGTTTGAGCACCACCGTGTCTGCGACCTGCTCCGCCAGGTAGATGTGCAAAACGGTGCCGCCGGTGTAGCGGGTCTGAAGATCGTCCTGCAGTCGCAGGGTTTCAAACAGATCGTCCGTATAGTTGACGGGCAATTGGGTGGAATTGGTGTAATAGGGCACCGCACCGTTGTAAAAGTCGGTTTCGTTGGCGCAGATAATATCCGGGTACATTGTTTTGTCCAACATCGCCAGCCGGTAGGAAGTCCCTTCGGCCGGCGTAGCCTCCAGGTTGAAAATATCACCGGTTTCTTCCTGGATCTCGGCCATGCGATCGCGGATAAAATCCATTACCGCCAGAGCGAAGGCCTGGCCGTCCGCTGTCGCAATGTCCTGGCCGAAAAAGTTAAGACAGGCCTCGTTCATCCCGACGACGCCGACGGTCGAAAAATGGTTTTTCCAATAGAGACCGCTGGCATTCTTGACATCGCGCAGATAGAACTTGGTGTAAGGATACAGGTTGTTTTCGGTAAACCGCTCGAGAATCTTGCGCTTGATCCTGAGGCTCTCCACGGCCAATTGCAGCACGTTTCGCAAACGGCCGAAGAAATCCGTTTCGTTGTCGGCCGTGTAACCGAGGCGGGGCAGATTGATGGTCACCACGCCGATCGATCCGGTCAGCGGATTGGCGCCGAAAAGACCGCCGCCTCTCTTGAGCAGCTCGCGGTTGTCAAGCCGCAGCCGGCAGCACATGGAACGCGCGTCATCTGGGGACATGTCCGAATTGACGAAGTTGGAAAAATAAGGAATGCCGTATTTGCCCGTCATTTTCCAGATCGGTTCCAGGTTGGGGTTGTCCCAGTCGAAATCGGCGGTGATGTTGTAAGTCGGGATCGGAAAGGTGAACACCCGTCCCCTGGCATCGCCTTCCATCATCACCTCGGCAAAGGCCCGGTTGATGAGATCCATTTCGGGTTGAAAATCACCATAGGTCTCTTCACGGTGTCGGCCGGCAACGATCACCGGATGATCCGCCAGGTTTTTCGGTACATACAGGTCCAGGGTGATGTTGGTGAAGGGGGTCTGGAACCCGACCCGCGTCGGGATGTTGATGTTGAAAACAAACTCCTGCAGTGCCTGCTTGACGTCGCGATAGGACAGGTCGTCGAAACGAACAAAGGGCGCCAACAGGGTGTCGAAATTCGACAGCGCTTGAGCACCGGCGGCTTCGCCCTGAAGGGTGTAGAAAAAATTAACGATCTGCCCCAAGGCGGACCTCAGATGTTTAGGCGGTCCACTTTCGACCTTTCCCTCCACCCCTTTGAATCCGTTCAGCAGCAGGTCCTTCAGGTCCCAGCCGACACAGTATACCGACAGCAGATTGAGGTCGTGAACGTGGAGATCCCCGCGCTTGTGGGCGTCCCTTATCTCGGGTGGGTAGATGCGGTTGAGCCAGTACTCGCTGGTGATGTCCGAGGATATGTAGTTGTTGAGACCCTGCAGCGAATAACTCATATTGCTGTTTTCTTTGACCTTCCAGTCGAGCTTGCGAATGTAGTGCTCCACAAGGTCGATGTGCGCCCGTGTGGCGATGTTGCGAATCTGGGCATGCTGCTCGCGATAAATAATGTAGGCCTTGGCGGTCTTGTAGAAGGGGGAGTCGAGCAGGACGCGCTCGACGATATCCTGGATCTCCTCGACCTCGGGCACCGGACCGAGCCGCAGTTCATGCGCCAGCGTCAGAGCGCGCAGGGTCAGCTTGCGGGCTTCGCGTTCTTCGAATTCGCCCGAGGCTTTGCCGGCCTTGGCTATAGCGGCCGTAATTTTAGATGAATCGAATTCAACAACCCTGTTGTCTCTTTTTTTGATTTTTTCGAACACAATTCCCCCTTCTGCTGCAGACCGCATCAGTAAATGTGGCACGACTAGATGAAATAATGGGAATAATGGTTTCCGGAATTGAATCCGGCGTTCAATTGAAAGCGATCCCCGGGGATGCGACAGTCGACCGCAAGAACGGCCAGATCGAATGGCAAGTACTATATCGCAATATGTTGTATGGTGTCAACAGGAAAATTCAAGATGTGGTATCATGATCGACAGCGGCCAAATAGTCATCCGGTCCCGAAGTCTTGTGAAAGTAATGAGGGGTCAAGGCATCCGGTGGTTTCCGACCGGCGGCGTCACCCAAATGTAGTCGCCGTAGGACAGGTCAACCGTCTCTCCGGCGGGAGCTAGATAAACGGTTCGATAGGGAGCTCCCGTAAGGTTGAAGGCCCGTTCCGGAATACCGTATTTATGGACGATGTGACCGTTGCCGGCCAGCACCACCATCAACCGATCGTCCAGGTTGCGGGCGATAGAAGCAGCCATGGTGTCTTCCCATACACACTGGGCCTGGTAGAAGAATTCGAAATTGGCTTCGCGATGAAATGTGTGAGCCTTGAAGATTGTCTCGAGATAAGTCCGATGGGCGGCATTGGACGTGTCGATGAGGGGAGGCAAATCCTGCCGGTCGCAGCCCAGCAGACTGTCGATGCCGCCGATCCTGACTTTCGGCGGAATGTGGAAGGGGATGTTCAGGCCGAAAAGTGGGATGCCCTTTTCCCTGATGACATCGAGAATCGGTTGGTAGAGAGTAAAATCGAAGCGCCAATTGGCATACCAGTGGGTTTTTTCGAGAAACGCTTCCTGCGTCAGCTGCCCCGCAGACCATTGATCGAGAACGATCTGGTAGGTAAAATCGAACATCTCCATCCCGACCGCCACCCGCGGACGGACCCTCAAGAGGCCCTGGAGGATCTCGAGTTGAATGTCGTGGTGGACCGTATCGGTGTGAATCTCGCCGACGTAGACGACCCGGCATCCAGCCAGATCGGCGAGCATCTCGTCAAAGGTCACCACCGCACCCGTGGCGCCCGAAATGACTTGACCGGCCTCGATATAGCGGTCACGATCTTTTAGGAAGAGTCGCGGAGGCGCAGCGGCACAGGCAAAGACAAACCCGACCAGACATGTCGCCAGGAATATTTTACTGATCATTTGTCCTACTTTCGGTACCACCTGAGAACAAAGAGTGCGGCGCGGTGGCTTGATTTTTTCGTTGCCTGTCTGTAGAATTCATCATGCTCTACGATCAGAATCCGGTCCACCGCAAGTTGATTACACCCTGGTACGACTCCCGCACGGTCTGCCTCGTGGTGATCCTCTCCATGCTGCTGGTGTTTTTGTTTGCTCTCGTCGGCGTTTTTTTAGCCTGGGAAAATTCGCTCTACCTGGAAATGATCTGGCTGCCTGCCTTGCTGGCCCTTTTAAGTGGCATCGTGATTCTGTCGACGACCGTCCGCTTGATCAAACGCTGGAAGCATCGCTATGCCAAGAATTGGAAATACTGGTAGTACCGGCATTTCATGATTCCGGCCCGCCGTTCCCGATGCTCCGGAGTATCTTGATGAAGGTGTCGGGAGGAATGTAACCGGGTCGGTGGCCGAGAACACTTCCGCTTTTCGAAAAAAACCAGTTGTCGGGCAACCCGCGGATCCTGAAAAGATTCGACAGCTTCTGTTCCCGGTCCGAATCGACCTTGACGGCAATAAAATTCTTGTCCAACAAGTCCACGACGGTTTTATTATGAAACGTCTCCCTGTCCATGGTATGGCAGTAGGTGCACCAGTCGGCCCAGAAAAAAACGAACACGACTTTCCCCTGAGCTTTGCCGAGCGCCATGCCTTCGTCGAAACTGTGCCACTTCAACGGCCTCGATCCGCCGGAAGCGACAGGTGGCAACAAGGCGGCAAAGATACACACAAGAACAAGAGGTGCAAAAAATCTAGTTTTCACGAATATGGTTCCTCTTGGTTTGACCAATGGCCAGCCACAATCCGATCGCCAACAGAACAGCGTCACGAAGGATATCTGTCAGGTAATCAGCCCCATTCTCGGTCGTGGCCACTGAAAAGCATCCGCAGTCGACATCGATTCCACGGATCCAGGTCGACACCAGCGCAGCCATAAAAACGACCATCAAAGCGTTGACAATCAAGAGACTGCCGTCGACCCAGGCGCCGGCGACCAGCAATACCCCGCAGAGAACCTCAATCCAGGGCAGAAGAACCGACAGCGGATTGACAAGCGGTCCGGGCAGCAGTTGATAGTTGCCGATGATAGCGGCAAATCCTTGCGGATCGTCTATTTTGACCCACCCGGCCCACACGAAGACGCCGCCAAGAAAGATGCGGAGCCCCAAAGCGGGCCATTTGCGATAATCTGAAGGTAATTCATTTAGGAGCATATTTGGTAAAACCCTACCGGCGACCGCCTCAATAAATCCTGCCGTGCTTTCAGTAAAAGGTTTGCGGTTCCTTCCATATTGGCGGCATCGTGAAAAACCAGCCCCACGAGCGCTCCGCGACCGTTTCGCAACGGACTTACCCGCTCAGTTCCTGCGCCCTTCGTTTCGCCGAGGCAAGTGCGGCGATGATGATGGGTTTTAAGCCCCTTTTTTCGAAAACATCGATCGCAGCGGCGGTTGTTCCCCCGGGAGAGGTCACCCTGCGACGCAGTTCTTCGGGCGGCTCACCGGAGGCTTCCAGAAGTTTGGCAGAACCTCTCAGCGTGGCGGCCGCCAGCAAAGCCGCTGCACCGGGTTCGAGTCCCATCTGAATTCCGGCCTCGGTCATTGATTCGACCAGGTAAAACACGTAAGCCGGTCCGGACCCAGAGAGGGCCGTGACGGCATCGAGTGCCTCTTCCTCGAACTCTATGACATCGCCGACCGCCTGCAAAAGGGTTCGGGCCGCCCGGGCGTCTTCTTCGGTGACAAAGCGATTGGGACTCATCCCGGAGACGGCGCTGAGCACCAGGGCCGGTGTATTCGGCATAACCCGGATAATGGGCAGGTTCCGAACACTTTCCGCGTCCAGAGGAGGATAGAGGATGGCCTCCATTTTGCGGATCGGAAACCCGGCGGCAATGGAAATGAGGAGCTTGCGTTCGGGCAACCGGTTGCCTCCTCGATCGTAGACGTCTTTGAGAACCGCCGGCAGGTGCTGCGGTTTGACGGCCAGCACCACCATGCGACAGCTTTGGAAAAGCGTAGCGTTGTCACGCAGAACCGTGACGCCGTATTTTTTGTTCAGATAATCGAGCCTCTCCACATCGACATCGGCGATGCTGATTTTGGTGGCCGGCAACAGGCCGGATTGGATCACCGCACCGATGAAGGCTTCTCCCATGTTGCCGGCGCCGATAAAACCGATGGTGGTGTCGAATTCAGCCACGGCGAATTTCCTTCTGGCGGTCCCTGCAGCAACCGCCGGTTTTTCTTTTACCTTTGGACAATAATGGCCATGTGTGTTAGTATATCATATTCAAATGTAACCATAAACTGTCCGCTGCCGGGACAAGGTAGCTTCCCGAAACCCCATATGTCAACGCTTTTGCACCGCTATCGGCCATATTAACATAAAGACCCGCTGCGGTCGCGAAGGCCTTGACGCGTGCAACAGACATCGGGGTGCGCCTGATTCGACACGGCCAGTCAAAATAAAGGGCCTGACCACCCATGTATTTCGTCGGCTATTTTATCATGGCAGTTGCCAATGTTCTTCACTATGTTCTCTTTTTTTACATGTGGATTATCATCGCGCGGGCTGTACTTTCCTGGGTCAGCCCGGATCCTTACAATCCGATCGTCCGTTTTATCTACAAGGTGACCGAACCGGTCATGTATCAGGTCCGATCCCGGCTACCGGTCAGTTTTGGCGGCATAGATTTCGCGCCGGTGGTGGTGATTCTGATCATCTATTTTCTTCAGATCTTCGTTGTGAACAGCCTTATGAGGTTCTCCCAATCGATGCTGTAAACAACGCCTGAGGAGGTGGCAAATGGTCAATCTCACACCCCTTGATATTCAGCAGCAACGATTCAAGACAAGATTTCGCGGCTTCGACATTCAGGAAGTGGATTTGTTTCTGGATCAAATGTCTGATGCGTTTGAATCCCTGCTGAAGCAAAACGAAAATTTAAAAGAGGATTTCCGCCGGTTGCAGCTCGAGATCCAGGGCTACAAAAACCGGGAGGATGCCTTTAAGCGTGCGCTGCTCAATTCCCAGCGGGTCATCGAGCAGATGAAGGAAAACGCTCAGAAATCAGCCGAGCTTATCGTCGCCGAAGCGGAAGTCAAAGCCGAAAAAATCCTCAACAAGGCCCATAACCGACTGGCCCAACTGCACGAGGATATTGCGGAACTCAAACGTCAGCGGATGCAGATAGAGGTCCAGATCGGTTCGGTGATCGAAGCGCACGGCAAGCTGCTGGAAATCAGCAAAGAAGGCATGAAGGCGATGGACGACGAGGACTCCAAGATCAAGCTGCTTCAGCAGAACAAGGCCTGATCCGCATTGGCTGTGAACCTGTCTTCGATCGGCTGCGGATGCCGGTCGGAAAATGAAAATTCGTAAACGTTCACAGGGCACCGCATCTGCTTTGTTGTCGGGCACTTGAAGTACAAAAGTACGTCTGCGTACCCGACGCCTCGCATCTGCAGCACCCTGTAAACGCCTACAACTAGGTGGATATAAGCGCAGGGGACTTTGCAACCCTGTGGACGACTGCGAAAATTCAGCTTCTTCCGGAGTAATTGATGGCAAAAATTGATGCGTTTTTCAAGTTGATGCACGAGCAGGGTGCCTCGGACTTGCACCTGACCGCCAGCCAGCCACCCTCCCTGAGAATTCGAGGAGACATAGAAAGGATCAAATACAAAGTACTGGACAACGATGACCTGCGGGGCATGTTGTATGAAATCACCCCGGAAGAAAAGATAAAGGTCTTCGAAGAAACCGGTGATGTCGATTTTGGTTACGAAATTCCCGGTTTGGCCCGCTATCGGGCCAATTTTTTTATGCAGAAAAACGGCGTCGGCGCCGTATTCAGAGAAATTCCCACCGCTATCATGACCGCCGAGCAGCTCGGTCTGCCGCCGGTGATATCAAAACTGGCGACCCTGCCCAGAGGCCTGGTGCTGGTCACGGGTCCTACCGGCAGTGGAAAATCCACGACGCTGGCATCGATCATCGATGTGGCCAACCGCAACCGTAAAGACCACATCATCACCATTGAAGATCCGATCGAATTTGTCCATCAGAGCCAGGGCTGCATCGTCAATCACCGTGAGATCGGCATCCACACCCACTCTTTTGCATCGGCGCTGCGCGGCGCCTTGCGCGAAGACCCGGATATCATACTCGTGGGCGAAATGCGCGATCTAGAAACAATTTCGCTGGCCATCGAAGCGGCCTCCACCGGACACCTGGTTTTCGCGACGCTGCATACCACAAGTGCGGTCAAAACAGTGGACCGCATCATCGAGGTGTTTCCCTCCGATCAGCAGGCCCAGGTCCGATCGACTCTGGCCGACGGCATGCGGGCCATCATCGCGCAGGTGCTCTTCAAACGTATCGACAAAAAAAGCCGCTGTGTGGCGCTTGAAATACTGATCGCCAACTCAGCGGTTCGGAATTTGATCAGAGAGGCCAAGACCCATCAACTGCCCTCCATGATCCAGACCGGTAAAAAATACGGTATGCAGCTGTTGGATGACGCCATTATGGATTTGTACAAGCGGGGTTGGATCAGTGCCGACGAGGCCTACATAAAGGCCAATGAAAAGGCCAAGTTCAGGCCGTTGTTGACCTCACCGCCCACCGATTTCACCGAAGTTTGATCCGAGGGTGCAGACATGAAAAAACAGGAAATCGACCATATCCTCACGCGCATGCTCGACTCTCACAAGAACGTTTCCGACCTGAACCTGACCGTTGGAAAGCCGCTGCAGGTTGAGAGCGACGGCGAACTGGTATCGGTCGAGATGCGGCCGCCTTTCAAAGAGCTGACGCCCTTCCAAACCGAGATCTTCGCTTTGAATCTCATGAACCAAGATCGGCGTCTCACGCGAACCTTCCTCAACTCAGGCTCTTGCGATCTTTCTTACTCGCTGCCCGGCAAGGCGCGCTTCCGTGTAAACGTTTTTTCTCAGAGCGGATATTGTTCGATTGTTCTGCGCAAATTGGAATCGAAAATTCCGACAATCGAAGAACTGCACCTGCCCGAGGCCATGTACAAGATCGCCAAGGAAAAAAACGGCATCGTGTTCGTCACCGGCGCGACCGGTTCAGGTAAGACGACGTCACTGGCGGCGATTCTCAACGTCATCAACGAGGATCGTTCGGTTCACGTCGTCACGCTCGAAGATCCGGTGGAATACCAGCACCCCCACAAGAATTCGACCTTCAACCAGCGCGAACTCGGCATTGACTTCGACTCATACGCCAGCGGCCTCAGGGCCGCCCTGCGCCAAGCCCCCAAGGTAATTCTGGTGGGCGAAATGCGTGATCGGGAGACGGTAGAAATCGGTCTGAGTGCGGCTGAAACCGGTCACCTGGTGCTCACGACGCTGCACACCATCGACGCCGGCTCGACCATCAACCGCATCGTGGGTATGTTCAGCACCGAAGAGGAACACCAGGTCCGCATCCGACTCGCCGACACCCTGCGTTGGGTAGTCTGCCAGAGGCTGCTGCCGAAAATCGGTGGCGGGAGGGCAGCCACTTTCGAAATCCTTGGCACCAATCTGCGCGTCAAAGACGCCATTATGAATGGAGAATCCGAAGGCAAGACCTTCTATGAAATCATGCAGGCCGGCCAGGCTTTCGGAATGACCACTTTTGACGGGCACATCATCGATCTGTATGAACACGGTCTGATAACCGAGGAAACTGCACTCGCCTTTGCTTCGCGCAGGGGCATTGTGGGCCGTGGCATCGATTCACTTAAGAGTGCCCGGGGCGAGGCAACGTCGGACATCGACAAGCTCGAACTCGATCGCAGCTACACCATCAACTGACGGAATTGCCCGGCAAGACAGAACGAAACTGCAGGTTTTCACAGGAGGTAGTCGAATCGGTTTTATGGAAATTACGTGCGAAAATTGCCAGAGCAGATTCAAACTGCCGGATGAAAAAGTTCCGGCCGGAAAGTCCACCCGCCTGTCATGTCCTAAGTGCAAGGGCCAGATCACGGTCGTCCCTCCCAGCGGTGCCGGACAGCTTTTGAAAAACGGCCTGGAGGAGACCGGCTATGATGCTTCTGAAAAGCCGTTCGACTTTATCGAGGAAGAAGGCAACACGGCCCTGGCGTGTGAGTCCGATCCGGTAACGCTCAAAAGGATCGTCGACACGCTCAATCTCCTCGAATACCACGTAACGGTCTCGGAGAGCGGACGAGATGCACTCAAGAAGATGCGCTATCACCAATACGACTTGGTGGTGATCAACGAAGCCTATCACTGCACCGGCCCCGATACGAACATGGTGTTGCTGTATCTCGAACGGCTCAACATGAGTGCGCGTCGGGATATTTACGTCACCATGATCAGTAGTCAATACCGGACGATGGACCAGATGATGGCCTTCCGGCACAGCGTCAACCTTATCGTCAATTCCAAGAATATCGACGATATCGGCAAAATCATTCAACGCGGTCTCACCGATCATGAATTTTTTTACCGCGTCTTCAAGGATACGTTGAAAGAGGTGGGAAGGGCGTAACGGTTGAGCCCGTATGCCCGTTGAGCCGGTTAAGTCGTTGAATGAACTGGGAAAAGTAAACT
>JARROL010000032.1:0-18500 GCA_037383965.1 Desulfobacterales bacterium | reverse complement strand
TGCAGGCCGCCGTATAAGGCGACTTCGCCCCCGATTCGGCCGTCGACCTGGACATTGCTCAGGTTAGGCTGGTCGTACTTATTAGGTTCGACGATCAGATGCTGGTATAACGACTGTGCTTTTACTGCGGGCACATTGAGGCGTAGATCCAGGTTCGGACCCTCGGCCGCCGATCGCACGGAGCCGGAAACCGTTAGGGAAATCAGGTTTTTGAGAGAGGTTTCCAAGCGATCGACGGTCAAAAGACCCTGATCGGTATTTATTTTCAAAAGCCCCGAGGCGCTCAAGGGCATGGCGCCGAGGTCGAGGTAATATTTTCCCCAGAGAATCTCTCCGGCGGCCGCCTTCAATCGAACTTCCGATTCAGCGGCGCCCCCCTCGCGACCGAAGCGGGTGTTGGTTTCAACCGCAACAGCCAGTTTTTCGGCAAAACGACTCTCCTCCGGGTTGCTGAATTCAAAGCCTGTCAAATCCATCCGGCAATCCAGTGAACCGCCGACACCGCTCCGCCAATCCATAGTCAGGTCGAGAGTGTCTTGTGCGCTAAAGCGCCAGTCGGCCGGTAGAAAACCCCAGTCAGCGGCCGCTTGCAGAAGGGCGCTGTTGCGACCATGAAGTCTCAGAAGCGTGCGCTTTCCGCTACGGGTCAACGATCCGGCCAGGTTTGCCAGCGTGGAGCTGGACAGGGCGATATGGGGCAGTGAAATTTCCCCGGTTTGCAGGTTAATCCGTCCCCGATCCAGGTCGACCCTGACCTGCGTCAGATGCCGCGACCCGACGGTCAGCCGGGCGCCCGGACTGCGGGTGTGCAGGCTGACCCTCAACTCGGGAAAATGCCCGGAGGCGCTCATGGACGGTCGGAATTCCATCACCTCCCCGTACTTGGAGATGATCGCCATATCATTTGCTTCCAGGTTCAACTGAATTTGGGGATCCTTGAATGAACCATTGGCCTGCATGCTTCCGGACAAAACCGCCTGCAAGCGGTTGCCGGTGTCATGATAGGCAATTGGAACACTCTGAAGCATTAACTGCAGGTTTCCCCGCCATTCGGGCCCTTTCCCGGTCAGCAGGCCATCGACGCTTCCCTTGAGGCCGATTGAACCGGAGACCGCCAGAGGCAACGGCCGGGTCCCGGCTAAGCCGGTGTACAAATCACCGAACTGATCGGCGTCGAGTTGTCCCTCCTTCAGGTTGAGCTGCAGCCGGTAAGGAGTGCCGATCTCGAGCCGGGCCTCACCTGAGGCTTTTAAAAGGCCGGCGGCTTCGAGGGACCACCCGGCCAGGTCGAACACCTTTTCTGTTATACGATAAACGCCCCGGCCTTCAAGTGACAACCGCTTGGTCGGACGTGCGCCGGCATTTGCTATCGGGGGGGTCGAGAAGTGCCCGTCTAAATGCATTTCCGGCAGAGTGATTTCATTGCGGTCTGGTCGATATACCAACCGTATTGCAGCCGTGATGTCATCAGCGCTAAATTGAGATCCGGAAATCCGGCCGCCGGAAAGTACGACCTCTCCGTCAATCGAGCCGGTTTCTGTGCGAACGGCCGGTTCGAGATGGATTCGGTAGTCGGCAACCGCCATGTGCGTGTCCGCTCCGATTCGCGATTCCAGCATCCGGCCGCGAGCATCGATCCTGTCGGCCGCGTCCGATTCCAGTCGAAGCCCATCGAGCACCAATTGCGTCGCGTCACCGGTGATGGTGAGCCGGCCGTTATCGGCCTCCAGGGAGGACCAGGCGATATCGGATATCAGAAAAAAACCAACCACCTGTCGGACCAGTTGACCCGCGAAGGAAGGGCTTACGGCTTCTGACAGTGCCGTCGGCAGCCGGGCGTCCGTTTTCACGCGCGCCGAAAAATCCTTTACCCGCAAGTGTTCGACGACGAGTGTGCGGCGGCCGAATGAACCGGTTACGCTGGCATCGACCGCAATAGATCCGAGTTGCAGGTCGAAACCATTCTTGCCGTCCGTCGGGCGCACATCTATGTCACGCGCTCTGAAGCGCAGCGGGTTGAGGCTGTAGGACAGTTCTCCGACAGTGACCGCTACGCCGGTCAGGTTTGAAATCTGCTCGGCCGCAAGGTCCTTTACCCTGGAAGGGTGTCGATAAAAATACCCACCCACCAGTAGCAGGGCGATCAGACAGGCGCCGATCAGACTGATCGCCATGAACATCAGCCATTTGAGCGCACTGCGTCCGGGTGGTTTGGTTTCGCTTTGGTTACCGTGTCTATCCGGCATGTCGCATTTCGATAAAAAAGAAAGAGATGAAGGGCCGCGGTTGTAAAACCACACTGGCCTGGGGCTGAACAGAAATTCGCCTTTTCTGAATGTCTACTTAGGGAACGCGGAGGGTGGCGTCAAGTCACCGGCGGTCGATTTCCCGCTCCGCCGGCGAATATTCCCTCTGCCGAGCCTTGGTTCTCCCGCAGTTGACAAAGGTTAAACTGATTTTAACTTGTTGAATCATTTGGAAACCGGTGTGTGCCGATCGATCCACCTTCCGGACGACGTGCGGTTCACTTTATCAGGCTTGATTACAGCCCATAGGAATATTTGAATGAAAAAGATGAAAAAAGTTGTGAAAAGAGATATCTTCAAGACCGGTCAAGCCAGGGAAAAGGTACAAGGGGACGCTGTTTTAAAGGGGGAGAACCAGCCGGATTGTTCCGGGACGGCCGTTGTCCACTGCAATCAATGGGAGTGTTTCACACGGGTTCTATGTCGTGAGAAAGAATCCGACACTGAGCCGGTCGGCCGTTAACCCGGCGGTTGCCGAGACAGTGGTTTTGACTATCTGCAACATTTTTCCAACATCTGGATCGATCTGGATCGACTGTTGACCGTCATGGCATCATAGTCCTGATAGCCTCTGCTTCAGCGAATCGGGCAGACTGCCGTTACCGCCGATGAGGCTCTGAATCTCCTCGGTGAGCCGGATGCGGTCAATTATTCTGGCCAGGGCGGCAACGCTTTTCTGGAGACGTTTACGGGTCGATCTCATTTCAAGAAACTTTTGTTTTTCAGGAGCGTTGAAGCCGGCGCTGCCGGCCACTAAAAACGAAATGCTTTTGAAAGCCGGATTGACGGCCAAGTCGAGCGAACTCTCATGTGGTTCCAGACCAACCAATTGATTCAAAAGCATTAAGCCGCGGTGGGCATCCCTCTGTATGTCGGCATCCGGCTCTTCGGGGTCGTCGTCAAAATAGTCGACAGTTGCCTGCAGATAAGGTTTGGACTCGTCGAGCTGTCCGACGATAAACCGGCGTTCTCCGCGGGTAACAATATCCAGCCTTCCGTTCGGGTACTTCTTGATAACTTCCTTAACCCGTGCGCTGCAGCCGGCGCTGCACATCTTTTGTCCGTCGAAATAAACGATGCCGAACACCTTGTCATCCGCGAGGCATTCGCCGATCATCAGTTTGTATCGTTCCTCGAATATATGCAGGGGAATAAGCTGCTCCGGCAGCATCACAATCCCGAGGGGAAATATGGGAACGAGCTCATTTTCGTTCATTTTAATATGCTAATACCCGATCGAAGATTGTCAAAACTTCCGTCGGCTTGACAAAAATTACGAGAACTGCGTAATGAATGCTATGGACATACAGGGGATTCTCATAAGAGAAATGCCGGTCCTCAAGAAACCTGTTCTGATTGCCGGTTTCGGTGGTTGGGGCAACGCTCTCAACGTGGCCACGGAGGCGCTCGACTATCTGATTCGTCATTTTGAGGCCGAGACATTTGCCCGGCTCGACCCGGATGCTTTTTTCCGTCACGACCAGTCGCGCCCGACGGTGAAGATCGTCGACGGAGTCCTTGAAGACATGGCCTGGCCCGACCTCACCGTTTACAATGTTCACACCGGGGTCGAAGAATCGGATCTGGTCCTATTGAAGGCAGACGAACCGTCCCTCAACTGGTACCGGTTTACCGATGAACTGCTGGCTCTGTGCCGGCGGCTGTCGATTCAAATGGTCATTACGCTCGGCAGCATGTACGATAACGTTATACATTCAGACCGGATCATTTCCGGTATGGCCTCGCGCGAGGCCATGCGGGCAAGACTCAAGCAGGAAGGCCTTCATCTGATTTCTTATCAGGGCCCCAGTGCCATTCACGCCGTGATTCAGACCGAGGCCGCTCGGGTGGGTCTCGAATGCCTCAGCCTCTGGAGTCATTGTCCGTATTACCTCCAAGGGACGTCCCATTTCGGGTTGTTGGCCTCACTGTGTAACATACTAGGAAAGGTGGCCGGGTTTGCTATCGATACGGCTGTCCTGGAAGAGCGCTGGACGGCATTGAACAGGCACATACAGACCCTCATCGAGACCAAACCCGAATTGCGTGAGATGATCAATAAACTTCGTAAGGAAAAGTTACGGGGGACTGTCAGCGGGAGGAAATCCACCGGTAAAAAAGAAGAAAAAGTTATCAATATCAAAGACTTTTTCGATTCATAGTGACTTCCGATCGAAAAAACATCCTCTATTCCGGATTTCGAGTTATCCCCGCCACATGCTGATCGATGCAATGGAGCAGCCATGCCGATGACCATCCTCGACAAACGCGGATCCGATATCGATTCACGCTTTCGCTCGCTGCTGCAGAAAGCGGTGCGGCGTGGCAATGTCGAGCTGGTCTACACTACCAGTGCTCTGATTCAAAGTTTGAGCTTTCGGGAGAAGAACTGGTTTCGGAACCGTGCCGCGATCATCACATTTGAAGAGTGCTGGCCCTTGGGTGCTGAACTGCTCTTCAACAAAAAATTCCACAGTAAGGCTGCGGCCTTGATCAAGGTGGCGCGGTCAGCCAAGGCCCGGGATGCGACAGGACTCGGGTTTTTGGCCTACCGCCTTTTCGAGGGTGACCGATCGGTGCTTGACGGGACGCCGGACGATCGCCACATCAAAGTCGTCGCCGACGCCATCCGGCGTCCTGACGATTTCTGGCACTGGCTGGAGCGCCGTACGTCCGAAGAGGGCCGACACCCACTCATTTCAAACGCGATGCGGTTCAGGAGCGCGGGTCGGCCGCGGGACCGGGTGGTAATACAGGCGGCTGCTTATCTGGCGGTCTCAGGAGATATTCCCGAGACCGTGATGCTGGAGGACGAAGAAAAGTCGTTTCCATACTGGGTTGCACTGGACATGCATACGGCTCAAGGAAAGCGTGTGCTCAACGATGTGGCCAGGGACCTGCACGTCGATCTGAGGCAGCTCGAATGGACGTTGTTCTATTTCGAAGGCAGCCATGCCAACGGAACCACGCCCTCAAGCTGGTGGGACCGCTACTGTGCCTGCCGTTTCCGGAGCATGGGCCTGCCGGTCGAGGAGGCACACCTGCTTTGGGAGCCGATCAGACCGCAGCTGATCCAGGCTTTGGCGGAAGACAGTCGCCGGCTACACCAAGATATATACACCTGGAAACTTGCCAACCGTGAGCCGATCGAGATGTTGAAAAAACAGATCGATTTGTACATCACGCATTTTGAGACCGGTCAGATCGATCAGTTGGAATTGTTTTAAACTTGACACATTTAACTGTTTTTATTATAAAAAGCTTTTGTTTTGTGGAAAACTCGATTTTCTTCCGAGGCCACGACTATGTTCAAATCCGGTACCGGAAAACAACGTGATGTATAACAAGTTCTTCCTGTTTCGGGAAAAACCCTTTAAACTCGTCCCCAATCCCGAGTACTATTATGTGAGCCGCAGTCACGAGGAGGCAATGGCGCATCTGAAATATGCCATTGCCGAGGGGGAGGGGTTTGTCGAGATTACCGGAGAGGTCGGTACTGGAAAAACCACGCTTTGTCGCGTATTTCTCGATAACCTCGACGACAGGACCGAGGTCGCTTATATATTTAACCCCAGACTGGGCCCCACGCAGCTGCTCAAGACGATTGCCGATGAACTGGGTGTCGAGTGCCGTGCGAGCGACACCAAGCAACTAATCGATGCCCTCAACAGTTACCTGATCGACATGAAAACCGCAGGTAAAAACGTGGTTTTGCTTGTGGATGAAGCCCAAAACCTGGCCCGGAACGTCATGGAACAGCTGCGGCTTCTCTCAAACCTGGAGACCAACCGTTCCAAGATGTTGCAGATCATTTTGGTCGGCCAGCCGGAACTCGGCGAATTGCTCGACTCCTACGACTTGAGGCAGTTGGCTCAGCGCATTACGCTCAGCTGTCATCTTTCACCGCTGAGTTTCAGGGAAGTCAGGGAGTACATCGAGCACCGTATTCAGATCGCTTCGACTCGAACGCCGGTCATTTTCACACACTCGGCCTACCGTCTCATCTATCGCTATTCAACGGGGATTCCCCGTCTCATCAACATTGTTTGCGACAGGGCGTTGCTGACGGCTTTTGGCCGCAATCAGAAGAAGATCAATAGTGCCATTGTCCGGGCTGCCATTCGCGAGCTGTCCGAACGCGGGAAAAAGCACCGCCGGCTGCGGGAGTTAAAGAAACCGGCGCTCGTCCTGGCCGCGGTGCTTTGTGTGGCGGCGCTCTTGTTCTGGTATTATCGAACGGGTCCTGCTGATTCCGTCAATACGGTGAAAAAGGGGCCCGAAGATGTCCAGGCGCAGGCACCCCCGTCCCGCGCGCCTTCCACAGCACCGGTTACCGATGCACCGGCACGGCCTTCTCCGGCCCCACGACCGCCGGCTGAAGACCCAGACGGGGTGAGCACCGATTTTTCGAAATTTATTCAAGACATGGATGCCCGTTCGGCGCGGCACCTCGCCCTTCAAACCGTTCTGGACCTCTGGGGTCTCGAATCCAGTATCGATCCGGCGCTCGACGAGCGGACCGATAACGACACTTTTTTCGAGATGGCTGCCGGGCAAAACGGGCTGGCGATGCTGCGGGTCGATTGCCGTCTCGAAATTCTCAAGACATTAAATCTTCCGGCCATCATATCCGTAAGGCTGCCCGATGGGTCGTCGCCGGGATTTCTGACGGTTCTCGGCATACAGGGCGACCAGGTGACCCTGGGTCGTGCGCGATTGAACGAGACCATCACGGTGACAGAGGATGTTTTGAAGCCTTACTGTAGCGATGGTGTTTATGTCCCTTGGAAGGATTTCATGTCCCCCGATGGTGCGGTGCCGAACCGGCCGCCGCACGATACGATTGCGGCACTGAAGAACCAGTTGCGCGAGATCGGATACACCCAGTTCGAAACCGGCCCGTCCTACGACGAGCAGACCAAAGAAACCGTCCGACAGATTCAACGGAAACACGGCCTTAAGCCGGATGGGATCGTCGGATCCCTGACAAAAATTGTGCTGTTCAACGAAAACCGGCGGCTGGATATCCCGCATATCCGGCAAGATTGAGAGGCGCGCGACCGGGCATGTGAATGCAGATGCCCAGCCTTCGATTGGCCAGGTCATATCGATGTGTGAGATGTGAACCCGATATCATCGAGGAATGTGAAACTGTGAGTTCCATTCTGAAAGCCCTTAAAAAACTCGAAGACGAAAACCCTCCCAAGGATCGAACGGTAACCTGGTCTTCCGGTTCCGCACCCCGCAGGACCATTCGTCGTTGGGACATCACTTCCGGTTGGTCGGACGTGCTGCTGTGGGGTCTGTTGGCGGTGGTGGCGCTTATTTCAGTAGGAGGGATCATCCTTTATCTGCTGTCGCCGTCGGACCGTAACGTCGTACCGACGGCATCCGTCGTCCGGCCGGTCGCCAAGCCAATTCAAGAATCACCGCCATCCGAAACCATGGCCAAACCGCCGCCGCCACCGCTGCCGACTTTACCGCCTGAAGAGGCGTCTCCGCTGGCTGCTCCGGCGCCGGAAAAAGCTTTGCCTGTGCCCAAGGCCGCCCCGCCGCCGGCTGTCAAGAAAATTCCCTCCGCTCCCCGTAAAGAAAAACCACCGGCTCGTGCGATAGAGGCCGAACCCGATCGCAGCGCGACTGCCGAATTGCCGGTCCTTACAACCGACTTGAAGCTTCAGGCGATATCGTGGGCATCTGCACCCGGCGACCGCCTGGCGGTCATAAACGGTAACATCATGCGGGAGGGCACATCTCTTGAAGGCTATTCCATCGTTCAGATCGACAGGGACGAAGTGGTGGTCCGCAAGGGGTCGGAAAAGTGGAAGTTGGTGTTTAATCTGAGGTAGTGTCCGCCCATGAATGACCCTCTTTCGCTATTTCGGCGTCAATCACGCCTTTGACGTGACGGGTCCATAATCGCTTGTTGGCATTCAGGAGTACGCCTACTGTGCGATGCAACCGATATCTAGGAACTTCCTGAATATGGCGGTTCTGGATCGTAAACTCGTCAGTGTCGTTAATGAAGCCGTGGATGGACACTGAGGCAAGAAAGGGGAGTGTTTCATCTGTACCGCCACCGGATTTTTCGCAGCGGTTGCGGCTCAATAAACGACATTTGCCCGAGGAACCGATACCACCGTTTCGATGCCAATTGTTCCAAAACTTGAGGAGGAATTTTGCGTTCATTGTCGTCTTTGCCTGCCGGTCTGGTGCTGCTCGGAGTGGCCTTTTTCTGTGGGTGCGCCGGGATTGCACCCGAGCAGTCGGTTAACATCGCGCCACCGAAACATGTGGCGGACAATAGCGTCAAGGGATGGTGGGCGGTTCGCTTTCGAATGAACTGGCCGGAGGATACCCCGCCATCTTGGTATATGGACACGCTGATTGCCCACCGGGTGGTCGCTCCAACACTGGACCACTACCAGGACCGGATAGACCTGTGGCGGTTTCACCGCCGCGCCTCCCGCGATAGCGCCGGTCATCAATTCAGCTTTATCTTTTATACCGACGTCGCATCAGCGCGTCTGATAACAGACGAAATTCGCAACGATGCACTGACGGCGTCGCTGATACGCTCCGGCAGTGTGCGGCGGGTTTTATCAGAGGACCCCGAAACGATTACCAAACCCGGGATCGCCGCCACCAGTGATCCGGTCTGGCCACCGGCGGTCCAGCAGGCTTGGCCTTATTTTATTGACGGTGTCAGCCGGAGCTGGCTCGAGCTGGTTGAACAAACGGTGCAGCGCAGCCGACCGTCCGTCGGTGACATGTCCATATCAGCGCTTCAGGACTACTATCGTACAGTCGACAAAGAGGTCCAGGAGGCGTGGGAAACACAGGGACGTCATGCTTTTCTGCACCATCTGAATGCCATATTCGGTTATGCACCGGTCGTTGTGTACGAGAAAAAATACATGAAGTTTTAAGTCAGAAGTTGCCATCTTATTTTTTTGTGAGCCTTAAATGGAGAAGCTGCAGCATGAAAGTTATTTTATTGATGGCGTTGACGGTAGATGGAATGATCGCCCGCGATTCGGATCACTTTCCGGACTGGACGGGCCGGGAAGACAAGCGCATGTTTAAAGAAATGACAATTAAAGCAGGCGTATTGATCATGGGCTCGAAGACCTATGATGCGATCGGTAGACCGCTGCCGGGGCGAAAAAACGTGGTCATGAGCCGCAATAAGCGCAGAATTTCACAGCAAAAGGACCTGGTTTTTACGGATAAGCCTCCCCGAGAGTTGCTGGCCGATCTCAGACAGGAGGGGTTCGAAGTTGCCATCCTGGCAGGCGGCTCTCAGGTCAATACGATATTTGCGCGTGAAGATCTGATCGATGAAATCTACCTGACCTACGTTCCGCAGATTTTCGGTACGGGTCTTACTCTTTTCACTGATTCGATTTCAATGCAGCTCGAGCTGATGGATTTCAATCAACTGGGAACCGGACTAATTTTTGCCAGGTACCGCGTGATTCGGGAAGCCATGGCCTGAGCGGCGATGAGTGCCGCAGTTCAATACCGGCAACCGGGCGGTTTGGTGCCGGTCGTCAACAGACAACCGGCCTGAATCAGGCCGGGACTAAATCTCGATGGAAACTCAAAGCAAAGGAGATGCAAGATGCCGACAACCACTGTCCAATGGGTAACCGGTCAGCAGTTCGTAGGGATGGATTCGAATCGTCATGCAGTCGTATTGTCCGGTGAGAAAGAGCCCAATGGTCTCAGCCCTTCTCAGATGCTGCTCGTCGCCCTGTCATCCTGCACGGCCGTCGATGTGGTCGACATTTTGACCAAAAAACGAAAACCGCTCAGCAGGCTTGAGATCATCGCCACCGGCGAGCAGGATGATGATCCGCCCTGGGCTTATCGTAAAATTCATTTAACGTATCGTCTCCGCGGCAAGGACCTTACCGATAGTGCCGTTCAGCAGGCGATCCAGCTTTCCGAAGAGAAATACTGTTCTGTGGCAGCGACCGTCCGGGGTGTGGCGGAGATCACGACCGAATACGAAATATTGACCGAGGAAGATTAGAGTGCAGCTCAACCCGATTTGAATTATTTCCGAATGCTCTCCGGCATATGAAACGACATCCACTTGACCCAAAGGAGCCGACCTTTTCTTCGATTGCGGACCCGACACCACCAGGAGGGATCTACCTCTGTCAGGTTAATCGACAGGTTTCCTGCGCCGCTTGCTGCGGACTCTACAATGTGGCCGATGCCGCTTATGGTCCCTTGGTGTCGATGTTGAGCGAGAGAACAAAAGATTTTTCTCGGGTTCCTCGCCAAGCCGATGACATTGCGGCATTCGGTCAACGCGCACAAACCCGATGCGGAACCGGTCCGTTCAAAGATTTCCACCACTGCCCATTCGTGGGGCTGATCGGAGAAGAGCATCGGCGGGTCGGCTGCTTGCTTCATCCCCACGCCGACGGGAACCTCGGTGTCGATTTCCGGGGAATGAGTTATTACGGCGGAATGGCCTGCCGCCTCTATTTTTGCCCGGCCCATTCCGAGCTTTCAGCAATCGTCAAGACTGTCGTGAGGGAGTCTGCCGTTAGCTGGTACGAATATGGCTTGATCGTCACCGAGACCAGGCTTCTGAGCGAATTTTTCAAAGCTTTGGAAGAGCGGCTGGATTCACCGCTGACTGCGTCGGACATCCTCAGCCGCGAGGAATGCCGGCAAATAGTGGGCAGCGTTTTGAGGCTGAAAATCGACTGGCCGTTTCGCCGACGCCCGGATCCGGGCCTTTGCAATTATGTGTTCGACGATCATCTTTACCCCAAACCCGCCGTAGGCTATCCGCCGCTGACCACAACGGTGTCGGCCTACGATATTTTATTGAAAGAGCTGCTGTCCGGCTTCAACACGCCGGCTGAATTGGCGTTAGCCGAGGGAATGCTTGCAGACCTGATCGAAAACCTGGCGCGGGGTATTCTGGCGGGCAGACACGCACAGCCGCTGACTTAAAAATTTTCGAAAAGAATATTTTAGGGCTGGGAGGTTTTCAGAAGTTCGGCCAGTTTCCTGTATTCGTCATCCGTACCGTCATAGTCATAACTCGATTCGGCATCGGCGACCGGAATGATTTTCAACCGCCCGCCGAAAAAGGCCGAGGTAATGTTCTCAACCTCTTTCACGCTCAGATCTTTCTTGATGAAATGCTTGGAATAGACATTTTTATACCCCAGATTGCGGGTAATTCTGAACAGTTTTAACTGCACATTGGGATTGAGGCACTTGCGCAGGTTATAGGCCGTGTTGGCCGTATTAATATCGAATCCGTGCGGATCGGCATACATTAGAGAAGAGAGCCGGAACCCCTGGCGGCCGTATCCGTCTGTTTCGGCGGACAACCGGAAGTCGGAATCGTTGATAAGCTTCAACGGATAGCGACCAAACGTGTCGACGGTCCCTTCAACCAGGACCGCCGGCAGGATAATCGCACAATCGCTTGCATAGGTTTCCGCAAAATCAAGAAAAAGATCGATGAATTTTTCAGATGTCAGCGGCGAATCCGATGCCACAAACAGGGCGTGGCGGCGTTTTTCACAGGCGCTGCTGGCACCATATCCCTTGATCATGTTGCCGGCGATGGAATTGTGTTTCACTTTGCGAGTCCGGATGTGAAACCGGTCAACAATTTCGGCCGGAATCCGGCTGTTCTGGTTGATAATGGCGTAGGGTTTGACCTGCTGGCTGAGATAATCTTTGAGGCGCTGCTCCAGCAGCATCTGGTGGCCGACGATAACGATGTCGCCGATTCGTTCTTTTTTGAATAGCTTTTCCAGCGTGAACTGGATCAGCGGCTTGCTGACCGGCCGACCGTCTTGAAGGGTCTGGAATTCCCGCAGGGGTTTGTAACCTGTTTCGATAAACGTCTCGCCGTAATGCTCGGCAACGATTTTCGCGTATTTTTTTACGGCCCACTTGTTGTTATAGCCGGCCATTACGATCACACTGATCTTGTCCATCTATGTGAGCATCTTTCGAGGGTGTCCGACGTCGCAGCAAAAAGGTTACAGCCCTTTGTTTGCCATAATTTATAGGGAAAGAAAAGAAAGAACGCAAAAGAGACTTGATTATTGGGTATCCAACCGTTAATCTCCATCCGTGAGAGATAACATCCGACCAAGGCCTGACCGGCACTGACCCTTGTGGAACGAAGTTGCTTTTTGATCCTGCCGACCGGGTCAATGCTTTTCAGGCAGGAGTAGGAGAAGGACACATGATGGAATCGACTGTTCCAACACGAGATGCCGCAATGGCTTTGCTGCGCGAATACAACAAGAACGAGAGCCTGATCAAGCATGCTCTCGCGGTGGAGGGCGTCATGCGTTACATGGCCCGTAAATACGGTGAGAATGAGGATAAGTGGGGCATCGTGGGTCTGGTTCACGACCTGGACTATGAAATGTATCCTGACGAGCACTGTCGTAAAAGCGAGGACATCCTTCTGAACCACAACTGGCCGCCGGAATATATCCGCGCCGTGGTCAGCCACGGATGGGGAATCTGCACGGATGTAACCCCCCAGACAGACATGGAGAAAGTTCTCTACGCCATCGATGAGCTGACCGGGCTGGTTGTCACGACCGCGCTCGTTCGCCCCTCGCGGAGTGTAATGGACCTAAAGGCCAAATCGGTCAGGAAGAAGTGGAAGGACAAGCGGTTTGCCGCCGGTGTGGATCGCTCGATTATCGAGAATGGGGCCCGGATGTTGGGGCTCGAATTGAATGAACTGATAACCGACACCATCATGGGCATGCGAGAGGTGGCCGAAAGTATCGGCCTCAAAGGCGCGGTTCCCTGATGATGGACAGATGGGCCAAAAGGACGGACGTTCACTCACGATATGGCGTGTGGCGTTTGCGATCCAAAAGTGAACCGGCCCAACAGCCCACTGGCCAGTCGGGCCGGTCGATGTGGTGATCGTTCCCCTATCTGACCGGGACCTCTACGGCATTTTCGAACGGATTTTTTAACGGTACCGCTATCTTGAGGCAGCCGTCCTCATAGTTCGCCTGTGCTTTATTCGCATTTACCGGGCAACAGAAGGCCGAAGCCGCAACGTATTCCACATCATTTCCCGGGGCCGTAAGACTGAAGCTGTCGTCCAGCATTCGGAGACGGATGCCGTCTTTTTTGACGCCCGGAATGGAAACCTGGATATTCAGGGTGTGTTCATCTTCGCTCATATACGTACAGACATCCGGCGTTACGCGAAACTTATCTTGCGCCATAATGATCATCTCCTTTCGTAATCCCCTGCGGCCGATCCATCAAGTGTCACATTTTCTACCCGGGCCGGCCGTGAGTAAGTTGTAGCAGCAACCGGTCACCAAACCTTAAGATGAGACAATCGTCGCCACTTGGTATACATTCTAACTTAATAAGATAATGCCGAAATAGCCTAATTCAATACCGCATCGTCGGACACAATGTGATGTTATCCTGGGCTGAGCCTTTGCTCGAGCCGCAATCCTATATTTTCAGGCGCAGGCTCTCAGCCTGACTTTTTCGAAATCGGCGACAGGGGGAAAGGTTCTGACAGTATTGATCAGGCTCTGCAGGGGGAAAGGCTTGAAGAGGACCTTGTCGAAATCCGCGTCGTTTAACAGCAGAGGGGTTCCGGACATGCCGATGATCGGCGTCGTTCTTCTGCTCGAAGCCCGGATATAGCGCACGACGCTGTTGCCATCGCTGTTCGGCATCATGATATCGGTGATGACGACATTAAAGAGTTGGTCTTTGAATTTCTGGATGCCTTCGTTTCCGTCGCAAGCGGTTTGAACTTCATAGCCGTACCGGCTGAGAGCTTCCTGGATTACATCCGTAATACCCTCTTCATCGTCGATAACCAGAACGCTGCTCATTTTTTGCCTCCTTGACAGGTTATCAACACTGTAGCAGGGGCGCACAAATCTATTGAAAACGTGAATTATCTTTAATTTTCAATTGATGTGGAGGAGATATGCAGAAAAATTCGCTTTACGATGTGGTTATTCTCGGTGCAGGTCCGGCGGGACTGCAGGCTGCCGTACACGCCGCCCGGCGTAAGGTGTCCGTTCTGGTGTTCGGGAAACAGGCCAAAAGCAGTTTGTTTCACGCCCATGTCGAAAACTTCTGCTGCCTTTTCAACGTGGCCGGGGAAGACATGTTGCGAACCGGTCGCGAACAGGCTTCCCGTTTTGGCGCGGAAATTATCGATGAAGACGTCATGAAAGTGGCAGCCAACGGTCAGGTGCTTGATATTGAAAGTGAAGCCGGTCGCAAGATCCGCTGCAAAAGCTTGATCATCGCCACCGGATCTACGCGCAACAAACTCGGCGTCGCCGGCGAAAAGGAACTTTTAGGAAAGGGGGTCAGTTATTGCGTGGAGTGCGATGCCAACTTTTTCCGTGGTCAGGAGGTGGCGGTGATCGGTGATGAGAGCGCTGCCGCAGGCGGCGCTCTGACGTTGCTGGATTATGAGGCAAAGGTTCATTTGATCTGCCATAAACTGCAGGTGGTGGACGCCTTGCGGCAGGAGCTGGAGCAAAGCCGCGTAATCCTTCACCACGGGGCTTCGGTGGCCGCGATCGATGGAGAGAAGGAGGTGACCGGCGTGGTCTTGAAGGACGGGACCCGAATACCCGTTAACGGTGTTTTCATCGAGCTGGGTGCGAAAGGCGTGATGGGATTGGCAACCGTCCTGGGCATCCGGTTGGACGATGACGCCAAATACATTCAAACAGACAAGAAGCAGCGAACCAATGTTCCGGGGGTATTTGCAGCCGGTGACATCTGCGGCCCACCCTGGCAGATGGCCAAAGCCGTCGGCGAAGGCTGCGTGGCCGGACTGGAAGCGGCCGCTCACGCAAAGAAGTTGAAAATAGAGTAAGTCACCGAACCGGATCAACCGAGGCAAAAACGGCCCGATTCCTCGAAACGCAACGGCTGAGAACAGCAACGAGGATTTTCTGACACTTATTTCTGCAGAAAATCTTGACACACGCCTGCGGATGATCTTAAATAGGTGCAACAGGGTCTTTTATAGATAAACCTCACACCTTTTAAAATCCAATCTTTCAGCAAAACCAATTGCAACTCGCAAGTCTTACCCAAATCAAAAAGAGAGAGAAATTTGTGGCCGGGTTGTTTTTTGCCGGATCGTGGGTTAGTCCCGCTGCCGCCCAAAACGATAAGAAGGCCGAAAACGAGAAGATGACCGAAAGCGAGAAGAAGTCCGAAAGCGAAAACTTATCCTGGATTCCGCAAAATGCGGTACCGGGGGAATGTTATGCGAAAGTGTTTGTTCCTCCCAAATATCGAACCGTCACTGAAAAGACATTGCTGAAGGAAGCGTCTGAAAAAATCGAGATCATCCCTGCCCAATACGAGGTGGTCGAAGAGAAGGTGCTTGTCGAACCGGCCTCAGAGCGCTGGGAAGTCGTTCCGGCCGAGTACAAGTGGGCCGAGGAGAAGGTTGTCATCAAAGAGGCCTCGAGTCGCATGGAAACCATTCCGGCAAAGTATGAGTGGAAAGAGGAGAAGGTCCTCGTCAAACCGGCCGAAACGAAGTGGAAGAAAGGCCGCGGTCCGATCGAGAGAGTCGATCATTCCACCGGTGAAATCCTTTGCCTGGTAGAGGTTCCGGCAACCTACAAAACCATCAAGAAAAAGGTGGTTGTCGAACCGCCCAAGACCGTAAAGGTGGACATCCCGGCGGAGTACGGTACGGTGAAGCAAAAAGCGCTGGTGTCGCCGCCGTCTGTGAAAAAGATTGAGATTCCGGCAAAATACAAGACCGTTAAGGTCAGAAAAATGGTAACTCCACCGCAGGAGAAACGCATCCCCATACCAGCGGAATACCAGACCGTAACCCGCACCGAGAAGATCAGCGAGGGGCGGTTTGAGTGGGCGAGAATCCTCTGCGAGACAAACACCACAGCGGACTTTGTCATGCGTGTACAGAAGGCGCTGGCCGCCGCCGGTTTTGACCCGGGCCCGGCCGATGGCGCGGTGGGACCGCAAACCCAGGCGGCCATTCAGGCCTACCAGCAGAAAAACAATTTGAGCGTTGGTGCGATGACTTACGAAACCGTGGAAAAACTCGGTATTCGGCTGCGCTGAGCCGCTATGTGACTGAAGCCATTAAATAAAAAAATCACGAAAAAGCCCCGCTGACGATGGATCGGCGGGGCTTTTTCGTTATCTTACGCATTCCGGAACAGGCTTTTACTGTCGTCAAACTCTTGACTGGCCTCTCTGTTAACACCTTGCCATCAGCCGTCACAGCGGTAACACGGAGTTGCTCCTCGATTGTCGCCGTTAATGCGGTGAGCCCTTTGTGGTTTAACCGGATTGACGGTCGGCGGGTCCGGGCGATATCGATTTCGTTACCCACCTCTTCCTTCCAAAATCCGCACCTCACAAATCGAGGCATACCTCTTGCATGATCGGTATCCATTCCGAATCCCGTCTCTTTTCTCAAAGGAACCATTTGCATGGCGAAACGTATCGGTTTGGTTGCATCATATCTGATCTTGTTTGCGTTGTTTTTCGGTGTCAGCGCTCAAACACAAGAAGAACCGCAGGCACATCAGGCTCACATCAACCGGTCTCCACTTTTCAAAATTGAACAGTGCAAATCAATCCGGACCCCTGTCTCCGATGCAATGGATGCAAGACAGTTGCACGGGCGTCAACCACTTTTTGGCACTCCGTCTGCCACGGCAATCAGTGCGTCTCTAAGCGACAACACGGTATCCGACGAATTCTTTCAGGGTGCATCCCTTGGAACAGCTTGGCCGCTCGCTTCCGGATTTATCGTCACGAACAGCCACGTTGTGCAGGTCGACGAGCCTCAGAAACTGCCCGCAGCGCTTCCTCTCGCCGAGGCTCGAACCCGTCTGGGCACCAGTGTCTTCACCATCGGTTTTCCGCGAATCGATGTAATGGGCAAAACGCCGAAGCTTTCCAACGGTGTCATCAGCGGCTTGCAAGGTCTGCGGGATGATCCGTGCAGCTACCAGACGACGGTTCCGATTCAGCCCGGCAACAGTGGCGGACCCATTTTTAATCTGAATGGCGAGGTCGTGGGCATCGTCGCGTCAATGGTCGGTATCCGCGACGAAGCCAGCGGTGCGATATCACAGCTGCCGAACATCAGTTGCGCGATCAAGATCGAATGCCTGAAGGAACTTTTTCAGCATCTGCCGCCCCACGCTACCGATATTAATTCCCTGCCGAGTGATCCCGGAGATTTGGAAAGCATTGCCCAGCGCGTGCAGAAATCCGTCCTGATTGTGGTCGCCAAATAGCTCCCTTTCAGGATTCATGATGCACTCATTGACTTAACCTTCAGAGTGACACTTTTTGTCAATTTTTTGGCTGAATTTTGTCATTCAAGCTCTTCGGTTGGACCGTTATGTGATGGTAACTATTAAAAATTTCACTAAAATATTAAATTGAATTCATTGGCATATTAATTGTATGTAAAGGCACCGGTACTCCGGCCAGCGGATCTCCCAGACACTTCGACCGCTTCGGAATTTGGATCTTTAAAAACACGCCATCTCGAGCACCCGTTAATGCTGAAAGTTGACCGGAAGTACCAACAATCGAAGCGTAAAGGGTGGCATCCAGAATGATTTATTCGGATGCCACCTCAACCAAGCGTATAAAGGATGTTTCAGAGCCGATCTTGAACGATGAGTTGATTTCGAAACGGAAAACTTAACCTTTTAATCCAAGAACGGAACGAGTTGAAACGGTAAGTTGAACAAAACTTTCAATCCTCTGAAACTGAGACGAACCCTAAGCCTGAAGTAAGTGTCAGATCGTTAACGTTGATACCAGAAGCGCAATTCGAACCGGGCTGCTGAAACATCCTTTATATCCACTCATAACTCCCTGTGGTGCGTTACCCGGGGAGTTATGTATTAAAAGAAACACGCTTCGATTTCAGAGCGGCAGATTCAAAGAAGAGAAAGACACGGCATTATGCATGAAGAGTACCGCCCCGGCTACAATTGGGAAGACATGATCGATAAAGAGTTTAAAAAAACCATCCCCTGGAGTGATGCCGACGATAGTAGCGAAGAAATGGATACGACATTCGATTGTGAAGAGCCGGATTCGTGAATCCTCCCCAAGAACGGCCAGCACTTCTCTGCTAAAGAAACCGGCATTTCCGAACCC
>JARROL010000031.1:0-14882 GCA_037383965.1 Desulfobacterales bacterium | reverse complement strand
GTCAGGTGGACATAAAAACAGCGACCATCCGAGGAGTCCTGGATTCGCCTGACAAATCCTTTTTTCTCCAGTCGATTGACGGCAGCGGTCATCGAGCCGCTGGTCAACAGAACCTTTGCACCGATGGATTTGATAGGAAGCGGTCCCTTGTGCAGCAGAACTTCCATAATGGCGAAATCGCTCAGGTGCAATCCGGTGTCTGAAATACTGGCCCGATCGGCCTTTTCGACCGCCTTAGCGGCTTTCCATAGAACCAGTCTCAGGTGAGGTGCTGTCTCCATGCCGTCAATTTAAGGCAAAATATCTTACCATATGACCTCCTTTGCGTTGAGCCTAACAGGAAATAGAACCGTGACCCCTTCCATTGGGCACCCGATAACCGGTATCGTCAACTCAAGAGGAAATTTCGGATTTGCCCATCGGCGCCTCAAACAGCTGGTCGCTGCCTTGCGATTCCACCCGGTTTTCAAAGCGGTCGACCTCAAGTTTACGTCCTTCCCCGGCCATGCCGTCGAACTCACCCGCCAGGCCTTGACGGAAGGCGCGGATGTGATCCTGTCCATCGGTGGGGACGGCACCCACAATGAAGTCGTGAACGGGTTCTTCGACCCCAACGGCAAGCTGATCAATTCGCAGGCCAAACTTGCCGTTCTGCACCTCGGTACCGGCGGAGACTTCCGCAAGAGCTTGGGAATGGGCGCGTCTGCCGGTGCCGCCATCAGGGGCCTGGCTGGAGGGACGCCTTGCCCGATCGACATCGGCCTGATTCGGTACGTCGACCGGAACGGCCGTCAGACGCGGCGCTATTTTGTCAACATCGCCTCTTTCGGCATCAGCGGCATTATCGACAACCTCGCGCGCGATCGACGGTTCGCACGACTCGGCGGCAAGGCCGCTTTCCTGCTGGCCACCTTGCGAGCCTTTCGGCACTACCGGAATGCAACGCTGGGAATAAGTATGGACAGTAAACCCGAGCTGGAACAGCCGGTATGTGCCTTCGTGGTTGCCAACGGACGCTTTTTCGGCGGCGGCATGAAGGTTGCGCCCAATGCCGCGCTGGACGACGGGCTCTTCGATGCCGTTTGCCTCGGGGATTTTAAACCGGCCGATTTTCTTCTGAAGGGTCACCGCCTTTACCGTGGCTCGCATCTATCGATGGAGAAGGTTTGGATGCGCCGGGTCCGGACGGTGGCGGTCCGCGCCAGAGACCCGGTTCCCATCGACATCGACGGTGACGGCCTGGGCTGCACGCCGGCCGAGATCACGGTGGCTCCGCAGAGGATTTCCGTCATTGCCGGCAAGGGGAGCTGCATTTTGCCGCATGCGGGCATTGCTCGATAAACGTGGCGTCATTTTCCAGAAACATTCGGACTGAAACGCGACCATGCCGCAGGGATTCTCGGTGAGAGTTCAATTTTCGTGTCAGACGGCTCAAACAGTCAGCCGCTGTTCTCAACCGCTCATCCGGGCTCCGACGCATCATTTTCATGCGCCTTGGCGGTTTGCAGGGCCATGAGCGTCCGATAACTAAACGGTCGTGGTCTTTTGGGCCAACACTGGTTCCGGGTTCCGAGTTTCGAGTTTCAAGTTTCTATTGTCGTACTAATCAGGCGGCACTTTGGCATTGAAAAACACCGCCAGCGCCTGGTTGAAAAGATCCGGTGCTTCTATGGGGACGGTGTGGCCGGTCTGCGGCAGCAGCCGGTGGGTGCCGCGGCATACTGCAGCGAGGCGAGCGGCGCCGTCACTGGAAACCAGCGGGTCCTGCTCTCCGGATATGACGAGGGTGGGCTGGCGGATGTGCGCGCTGTGAAGGGAAGGGAGGGGATAGCGCGTCATGGCATCGAGGTGTGCCAGAAGCGCATCGGCTCGATTGCGGGTGGCAATGGCGGTGACCATCTTGTCCAATATGCTCCGGTTTTCAGACAGATAGGCCTGTCCGAATATCATCGGCAGAGCGGCCCAGGCCATTGCTTCGAGTCCGCCGGCTCCTAAAATCTTTCTCCACGACTGCAAAGCCGTCCTGGTGCGGGCACTCGGTTCGGCGGCCATGCTGCACAAAACCAGTCTGTCGACCTGTGCGGGATTCTTGGCCGCCATTGCCAGTGCCACGTGGGCGCCGTGGCTCAACCCCACCAGCAGGGCCTTCTCCAGGCCGATGTGCACCAGGAGACTGAAAAGATCGTCGACGTGGCAATCGAGGGTCAGCGGCGATTGGCCGACCTCGCTTTTGCCTTGGGCCCGGGCATCATAGAGCAGAATGCGGTACGCTTTCTTGAAGTACTGGGCCTGGGAGCGCCAGTGCACTGTGGTCTGGGTGGTGCCGTTGAGAAAGACGACGGCGGGTTTGAGTGGTTCGATGCCGAAGGTTTCGTAAAAGAGGGGGCAACCGTCCTTTGTCTTGAAATAAGGCATAGTTATCGGGCAAGGATTTGAGAGGTCAAGGGTTCAAGGATACAATCGTTTTTATTCTCTCGATGCGTTGAAAAGCTCTTTGGCGTGGTAGGAAGAACGGACAAAGGGTCCGCTGGCGACCTCGCTGAAGCCCATCTGAAAGGCGGTCTTCTGCCACTGGTCGAACTCCGCTGGCGGGACGAATCGCGCCACCGGCAGATGGTCCTTAGATGGCTGGAGATACTGTCCCATGGTCAGCATGCGGCACTCGGCATCCAACAGGTCTTGCAGGGTTTGCCGGATTTCAGCCGTGGTTTCGCCGAGGCCGAGCATCAGGCCCGATTTGGTTGGAATTGACGCATCGATGGTCCTAACGCGCCCGAGCAGTTCCAGCGAACGGGTGTAAACGGCGCCGGGACGCACGGCGGTGTAAAGGCGCGGCACGGTTTCGATGTTGTGGTTCAGCACTTGCGGTCGCGCTTCCAGGACGGTGCGCAGAGCCTCGGCATCACCCTTGAAGTCGGGGATCAGCACTTCGATCACCGCTTCCGGGATGCGGCGGTGTATCTCGCGGATGGTTTTTGCAAAGTGACCGGCCCCGCCGTCCGGCAGGTCATCTCTGGTCACCGATGTGACGACCACATAGGCCAGCCCCAATTTTTCTACTGATTGAGCCACCCGCATCGGTTCGGCCGGATCCGGTGGCTCTACCGGATTGTGTGCCACGGCACAGAAGCGGCAATTGCGGGTGCAGCGATCCCCCAGGATCAAGAAGGTGGCCGTCCTGTTGGAGAAACACTCCCAGATGTTCGGGCATTTGGCTTCCTGACAAACGGTGTGCAGCCGCCCCCGGTTCATGAGCCCGCGGATCTTTTCGTACTCGGGCCCGCTGGGCAGACGTCGGGTCAGCCAGGGCGGTTTCTTGGTTTTGATGCTCACTTCAGGTCTTTTTTACGATCCAGATGTCGTTATGTTCTCGACCTCGTCTTTTTCCAGTGCGACCAGTGCGGAGCCGAAAATGGTCTGTATGTGACCCTTGAAAACGCGCCGCACGGACGGCATGCTCGGCGACCGGCCGGATGCCAGTTTCAACGATGTGACCCCCACGCCGGGAAGGCCGCACGGGTTGATCCAGCCGAAGGGCTCGAGTGAAACGTCGACGTTGAAAGCCAGGCCATGGTAGGTGATTCCGCGGCGAATGGCGATGCCGATGCTCCCCATTTTGCTGTTGCCGACCCAGATACCACGGTTGACCGGGTTGCGCTCGGCGGCCACGCCCCACTCGGCGGCGGTGCGGATCATGGCTTCTTCCAGAAAATGGACGAAGTCTTTGACACCCATTTTGGCCGCCTCAAGGTCGAGGACCAGGTAGGCCACCAGCTGACCCGGGCCGTGATAGGTGATGTTGCCGCCCCGTTCGGCCTGGACGACCTGGATGCCGGCGTTTGCGAGGAAGTCAGGTGGAACGATCAGGTTCTCCCGGCCCCCGCGGCGGCCCAGGGTGAAAACCGGCGGGTGTTCGAGCAGCATAAGAAGATCGCAAGCCAAAGCACCGGTCTTACGCGCCGCAACGAAGCGGTGTTGCAGCCGCAGGGCCTCTCCATAGGCGAGCATGCCCGGTTCGAAGACCCGCCAGGTTGTCGGGCGCTCAGATTGACTCCGATTTCCCATGTTAAAAGGTCACCGAGAACCTGACGAACTCACCCGCAGTGTCTTTGCCAGTTCTGCCCTTCATCCGGCCAGACACGGCTTGCGGGCGGCGGCCACCTCGTCCAGGCGACGGACTTTGCTGTTGTGCGGAGCGTCGTGCAGGAGCTGCGGGTTTTCCGCGGCTTCGCGGGCAATCTGTTGCATGGCATCGATGAACCGGTCGATATCCTCCTTGCATTCGGTTTCGGTAGGCTCGATCATGATGGCGCCCGGAACGACCAGCGGAAAGTAGATGGTGGGCGGGTGGAACCCGTAGTCCATCAGCCGCTTGGCCATGTCGAGGGTCGTGACGCCATAAGGCGCCTGGTTCTTGTCGCTGAACACGCATTCGTGCATGCACGGCCGGTCGTGGGGGAGATGAAAGGTCCCTTTGAGCTTCTCTTTGATATAGTTGGCGTTCAGGACAGCCAACTGACTGGCTTTTTTCAGGCCGTCGGGTCCCAGGCTCAAAATGTAGCTGTAGGCGCGCAGCATGATGCCGAAATGTCCGTGAAAGGTGTCGAGCTTACCGATCGATTGCGGAAACTCCTCGGAAAGCGTGTAGGTGTCGCCTTCCTTGATGACGCGTGGCACCGGCAGAAAGGGCTCGAGTTTTTTGTGGACGCAGACCGGCCCGGAACCCGGCCCGCCGCCGCCGTGCGGGGTGGAAAAGGTTTTGTGCAGGTTCAGATGCAGGACGTCGACGCCGATCGCTTTCAGGTCGACGATGCCCATGACGGCGTTCATGTTGGCGCCGTCACAGTAGACCAGACCGCCTTTGGCATGGACGATGTCGGTGATTTGCCGGATGTTCTGTTCGAAAAGGCCGAGGGTGTTGGGATTGGTCACCATGATGCCGGCGGTTTCCTCGTCCATGACGGCCGCCACGACCTCGGCGGTCAGGACGCCTTTTGCTCCGGACTGGATCGGGACCGGGCGGTAGCCGCACAAAGCCGCGCTGGCCGGGTTGGTGCCGTGGGCCGTGTCGGGGATGATGATCTTGGAGCGCTGGGCGCCTTTGCTGCGGTGATAGGCGTAGATCAGCAGCATCCCGGCCAACTCTCCGTGGGCGCCGGCGGCCGGCTGCAGCGAGACGGCATCCATGCCGGTTATTTCCGCCAGATACCGCTGCAGGTCATGCATCAGCGCGAGGGCGCCCTGGGCGAGTTCCGGCGGCAGTAGGGGATGGGCGGCGGCGAAGCCCGGCAGACCCGCCTGACGTTCGTTGGTCTTGGGATTGTACTTCATGGTGCACGAACCGAGCGGATACGTGCCGGTATCCACCCCGAAATTCCAGGTCGACAGCCGGGTGTAATGGCGCACGAGATCCACTTCGCTCAGGTCGGGAAAATCGGGTCCGGAACCGGTCAGGCCCGGATCCAGGGAGCTGACCGGTACGTCACGGCGGGGCAGCGAATAGCCGCAGCGGCCTTTGCGCCCTTTTTCCCACAACAGCGGTTCGTTGAGGATCAGGCCGGTTGTTCCTAAAGTATCGGTCATGACCGCACCTCCTTGACCAGGTTGTCCAGGTCGGTTTTGCCCGCGGTTTCCGTAGCGCACAGCAGGGTGCAGTCGGAAAGTTCCGGGTAGTACTTGGCCAGCGGCAGTCCGGCGACGATCTTCTTCTCAAGCAGGCGACTGTAGACCGTGTCGAAATTGCCCGGAAAACGAACCACGAACTCATTGAAGGTCGGACTCGAAAAGGGCGTGTCGAAGCCTGCTTGCGCCAAACTGTTTTTGAGGTATTCGGCCTTGTCGCGGTTGAGCTGTGCCAGTTCGCGAAAACCGGTTGCACCCAGTGCGGCCATGTACACGGCCGCCGTTAGCGCACAGAGGCTGTTGTTGGTGCAGATGTTCGACGTGGCTTTTTCGCGACGGATGTGCTGTTCGCGGGTGGCCAGGGTCAGAACGAAACCGTCCCGGCCGTCTGTGTCCTGCGTGCGGCCCACCAGTCGGCCCGGAAGGCTGCGCACGAACTTCATGCGGCTGCCAAGCATGCCGAGGCCCGGCCCGCCGAAAGAGCGGGGCAGCCCCAGGCTCTGTCCCTCACCGCATACGATGTCGGCGCCAAGGCTACCGGGGTTTTTCAGAAGGCCGAAGGCCAGCGGTTCCGTAAAGGAGGCAACGAAAAGGGCTTCTTTGGTGCGGGTGGCGTCTGCGGCGGCTTGAAGATTCTCGATGCAGCCAAAAAAATTGGGCGACTGGACGGCCACGGCGGCCAAGTTCTCGAGGCTGTCGAGGGCGGCCAAATCGGTCCGCCCGTCCGCCATGTAAGGCAGTTCGACGATCTCGTAGCCGGTGGGATCGAAATAGGTACCGACCACCCGCCGGTGATGGGGGTGGACGGCGGCCGACACGGCCACGCGCTTTTTGCGGGTGACACGAATCGCCATCAGCAGGGCCTCGGCCAAGGCCGTGGAGCCGTCGTAGTGGGAGGCGGTGGCGACCTCGGTTCCCATCAGGCGGCTGGCCAGGGTCTGGTACTCGTAGATGGCCTGGAGGGTGCCCTGGCTGATTTCAGGTTGATAGGGCGTGTAGGACGTCACGAATTCGCTGCGGGTCAGAACATGCCGGGCGGCAGCCGGTACGAAGTGATCATAGCTGCCGGCCCCCATGTACACTTTGAAATCCGGTGATACCGCCGTGCGCGACGCCAGGGCGTCCATGTGGTCGTTGAGTTCCCACTCGGTCAGCGCCCGCGGCAGTTTCATGTCGAGACGGCAGCAGCAGTCTTTCGGAATCGTGGCGAAGAGCGCATCCAGGCTTTCGACACCGACCTGCGCCAGCATGTCCGCGATGTCCTCCGGGGTGTGGGGTAGATAGCGCATGTTTAAAGTCCTTTCAACATTTCGAGATACGCATCACTGGTCATCAACGCATCGAGTTCGCCTGGATCGACGGGTTTGACATCGATCATCCAGCCCTCTTCGTATGGGCTGGTGTTGACGAGTTCCGGAGATTCCTCGAGGTTCTTGTTGATGGCACTGATCTCACCGCCCAGCGGCATGAACAGCTCCGAAACCGCCTTGACCGATTCCACGCTGCCGAAAGCGTCGCCTTTAGCGAATGTGTCGCCGACCTGCGGCAGCTCCACGAACACGACATCGCCGAGCTGGTCCTGGGCGTAATCATCGATTCCCACCCGGATGGCGCCGTCCTCCTTGCGGGCCCATTCGTGGTCTTCAGTAAAACGAACGTTTTCGGGCAGGGTGAGCTGGCTGATTTCTTTCATGGGCGTCCTCCTTTAAAGGCGTTTGATTATTCATTTCCCCAAAATTTCGCCAACGGCTTACGGGCCGTGCGGTCGGGGCGGATGTCCTCGACGATTTCGACTTTAATCGTCCGGCGCTTGTCCTTTAGCCTGACGATCTGGCCGGGCTCAAGAGGTCTGGTGACATTGACGAAACCGCAGCTCAGACCACGCGGCGTAAATTCGGCTGGTTTGTCCGGGCTGGCGATACTGAAGATCCGGTCCTCGTGACGTCCGATGGCCATGTCGGTGGCGCAGGTCAGCACCCGGCCGATGTCACGCTCGCTGTCGTCCAGCACGACGGCCGGGTCCGCAGCGGCTACCTTGCGCAAGTCGAAGCCGGCAAAAGGTACGGTGTATTCGCCGGAATCGCTGCGCTGCAGGGCGACGGCACCCACGAAATCTTTTGTAAATCCACTTCCATCGACCTCGTAGGGCAGGGCGAAGGACCAGGGGTGGTTCTTGAACAACCACGTGCCGATGTCCTGGTGCGAGAGCGGCAGCACGGCCCCGGCGCGCAGCGAGTCTCTTGCCGCAAGTCCGCAGGGGATCATTCCAGACGGTTGGCCCGCGTCGATGAGCATCTGCCAGAGATCGACAAACTTATCCGGTGCGACGAACAGCTCGAAGCCGAACTCGCCGGTATAGCCCGTGCGGGACAGCAGGATGGGGGTGCCGTCCGTGAGGGTTACCGTTTCAGCTGCCGGTAGGCTAGCATCGAAGTGACCCTTGAACGAGAAATAGGGCAGCTGCACGAACACCTCTTGCGGACGCTTGAGGATCCGGTTGATGATCCGGGCCGCCTGAGGCCCCTGCACATCGAGCTTGCCGACCTGGTCGGTGAGATCGACGATCGCCACTTTGCGGCTGCCGGCGTAACCCCGCAGGTGGGCACTGACGATACTGCCCATGCCGGCGTTGATCACCACCATGAAGAGCGCATCGTCAAATTGAAACACGATTGCATCGTCGATGACTTCGCCGGCCTCGTTCAAAAAGACACCGTACACGCTTCTTCCCGGGGTCAGCGGCTTTTGATCTTTTCCGACGCAGGCGGCCAGGTTCTTGGAGAAACAGACTTGCAGGAGGTCCCGCGCCCCGGATCCCTTGACCATGACGACACTCATGTGGCTCGTGTCGAAGATACCGGCACGGGTCAGAACCACGAGGTGTTCCTCTTTGGCACCGCTCGGATACCACAGCGGCATGTCGTAGGATCCGAATATTGCCATGTTGGCGCCGCGGTTGACGTGCCAGCCGTGAAGGCGGGTCTTCTTGACGGGATTGCTCATGGTCTTTTCTCCGGGTACGATAAGGTTTTCAAGGTTCAATCAACTCTATGAACCAATAAAAGTAATAGAATAATTTGTCAATAAGTTATAGTTGATTATGTCCGAACCGTATGCTAACAGACCGGTTCTGATTGGAGCAGACAGTTGTGGTTTTCTTCCCTATAAACCCGGTACAGTTTGATAAAGGAGGTAGAAATGCAAAAAAGACTCATCTTTATCGGTGTCGTTTGTGGCCTGATTCTGGGCGTGGTCTTCCTGGCCTGCGGGCCCGAGGCGCCGAAATCCATCAAGATCGGCGTCAACGCGCCGATTACCGGTGACATTCCCAAGGTCGGTGAGGGGACTAAATACGCGGCCCAGATGTGGCTTGAAGACGTCAATGCCGCCGGCGGACTCGATGTCGGCGGAAAAAAATACAAGGTCGATCTGGTGATCGAAGACAACGAATCCAAAGCCGAATCCGCCGTCAAAGTCAACACCAAGATGATCACCGAAGACGGGGTTATGATGATCGTCGGTCCACAGTCGTCTAAGCAGGCGGTACCGGCAGGCGAGGTAGCCAACAATTACAGCACTCCCATGATCAGCCCCTGGTCCACGAACCCAAAGACCACTGCGGACCGGCCTTTTGTCTTCAGGGCCTGCTTCCTGGATCCGTTCCAGGCACCAGTGGTGGCCAATTTCGTAAAGGATGAGTTCGGGTTCACCAAGGCGGCGGTTCTCTATGACGTTGCCAGTGACTATCCCAAGGGACTGGCCGAGGATTTCAAAAAGGCTTGGGAAACAGCGAACGGACCCGGTTCCGTAGTAGCCTTTGAGAGTTTCACCACCAAAGACGCCGATTTCAGCTCGCAATTGACCAACATCATCAACTCCGGCGCCGAGTTCCTGTTCACCCCCCAATATTACAACGAGGTGGCGCTGATCGTGCAGCAGGCCCACCAGCTCGGCTTCAACAAACCGATCGTGGGCAGCGACAGTTGGGGATCGGCTGAGACCGTCCAGCTCTGCGGTCCGGATTGCTATGGGCTCTTTTTCAGCACCCACTATGCCGCGGCCGGCGCCACCGGCAAGACCAAGGAGTTCATCGACCGTTACCAGGAGAAGTACGGCTACGTGCCGGACGATGTCGGCGCCCTTACCTGGGATGCGATCGGCCTGGTTCAAAAAGCCATTCAGGACTGCGGCACGATTACCGGCGACATCAAGAAGGACCGTCAGTGCGTCCGAGATGCCATGGCCAACATCAAGGAATACGACGGAATCACCGGTAAAATGACCTTCGGCGGCAGCGGTGATCCCACCAAATGTGCGGTCATCGTCAAGATCAGCGACAAGGGCGAATTCGAATTTTACAAATCGGTTTGCCCGTAGGCCAAATTAAGGGCTCACACAAAAATAACGTCACATTTTGAGCACCGATGCATCCCGACCGGCTGGGTTGCGAAAAACCGGAGTATTCAGATATTCTTACATTTTCGCGCCTTGCCGGCCAAGCGCCTCAACGCTCAAAATAGCGACCTTATTTTTTTGAGGTCCGGTTCGGCGGTGGATGCCTTACCGAAACCTGTTCTTCCCGAATTTTATTTAATTCTCGAACAAGCCAACCGTGCCAAGCGGCGATTTGCACACCGGCGGGCCAGGGTCACCCTGAGCCCGCCTTTTTGGACCAGGTCAGTTTGGTCGGTTGGCCAGTTAGGTCGGTTAGGTCAGTTGGATCGTTTCAAGTGTTTGGAGATTGCCGTTGGTGGCATTTTCAACTGACTCAACCGGCTCAACGGGCCCAACGGGCCCAACCGACCAAGGAGCAGACTCGATGGTATTTTTTCTTCAGAATCTTGTGAACGCCTTGCAGTGGGGCAGTTTTTACGCATTGATCGCATTGGGTTACTCCATGGTGTACAGCATTTTAATGCTCTTCAACTTCGCCCATGGCGATATTTTCATGACCGGGGCCTACATCGGCTTCGGCGTTGCCACCGGTTTGATGGTTCTCGCCTCGCAGTGGGTGCTTGTTTTGCCCGGTTGGCTGATTTTGGTACTGACGATCCTGCTTTCGATGTTTTTAACCTCCTTTCTGGGCATGTTCGTCGAACGGGTCGGCTATCGCCCTTTGCGGGACGCCCCCCGGGCATCGGCCGCTATTACCGGTCTGATGATCGGCATTATTCTCGAAACCATCGTCTTGTGGGCTATGGGCACCCAGAGGGTCAGCTTCCCCTCTCTGATCGAGACCGTCACCTATGATCTGGGCGGCGTGGTTGTCACCAACAAAAAAATCATCATCGTCGCGGTCTCACTTTCTTTCATGCTGGCGCTGCATCTGTTCATCACCAAGACACGATGGGGAATGGCCATGCGCGCAATGGCATTTGATTATGTGGTCGTGCCGTTGATGGGCGTGTCGATAAATCGCATTGCGGCCATGACGTTCGCCATCGGGTCGGCACTGGCGGCCCTGGCCGGAATCTTATTCGGTCTGGCCTATCCGGTTCTGGATCCGTACATGGGAATTGTTTTCGGCTGGAAGGCCTTTGTGGCTGCGATTCTGGGCGGAAGGGGGTCCATCATGGGCGCGACCCTGGCCGGTTTCCTGCTCGGTTTCATTGAGATATTCGTGGCCATGATCTTTCCGTCGACCCTGCGGGATCTTATCGCTTATTCTATCGTATTGCTCATTCTGGTCTTCAGGCCGTACGGATTCTTCGGAGAGCCATACAGCGCCAAGTTGAGGCTGTAATTGCCGGCGCCGCACATTGGCCAAGCCGGTGGTTTTTCAGAAAGGGAATGAAATGGAAGCAGCCAGCAGTGCACTATCTGCCCCTGAAGGCGGGTTGAAAAAGAAAATATGGCAGATGTATTCTCAGGTGCCGGTCCTGGGATGGCTTTGCGGTGCCCTGAGTGCGGTCTTAGTGGAACAATTCGTGGGCAGGCCGTTGGCGCTGGGCTTGGGCCTGTCGAAAATTCCCGCGCTTTTCGGTTTCACGATTATTCTGAAGAATCCGGCACTTTTTCCCAGCGCATTGCTCTATGTCTTCTTGATATACCTGTTGCCGATCATCATCGTTGCCCGGTTGAGCCTCGCACCGACCAACTGGCTGGCGCAAAAAATGATGGATTACTCGATGCTGGGATCGGTGCTGGTCCACTTGGTTCTATTGTACACCATCTTTCATATCTGGGCCGGTATCAGCGACTACCGGGACATATCCCTTAAGTTTACGTTGATTGCCATAATGGTCACCGTCAGCCTGAATGTGATCAACGGATACATGGGGGAGTTCTCCTGTTCACACCCCGGGTTCATGGCACTGGGGGCGTATACCGCTTCGGTATTTTCCGTATCCCTTTTTGTCAACGACAGCCAGTTCGGTCAGGCGCTGTTGCCTTCCTTCATAGGCCCGTTCGCGTTTCCGCTCGGTCTCATTCTGGGCGGGCTCGTTGCAGCGGCAGGGGCGTTGCTTGTCGCCATCCCGTCATTTAGAACCCGGGGGGATTACCTGGCGATTATCTCCCTGGCATTTTTGTTCATCGTCAAGAGTCTGGTCGAAAACTTGGAGTTTGTCGGCGGTCCGCGCGGTCTCAGCAGTCAACCGAACTGGGCCAACCTGCCCACGGTCTTTGCCTGGACCGTCGCCTGTATCTGGGTGATCAACAACTTTGTCCGCTCCACCCTCGGCAAGGCACTCAACGCCGTACGTGACGATGAAACCGCGGCCAACGCCATGACCGTCAACACCCGCCGCACCAAGATGGTGGCCTTCATGTTTGCCGCGTTCTGGGCCGGTGTGGCCGGTGGGTTGTTCGCACACGTCCTGCGCTACGTGAATCCGGGCTCATTCGGCATTCAAAAACTCGCCGAAGTCCTAGCCATGGTTTACTTCGGCGGTCTTAACTCGGTGTACGGGTCGATTCTCGGCGCCGTGAGTCTGAGTCTTCTCGGTGAAGCTTTGCGACCACTTGAACTCTTCAAGTGGATTGTGATTCCGCTTTTGCTCATTTTGGTGATGATTTTCCGACCGACGGGTCTGATCGCGTTCAAGGAGTTCGATGTCAAGAAATTGATCCGACCGCGGCAGAAGCCGGAAAACGAGGTGTAGCATGTCGTTGTTGCTGGTAGAGAGTATGACGCATTATTTCGGCGGGCTGCGGGCCGTGCACGATTACAATCTTCGAATCGAACCGGGTCAGATCAGAGGGTTGATCGGTCCCAACGGGGCCGGCAAGACAACCATTTTCAATCTGATAACCGGTATCTACCAACCTTCAGAAGGTACTATCCGTCTGAAAGATTTAAATCTGGTGGGTCTGCAGCCCCATCAAATTGCTTCCGTCGGTCTTGGCCGGACCTTCCAGAACCTGCTCTTGTGGCGCCATATGAGTGTACTGGAGCACGTGGTCATGGCGCAATACTCGCGGATGACCTACGGTTTGATCGGTGCCTTTTTTGGAACACCCAAGCGAAAACGGCAGGAAGCCGAGGCCGAAGAGAAGGCCTACAGGCTTCTGGAACTCGTGGGCATTTCCGATCTGGCGAACCAGAATGTCCTCAATTTGCCTTACGGGGATCAGAGAAGGGTCGAAATGGCCAGGGCCTTGGCCATAGAGCCGAAGATCCTTTTTCTGGATGAACCGACCGCCGGAATGAATCCGGAAGAGTTGATCCAAATGATGCAAATCATCCGTCGAGTGCATAAAGAATTCGGGTTGGCGATTTTTTTGATCGAACACAGGTTAAAAATGGTGATGGAGTTGTGCGAGATGATCCAGACTCTGGTTTTCGGCGAGGTGATTGCCGAAGGCACACCGGAAGAGATCCAGAACAACCCGAAAGTGATCGATGCGTATCTGGGCAAGGAGGCAATTGACTGATGCTGTCAGTGGAAAATCTGCAGGTGTCCTATGGGAATATCAAGGCGCTGCACGGAATCGATTTCACAATAGACGAAGGCGAGATCGTCACCATAATTGGTGCCAACGGAGCCGGTAAGAGCACGACTCTGAAGGCGATTTCGCGCATGGTGCCGGTCGCCAAGACGAGCCGTATGACGTTCAAAAATAAAAACCTGCTGAGATATTCGGCCGACAAGGTGGTCAGCGAACTGGGCATATCGCATGTCCCCGAGGGCAGACGGCTTTTCGGCAATCTGACGGTACTCGAAAATCTGCAACTGGCCACTTTTGCCCGCAAGGACAGGGAAAATGTCGAAAAAGACATCAACCGTATGTTCGCGATCTTTCCGCGGTTGGAGGAGCGCAAGGTGCAAAAAGCCGGGACCCTCAGCGGCGGTGAGCAACAGATGCTAGCCATCGGGCGGGCTTTCATGAGCGGTCGCCAGATTATGCTGCTGGACGAGCCGTCTATGGGGCTGGCACCGCTGCTGATGCGTAATGTTTTCGATGCCCTGAAGGATATCAATGCGGAAGGGACCACGATATTGCTGGTGGAACAAAACGCCCGCATGGCGCTTAAATTCGCCCGGCGCGGTTACGTCCTGGAGAGCGGCAACCTGGTCCTGGAGGGTGATTCGCGGTCGCTGCTGCACAATCCGGATGTGAAGAAAGCCAACATGGGGGGGTAGAAATAAATGAGGTTCGGGGTTCAAGGGTTCAGGGTTCTGCGTTCAGCGGTCAAGGAAGGACTTCAATCCATTACCCCAGAACGGGGACCCTTCGACCCTACATCCTACATTGCTTCAACCATTCAACCTGGATCGGTGAAAGGGGAACCCTGAACCGCTATTCAAAAAATGCTCGCCGGTTTCTGTCGGCGAGCATTCTTAGTCGGAGATGGTTTTGCTGAGGTTGGGGACGGTGTCGGGGCGGTCGCGCAGCATGTACCGGCTGTCGCCGTCACGGCGGGTGACGTTTTCGTAAACGCCGTCATCGCGCTTGACGAGTTTCGTGAACCCGAGGTTGCGCAGGTCACTGTCGCTTTTCGGGGTGTTGACGAAGTTCAGGGACATGATCTTTCGCACGGCTGCCCCGCAGTCCGGACATTGGGTCAGGGGGCTTTCCTCGAGCGATTGTCTGGTCTCAAAAACCCGTCCTTTTTCACAAGGTGGGCCCAGATGCTCATACTCGTAAATCGGCATGATCCGCCCTTCTGCAATTTGAAAGGCTCGGTCGCGACTATCAGCGAGCCTCTCCCGGTCGTGGTTGTCGGTGCCTGTACGCGACAAGCGCCCCACGTACCAAACATGCGCGCATTAAGCCTGCAATTTAAGTCACGCGGGTGATGGCGATGGCATTGTAAC
>JARROL010000030.1:0-16390 GCA_037383965.1 Desulfobacterales bacterium | reverse complement strand
CGAAGCCGGGATGCAGGGTTTGGTTGGCGGCGGAATCGGCGCGCTTGTCGGCGCCTTCTTTTCCCTTATCACGTCGGCCACCAGTTTCGGGACTGTCGCGCTGATCCAGGTCTCGTGGCTTGACGTGGCGGGATCGGTCCTATGGGCAACCCTTGTGGGATTCTTTTTGAGCCTGGTCGGCGTCTTTTATCCGGCGATAGTGGCTGCAAAAATGCAGCCCGTGGAGGCGATGCGCACGGAGCACTAGGAAGAATAAGGGTCGACATGGAGCGAGAGAAACACAACATCGTCAGGGTGTCCAACGTCACCAAGTCCTTTAAGCTGGGCAAGATTGATGTCCAGGCTCTTAAAGGAATCGATCTGGAGATCCAGGCCGGCCATTACATTTCCATCATGGGTCCCTCAGGGTCGGGCAAAAGCACCCTTTTCAACATGATCGGCGGTCTGGACAAGCCGACATCCGGCAAGGTTTTCATCGACGAGGTGGACATCGCCCAACTGGACGCTTACGAGTTGGCTTGGCTGCGGTGCCGCAAGATCGGATACATCTTCCAGACGTTCAATCTGATCCAGGTGATGACGGCCCTGGAGAACGTGACGCTGCCGATGACCTTTGCCGGAATGAACAGTGACGATGCGACGAAAAAGGGTATTCGCCTTCTGGATCTCGTTGGTCTCGGTGACCGGTTTCAGCACAAACCCTCGGAGCTTTCCGGCGGACAGCAGCAGCGCGTCGCGGTCGCCCGGGCCCTGGCCAACGATCCGGCGATCATCCTGGCCGATGAGCCCACCGGGAACCTCGACCTGAGCACGGGCGAAGAGATCATCGCCCTGCTCAAAAATCTGAGTGATGAGCGCGTGGTAACGGTCATTTCCGCCACGCACGATTTTAAGATGCTGAACGTATCGGATCAGGTGGTCTGGATTCGAGACGGACGCGTCGATAAAATCGAAAACCGTGAGGAACTGTCCATATCCCTGGGGACAATCGGAGCTAGGGAATAATCCATTTTTTAAAGAAATCCCCCCTGGCCCCCCTTTTCCCAAAGGGGGGTATACTGGGCCTTTAGTTGATGACATTAAACAGAGACCATCAACCGCTGAACCAACTGACAATGCCGTCTTGCGTTACATTCCTATTTCCGCTTGACTTACCCTTGTTGAGCCGTTCGAACGCCCCAGAGAAACGACCGGCCGCACAGACGACGCTGGCGGGGCTGGTGTTTTTTCTGTTGTTATTTATCGCCATGTCTTCGGCCGCCACCACCGTTCAAAGGCCGGCTGCGGATCTCTTCTCGTCCGACATTCAGGAATTCGCCGCTTTCGGCGATCGCAGCACCGGCACGCTTGGGTGTTCCGCCGCTGCCGCACTCATCAAGGACCGGTTCACCCGGTTGGGCCTGGAATCGATCGGATCTCAACTCTTCACCGTGCCGGTTGTCCTCCACGAAAACAGCCGCCTGTTTTTGCCGGACAGGCAGTTGAATATCGCTGTGCAGCCGGTCATGCTCAACGCCGTCGCGCCCCAGACCATACCGGCCGAGGGTCTGCAGGGGCCGTTGGTGTTCGTAGGAGCCGGCGAGCTGCATCACTTCAACGGAAAAACTGTGGCAGGATCCATTATTCTAATGGACATCGATTCGGGGAAGAACTGGCTCCATGCTGCTTCTTTGGGGGCAAAAGCCCTGATCTATCTCGATAGTGGCACAACACCGAAGATGCGCTACAATGACGCGTTTGAGCTGACAGGGTTTTCGGCGACTTCGAAACGGCGCCGGAGGGACTGGTTGCCCGAACGGCCCGCTTGACATCCAGAATCGGATGGGAAGAGACCACGGCCGAGAATGTCTACGGAGTGATTCCCGGAGCGGACCCGCAACTCAAAAATCAACTGATCGTCGTGGAGGCATTTTACGACACGGGTGCACTGGTGCCGGGCATGGCACCTGGAGCCGACGAAGCCGTCGGGATCGGCTCTTTGCTCGATCTGGCCCGAAGACTCAAGCGCACGCCGCCGGGCCGCTCGGTTCTGCTTCTGGCCACTGCCGGTCACGCCCAAACCCTCGCCGGCATGCGAGAGATGATCTGGAGCGTCCGGTTGCGCAGCAGGGACCTGCGGGATTTACAAAAGCGGCTCAAGAATACCGTCAAACAGAGCCGTGACGCGGAGGCCATGTTGGAAGAGGCCGACGCGCAGGGCGTCACGGCTTACCTGCGGGCGCAATCCACCGGCAAAGGGCCAGTGGGCCTGGCGCTGCTCGAAGCTGTCGGCGATCCCCTCAAGACAGAGGTGGATGTCATTTCCAGAAGACTTATGCGGCTGCGTCTGGAGAGCAAGGGAGACGAGAACCAGGATCGCATTATGGAGCTGGCCCGGGAGAGAAGGCTCCTGCGGCGGATGCTCTGGCGTACCGATCTCGGCAATCTTCTTCCGGAAGAGACGGCGGTTATCGAAGGCCTCATTCCAATGGCTCTTGAAGACTACCGTCAAATTGCCTCAGACGCCGGTCGACAGGAGAGATTCATCCGCAGCGCCAAGACATTTCGCAATCTTGCCAAATCGATGGAGATTGCCACCATTGTTTCGCTGCACCTTTCAAGCCACGGGGACGGATTCGGAGCCTTCAATTACGGATGGCTCTACCCGCTGCGGTCACGTGTCAACCGGACAGCCAACTACAGGATCCTGGACGATGTCCTTCGGCAAGGCGCCGAGAGCTTGACGACCGCCGAATCCGCCCCATCGCTGTATCGTGACACGCTGCGCCCCAGCCGTAAGGGCTCGTGGCAGAGCTTCTTTCTCGACCGCCCGCCCCTCGGGGGCGAGGTCAGTGCGCTGGCCGGTTACCTCGGGTTTACACTTGTGACGGTAAACGACGCCAGACCGTTGTGGGGCACACCGGGCGATCGGCCCGAAAGCGTCGACAGTCGCTTTGCCGCGCTCCAGAGTGCCCAGATTGCGGTTTTGATCGACAGTATCAGCCGGGCACCGGAGCTGCACAACGGCGGTTTTCCCAGGGATGGGTTCACGACGATCACCGGGCGGGCGAAAATCTTGCGGCAAGGCGAATTGTTTCCCGATCAAACGGCACCGGGAACCGTGATCATGGCCTTTCAGGGAGAGGGGCGCTACTACAGCATGGTGGACGCCATGGGAATGTTTTTCCTCAAGGGGGTGTCCACCAAGAAGCTGGTTCAGCACAAAGTGGTTATCGAAGCCTACCGCTTCGATCCTCAAACTGGTCAGATCGTTTGGGCCATCGATAAAAAACAGACCGGGAAGAATGCTTACCGGATAAAGGTCCAACGTGCCAACATGGAAACCGATCTGGTCATGTTCGGATGCAAGCAGAGCGTTATTTTCAACCTCCTCGAACCCCGCACGTTCCGCTACATGAACAAGTATCAGCTGATCGACGCCCGAAGAGAAGCCAGACCGGTTCGGTACAGCTTCAGCCGGCTCGACACCTGGTCCTCAATCATATCCTCCCTGTTACTGACTCCCGGTACCCCCTGGAAATTGACGCTTTCGGACACGGTGCTGGGATGGAAACTGCTGCTTCTCAATGCCGATGACGCGCACCCCCAGGGGCAGGGATATCTGATAGACGATTGGCCCTACGTTTACCGCACGGACTACATGGTGGCCCGAGACATGTGGGCCCTGCTCGGGCCGCGGATTCGAGTTCTGGAAAAAAACGGCATTTACAACGAACGGATCGCACGGCTGCAGAAGGAAGGCGTGTCAGTTCTGGCGCAAGCCCGCCAGGCCCTCGAAGAGCGGGCATATGACCGCTTTTCCAGGGCCGCCCATCGCTCCTGGGCTTTGGCCACCCGCGTCTACAGCGATGTAGAAGACACGCAGAAGGACGTCCTGTTCGGGGTTCTGTTCTACATTGCGCTCTTCGTTCCCTTTGCCTTCTGCATGGAGCGTCTGCTTTTCTCGTACACCAACATCAACCGACGCATCGTCGCATTTTTAGGCATTCTCCTCCTATTGATCGCCGTCATCTACAACGTGCACCCGGCTTTTCAGCTGGCGTACAGTCCCACCGTCGTCATCCTGGCCTTTTTCATCATCGGTCTATCAGGGGTCGTCACCCTGATCATCTACTTCCGGTTCGAAGAAGAAATGATCAAACTGCAGCAGCGTGCCCGGCACATTAAGTCAGTCGAAATGGGCCGCTGGAAAGCCTTTGCTGCGGCTTTTCTGTTGGGCGTCAGCAACCTGAGGCGACGTCGGCTGCGGACCTTGCTGACCTGCGCCACGCTGATCATTCTCACCTTTACCGTCATGAGTTTCACTTCGGTGAAATCCCTGCGGCAACACACCCGGCTGCTGTTTCAAGAACGCGCCCCCTATAACGGGTATCTATTTAAAACCGTCAACTGGAACGATCTGCCACCCGAAAGCCTTGACGTTGTGGCCAACTATTTCGGCGGCAAGGCGATCACGGCGCCGCGCGTTTGGCTGGAGGATGAAAATCGGACCCGTACACTGGATTTGACGGTGCAGCGTCTGGACAGGCAGTACACGGCGTTCGGGGTTGTCGGCCTGTCCTCCGAAGAGGTGCAGGTCACCGGAATGGAAAAGATCCTAATTGGCGGCCGGTGGTTCAAGCCTGCTGAAGACCGCGTGGTTCTTATTTCCGATAGAGCGGCGCATGAACTCGGCATCGATCCGGGGTTGCGGCAGAAGGCGGAGGTGCAGCTGTGGGGGATGCCTTTCCGTGTGGTCGGCGTGTTTTCGGGTCGGAGCCTGATGGATACCACCGATTTGGACGGCGAACCCCTGTCGACGGTCACCTTTCCCAGTGAAATTTCCATGGAAATGACCGAAGTCGAAATGGACGCCATGGAATCCGGAGAAGAGGTCCGCACCTACGAAAGCCGATATCAGCATATCGATGCCGACCGCGTGCTGATCTTACCGGACGGGTTTTTGATGTCTGCCGGCGGCAAACTGAAGGGAATCGCCGTAAAGCCCGAGCACGGACAGACAACGCAAGCAGAAGCCGAACGTCTCGTGGACCGCTTCGGTCTCACCCTCTTTGCGGGGGAACCGGACGGCACATTTCTCTATCAGGCCAGCGACACGATGAGCTACAGCGGGGTCCCCAATGTGGTCATCCCCCTGGTGATTTCCGTTTTTATCGTGCTCAACACGATGATCGGCAGCGTTTACGAAAGAAAGCGGGAAATCGGGATTTATACTTCCGTGGGGCTGGCCCCCTCGCACGTATCGTTTCTGTTCATCGCCGAAGCATTGGCCTTCGCGGTCATCAGCGTCGTTTTGGGCTATCTTCTGGCCCAGACAACCGCGCGCTTTTTCGCTGGGACGACCTTGTGGACCGGAATTACGGTCAATTACTCCTCCATTGCGGGGGTGGCCGCCATGGTGTTGGTGATCCTGGTGGTACTGGCGTCCGTGATCTATCCTTCACGGGTAGCCGCCAACATCGCCATACCCGACGTCAACCGCTCCTGGAAACTTCCCCCGGCCGTGGGGAACCGGTTGCAAGTGACCCTGCCATTTCTGATGAATTTCCGTGAACACTTGAGTATCGGCGGGTTTCTCCTGGATCATTTCGAAGGCCACCGCGACATTTCCCATGGCCTGTTTTCTGCCGGACGTATCGCGTTTTCAATGGCTGGGTGCCGGGTTGCCGATAACGACCCCGACCACCGCGTAAAAGCAGAAGAACCCGGGAGCGTCGCCCAAGAAGAGGAATTTTTACAGCTGACCACCGACGTTTGGCTGGCGCCCTTCGATTTCGGCATTATGCAAAAGGTGGCCATTGCTTTCTGCCGGTCGGTCGGAGATCCCGGCTATCTTGAAATCAGAATCCTTTTAGAGCGCCTCTCCGGTGAGGCCAACGCCTGGCGACGGATCAACAAGGCCTTTCTTCACGAGCTACGCAAGACGCTTCTGGTGTGGCGATCTCTGGACGCGGCTTCCAAGGAACACTACGAAAATCTGATTGCTGCAGAGGGAGAAAAACGTGGTATTGACATCGGACGCATAACCGAATCGAAGAAGCCGCGGCCTTCGCTTGAAATCCGGCCGGATGCGATGTCACCATTTCCATGACCGCCGACGTCAGAGGACCCGATCCGCACCGCCAGAGATATTGATATGGAAAACAGCGAATCGAGCATCAAAAATGGTAAAGCCTGCGCAGCCAACGGCCTGAGTGTACCGTCCTTTACGGGAGCACAGGAGATGCCGATCCGCATGCGCGCCATCTGGTTCGGTTTCTTCCTGGCAATGCTCATCTGTGCCATTACACCATTCAACAATGTATATCGCTCGGCAACACCCCTCGGCGGGGGGCATTTTCCCCTGGCGCCTTTCTATATCCTTATCTGGTTGATGCTGGTCACTTACGGACTGAAAAAGGTTTTTTCCAAATGGAACGGATTGACCGGCCGCGAACTCCTGGTGATCTGGATCCTGATGGTGATCGCCTCGGGAATCGCTTACACCGGTCTGGCGCGAACTTTTTTCATCAATCTGACCGCTCCCCAGCATTTTGCCCGTCTCGGAAGCCGCTGGGCAGAGGAACTCCTGCCGCTGATTCCCGGCGACCTTTATCCCCAGAGCCCGGAAGCGGTGTCTTCCCTGTATGACGGCCTGGCCGGCGGTCGCAGCATGAGCTGGTGGCAGGTGTTCCAACAGATCCCATGGGATGCCTGGGCCCGGCCGATTGCGATCTGGGGGATATTTATTTTCACCTGCTATTTCGTGATGCTCTGCATGATCAACATCCTCAGCCGGCAGGCCATCGAAAACGAGCGCATGAACTTTCCTCTCCTGCGAGTCCCGCAACTCATGCAGGAGGCTTATGACGGTAATGCTCTGGGTCGCTTTTTGACCGATCGATTTCTTCTGGCCGGTGTAATGATTCCGGTGGTGCTCCATCTTATCAACGGGCTCAATTTCTACGTTCCATCCGTGCCGCAGATTCCGACCCTGATTCTGGCTGGTTCCTATTTTCCAAAGTACGGCCTCTTTTCCGGTTTTTACAAACTCAAGATTTACATCTACCCGGCCTTCATCGGGTTTGCTTTTTTGACGTCCAAGCAGATTTCCCTGTCCTTCTGGTTGTTTTTTATCATCGGCGGGTTGCTCTTCGGCCTCCTGGCCGTTATGGGGTACGACATTCCGGAAGCCGCGCTGGGAATCACCTTCGGCCCCACCATCTCACGTCCCGAGGAGACCCAGACCATTGGGGCCTACGCGGTTTTTTTCCTCTTTCTCTTCTGGTTGGCACGGTATCATCTGGTGGGTATCTTGCGGGATGCAGTGCGGTTACGACGTCCCGATCCGTCTCATTCGGAGTGGCTTTCCTCCCGGTTCGCCTTCTGGGGGTTCTTCGTGGGGTCCGTCCTCATCATCGGCTGGTGTGCCTATTTCGGTTTGCCGGTTCTGCCGGCGTTTTTTGTGGTGTGCGCTTTCTTCATGGTGATGCTGGTCGCCAGTCGTGTGATCTGCCAGGGCGGTCTCGCCTACTTCACGCTCACCGACGCGCCGCTGGACGGTCTGCCTTTTATTTTCGGCCCGCGGTTTTTTGGGAGCGTCGGGCTGCTGATCAGTGTCGTGGTCCAGAAGATGTTGTTTCTGGATCTGCGGGAATCTCTCATGCCGTCCCTGTTGCATGCCGGACGGGTCACCTACCGGATGAATCCCAAGAAACTGCTCATCGGCGCCATCATGATCACTATTATGGCCGCTGTCGTCGTGTCCTTCTCTGCCATGTTGACCCTGTGCTACAAATTCGGTATCCGGGAACTCGACCTGGACTGGGCGCTGCGCTCGACGGTTTCCGGTTACGAGAATGTCCAGAACATGATCGAATCGCCAATGAGCGGCGGCAAGTGGGTTTTGATTTTTTCTCTGGTGGGGGCGGTGGTCATGCTGATTCTCGTGGTGTGTTATCATCAGTTTTACTGGTGGCCCATTCACCCGATCGGTTACCTGGTAACGTACAGTTCCGCCATGCGAATCCTTTGGTTCAGCTTCTTTGTCGGCTGGTGTTGTAATGTCCTTTGTATGCGCTATGGAGGGGTACAGCTGTTCAAAAGGGTACAGTTGTTCTTTATTGGGTTGATTATCGGTGATTTTTTCATGGCCGGCACGTGGGCAGTCATCGGATTGTTCCGCAACTCCAGTTATTTGGTGTTTCCTAGTTGAAACTATGTACGACGATAAGGAACTTCAGGAATATAGGGATCTGCTCAAACCCCCGGACCACTTTGAAGAAGGGTTTGACTGGAAGACCGTCATCGGAGCCATTTTCATCGGCTTCCTGATGATGCCCGGCAGCATGTACCTGCAACTCGTGATCGGCACCGGTATCGGTCCGGCTGCCCGTTGGGTGACCATCATCCTGTTCGCGGAGGTGGCCAAGCGGTCCTACACCGAATTGAAGCAACAGGAAATTTTTCTGCTCTATTATATGGCCGGCGCTGCCATGGCTACGCCGTTTCAGGGCCTTTTGTGGAATCAGTACCTGGTGCAATCCGATGCCGCCCGCATGCTCGGATTGACGGAGTTTATTCCGAGCTGGTCGCCCCGCCGCCGGATTCGGAGTCCCTGGTGCAACGGAGCTTCTTTCACAGGGACTGGTTGATACCGATCCTTTTGCTCTTCGGTACCCAGCTCATCCAGCGCATCGATCGTTTCGGACTGGGCTACACCCTCTATCGCATCACCTCGGATGTCGAAAAGCTGCCGTTTCCCATGGCACCGGTGGGGGCCTTGGGGACGATGGCCCTTGCCGAATCGACCGAGGACAAGCAGAAGAGCTGGAAGTGGCGGGTTTTTTCCATCGGTGGGATGATCGGCCTGACGTTCGGCGCCATTTATGTGCTCTTGCCCACCGTTTCCGGCCTGCTGTTGATGGAACCGATCCGCCTCATTCCGATACCCTGGATCGAACTGACGCACTATACGGACCGGGTACTGCCGGCGGTGGCGACGGGAATTCAGTTGGATTTGACCCTTTTGTTCGTGGGAATGGTGCTTCCTTTCTGGGCGGTTATCGGCGGCTTGATCGGCGTGATCATCACCGTCGCGGCCAATCCCGTCCTGTTTCGGCACGGGATCCTGTATCGCTGGCACGAGGGTATGGGGACGGTCGACACGGTTTTTGCCAATAATTTCGACTTTTACATGAGCTTCGGTATCGGTCTCGGCCTCGCGATCGCCGTGATCGGCATATGGTCTGTTCTGCGGTCCTTCGGCGACAAGAAACCCGGGCAGAGAGGCAGTCTCAGGGACCTGTTGCGCTCGCATTCCGAGCGCGGCGATATCAACATTTGGATTTCCATCGGGATTTATGTGTTCTCGACCGTTTCTTATGTTGGGCTATGCGTCTGGCTCGTACCGAACTTTCCCTGGATCTTCTTCCTCGGTTACGGTTTTATTTACACCCCCCTGGTTTCTTACATCTCTGCCCGAATGGAAGGAATCGCCGGCCAATTCGTCGGCCTGCCGCTGGTGCGGGAAGCCAGCTTCATTGCCGGCGCCAGGTTCTTCGGTTACCAGGGCATCGAAATCTGGTACGCCCCCATACCGATCCACAACTATGGCGAAGCCACGGTGCAATTCCGCGAAATCGAGTTGACCGGAACCAGCCTGCGCGGCATCATCAAAGCCGAAATCGTGGTACTGCCGGTGGTTATGATTGCCAGTCTCCTGTTTTCGCAGTTTATCTGGCGCCTGGCCCCAATTCCTTCCAGCAACTACCCCTATGCCCAGGAACTCTGGCATTTGCAGGCCCTGAACACTCTTTTAATGCAGACCGCTACCCTGGAGGGCAACTCGCTTTTTTTCCAGGCCCTGCGGGCCAGTTACGTGATGAGCGGTATGCTGTTCGGATTGGTGACCTACGCTCTGCTGGCCGTGCTGGGGCTGCCGGTCCTTCTGATCTACGGCGTGGTCCGCGGACTGGGTCAGTCGACGCCGCACGGGTTTATATTGGAGGTGATCGGTGCCCTGCTGGGACGGTTTTTCTTTTTGAAGCGCTACGGGGCCATGTGGCGGCAATACGCACCAGTCCTGCTGGCCGGGTTTTCATGCGGTATGGGGCTGACCGGCATGTTTGCGATGGGCTTCGCGCTGATTCTGAAAAGCCTCGGCAGCCTGCAGTACTGATCCTCGCAAGAGTAACGGTTTCACCGGGAATAGTTGATTGTGGTTGATTGCGTCACATATGCCGAGAGAATGAAATGGCGGCAAATCGCCTGGAACGGTGTGCGTTTCGATACTCCGATGGATTGGCAGATCGGGAAAATAGGCTACCGCTATCTGTTGCTCGAAACGCCAAGGGGTCCGGCAATGGAAATCAAGTGGGCACCGGTAAAGGGAAAATTTAAACTCCGTACCCAACTCAAACGCCTGGCCGCTTCCCAGGGGCGGCAGCTGCGCAGGGAGTTACGAGAAGAGAAGCTGCCGACGGATTGGGCCCGGGCCGTCGAGCCCTACGACAGTCTCGGATTTGCCTGGCAGACCGACAGCATCGGCGGCCGGGGCGTCGTACTCTACTGCCACGGCTGCCGGAAGGCCGTCCTGCTGCAATTCTTCGAGAAGACCGGGCAGCGGCCTTTCAAGTACGCCGACCGGCTTTTGGCCTCATTTAAAGATCACTCCGAGGGCCGAAAAATGCTCTGGTCGGTATTCGATATTGTCGCCGAAGTGCCGGAGACTTATCAGCTGAAGCGGTTTCGATTCGACGCCGGTGCCTACGAACTTTTTTTCACACACCGACAGTTGCAGCTCACGCTGCTGCGCTGGGGCCCGGCGGCCGTGCTCCTCAAGGACGGCGGGCTGGAGGGTTTCGAGCAGAGATGCCTCGGACTGTCCGCAAACAGATCCGTGAGGGTTAAAAAGCGATCGCCGCTGACATTAGAACTGGAGGGCGGGTCCCCGAGCGGCTTATTTCCTCGCTTTTACAGGCGGCTTCAGCGGCACCCCCTTTATCGCTGCCTGCGATTATGGCAAGAAGTGGATAAAAACCGCATTCTCGGCGTGCGGTTGGAAGGCCGGCAGCCGATTGAAGCGGGGGTTCTGGATGGGATCTGCAAAACGTATGCGACGGTTTAACACGAAAATAGAAACTTGAAACTGGAAACTCGAAACCCGGGGTAATCTGACAACTCAGAACCCGTAACCCGTTGTGGGTTCAACGTAAAATCGACGAAATCCTTTAACTGACACAACTGACCCAACCGACAAAACTGCTTTAACTTCCACCGTAATTTTCATGTATCGTAGTGGCGCGCGGGGTTCTAAATGCTTAGCAGAAAGAAAAAGAGCGGACTGCCCAGTCGTGAAGACGCCCTAGAGTGTACTCCGATCAAGAACGATGGGGTCGAAGAGTCCCGCTTGAGGAACGGTGAGTTGCAGCTGTCGTATCCGGTAACCTCCCGTCCCTGGCTGGCCGGATTAGCCAGGCGGTTGGGACGAAAGCCCTATGAGACATACCATAAAAAACTGCAACTGGATGCTTTGGGGACCGAGGTTTGGGAGCTTATGGACGGCGGTACCCGAGTTCAGGATGTGATCCGTCAATTCGCTGCAAGACACCGTTTGCAGCAACGGGAGGCGGAATTGGCGGTGACCCGGTTTCTGCGCGAGCTGGGCAAACGGGGTCTGATCGGATTGCGTTGAATTTTATGACACCAGAGGATCCCGTTCTTAAACTTTGGTCAGTGCTTCGTCGACAGTCGAAAAAATCGGCAAAAATGTATCGAAACCCGCGATTTCAAACACTTCTCTGACATAATCCTGCATTGCACACAATACGATATGGCCATCCGTGCGTTTCAAGTCCTTGGTCGTTTTTAAAATGATGCGCAATCCGGCACTGGAAATATAGTCGAGGTTTTCAAAATCGATGACCATGTTTCTGGTACCGTTTTCAATGGCCGCAACCAGCTTTTTTTCCAGGGCCGGGGAAGTGTTCGAATCGAGACGACCGTTCAGTTTAAAAATGCTGACGTCCTCTTTTTGGTTTTCGATGATTTCCATCTCACATCCTTTTGCATTTCATGTGTCGGTGCACTATCATGACCGGAATGGGTTTGGCACCGCTGCCTTAAAAAAAGCTGGCATCACGTGTGCGGAATGAATTTGGTTAAAGTGATGACGTTCTTTTCTCCGCGCCGTTCGTATACGATGTCATCCATAATCTTTTTCACCAGATGCAGCCCGAGCCCACCGATCTTGCAGTTTTCGATTTGATCTTTCAGCTCCGATGTCTGTTTTGCTGCCGGATCGAAGGGGATACCGTTGTCTTCGACGCGAATGCTGATCTTGCCGTCTCTATGGGAAAGCGTGACGGCGATATAGTGAAGGTTGTTGTCTGCGAATCCGTACTTGACGATATTGGTAAACAGTTCATCCACGGCCAGATTGATTTGAAAGACACATTTCTTGGACAGTCCGATACCCTCCCCGAACGCCTGAAGTTTCTGGCCCAATCTTTCGAGTTCGGAGATCCGGTTTTTAAGTTTGATCGATACGTTTTCCCTTGACATTGGATTTGTCGTTCAGGCCCGTGACCTCACATCCGTCGATCCGGGCCGGTTAGGGTTCATGAAAAATATGTTTGCAGGTTTGAGAGTTGAGGAGCCCGGCCGGATAGGCGCGAAAATGCACGAATATGTTGATATTTCGAGTTTTCGCAACGCGGTCGAACGGGATGCATCGGTGCTCCAAATGTAACGTTATTTTTCAATGAGCCCTAAGGCACAGCATGCCGAGCAATTATGTCACCATTCTTCTATCATGTTCGCGTCCATCACACAAGGCTGACACCGATCTCTTTAAAGCAATCGCTGCAATCCATTGTGCGGTGGGCGACGAACCGCTTTTCCCAATTGTATATATTCTCGACAATAACCCTGATCAGTTTCGGCATCAAGTCTGGAAACTGTTCCAGGGCCTTGGTGAATTTCTCGCGGGTAATGGTCAGGCAGATCATATCGGTCCGAGCCCTGAGAGAAAACAGGCGGCTCATTGTGCTCATGAGGGCCAGACGTCCGAGAAATTCACCTTCTTCACAGTCCCTTAAAACCATTTCCTTACCATCATCTACTTGGAGGAGGCGTGCGCTGCCTGAAATGATGTAGTACGCCTGTTCATCCTCCTCGCCCTGATGGAACAAGAAATCACCGCTCTTGAACTTCTCCCGGATGCAGAGATAGGCAAATACCTTCGTTGCCTCCAGCGGCAGTCCTGAAAAAAAGTCGATCTGTCTGAGGATGTTCAAATTTTCCTGGTACTCACTGGCGGGTCCTTCTTCATTTTTTTCCGTATTCGAGTTCATACAAGAGACCTTTCTTGGCAATGAGTTCGGCATAGGTACCGGTTTCATGGATTTTGCCGGCCTTCATCACGGCCACTTTATCGAAGTTCTTAATGATGTCGAGTCGGTGAACCACCGAAATCAACGTGCTTTTGCCCTTCCAGCGGTTTTCCAGCAAATTCTGGATACGTGTCTGTGACTTGTTGTCCAGCGCCGAGGTGGCTTCGTCCAGAATCAATACCGGCGGTTTCTTGAGCAGGGCCCGGGCGATCGAGAGCTTCTGCCGCTGACCACCCGAGAGCCGGTCCCCCTTGCTGCCGACCTCGAACTGCATCCCGATTTCGATAATGGTTTCGAGAAAATCTTCTTCGATCAGCAGGTGGACGATGCTTTGGTTGATTTTTTCCTGGGCGAACGGGTTGAAGATATTAATTTTCCCGAAAAAGATGTTGTTCAGAATCGTTTGTGAGTAGATATATTGTGACATCTGAAAAAAAGTGAAGGCGTCCGGGTCATCCGCGCTGATTTTTTCTTTGAAAAGATGCCGACTCTCGAGGATCAGGGATTCCAGGACCTTCGGAAGAGCCACCGTTTTGTGAATACCGGGTGTGAAACGCAGTGCCAGCTCGAGGAGCTTGGTGCGGTCCGCGTCTTCGAGCTGCCGGAGTTCAGCCTTTTTGGTGCGTTCGACGATTTTCCGAAAGTCGTTCAACTCCTCCGGAGCGATAGGACTCTGTTCGAAGAACAACTTGTCCGGCGGCATGTTGACCAGGATGTCGACCATCTGCTCGGCCAGTCGAGTGCCGAGGTGCAGCAACGGGCGCGCGAGTTGGGCTTCCTCCAGGAAACCGAGGAAGTAAGTGTTTTGCGGCAGATTGATGGGGTTGAACTCATCGCGGTTGGCCGCACCGAACGTCAGGTTCTCTGCGACGCTGGAAAAATAGAGATACCGGTTCTCGTCGAAGAATTCAACATATTCAGCCAGCCTTTTTCCGAAATTGCGCTGGAAGCTTTCTCTGGTGCGCAACACCCTGGCCGCCAATTCCGGATCCTGGTCGATTGTAAGGACGGTATTGAGGCCGAAGCGCAGGACATCGACGAAAATTCCGGTTTGCTGTAAAACCGCGATGATGTCATCGAGGGTCGGCATCCGGTCGCTGGCGCCGCTCTGACCGCCATCGGTATTGGCCAGGCAACCGTAAAGCAGATTTTCCTGTATGCTGCCGGAAAATATAAACGGGTCCTGGGAAACAAAACCGACATTCCGGGTGATGTCTTTTTTCGATAACGCCTCCACCTCTTTGCCGTCCAGCAGAACATGCCCGCCGGTATAGCGGTAGAGCTGGCCGATGCACTGGGCCAGCGTACTCTTGCCGCTGCCGGAAAATCCGACCAAAGCCAGGTTTTGGCCCTGCGCGAGAGTAAATGAAATGTCGTCAAGCAGGTGAATGCCGCTTTCGGTTAAAAACGAGAGGTTTTGCACCTCGAGGTCGCCCCGAAATACATACGGTTCGCGATCGGGCGGTTCGATGAGGTGGTCCGGTTCGAGATCGAAGTATTCCATGGTGCGGGCGTACTGGACACTGGCGTCCTGCTGCACCTGGTACATCGCGACCAATTCTTTCCAGGGCGTATAGAGTTTTTCCTGAGCCGAAAGAAATGCGACCAGGGACCCCAGTTCCAGCTGTCCTTTCATCGCCAGGTAGCCGCCGAGCAGAAATATGAGAAAAGGGCTCAAATTCGTAAAAAAGTTATTCAGGACCTTTATGGTTTGGGAATAGAGAGTCCAGAGGATCCGAATCCGCATCAGCTTGTCGACTAAAAAACCGAATTTGTTGTTTTCAATCCAATAGGCGCCGTTACCGTGAATCTCATGTATTCCGGTGACGGACTCGGCGATTTTACCGGCCATTTGGCGAGACGTGTCCACACGCCGTTTGTTCTGCTGGTTGGCGCGCTTTTGCAAAATGGGCAAGATAACGACGACCACGGGGTAGATGCTGAGAGACACGACGGCCAGTAGAGGGTTGAGCCATAAAAGGTACGCTGCAAAAGCCAGCAGCGTGAGGATGTTGGTTACCGGCACGGAGATGGCCATCCCGACGAAATTGCCGGCAAGAGGCAGCTCAGTCGTCAGGGCCGAAACCACCAGACCGGGTTGCGTTTTACGAAAAAAGCTGAGCGGAAGTGTCAGGATATGGCGATAGAGATCCTTGCGCATGGCGGCCAGGGCCCGCTGGGCAATCAAGGTCTGGATATAATTGATCAGGAATTTCAAAGCTCCCTGGGCGATCACGGCTATCAGATAGACGCCACAGTAAATCAATAATAGATCGATCTTCCGCAAATAGATCGCTTCATTGACGATCCGTTTCTGCATTTCAAGGGGGACGACGCGACTGAAGACGGTAATCAGAATGATGAATACAAGCAGAAACTGTAACCTTGGATTTGTGGTTAAGATCCAAGACCAGAGAGTCCTCTTGACCACAGGCGGTTGCTCGGTTTTCATGGGTAACAATCCCGCTTTTTGTCAGATGAATCGGTTTCTGAATACGGTATACAGATCGAATCAAATTGACAAGTCAAAACCGTTTGTGAAGCCATCGCGGTCACAAACTGCCCGAGGTCACCGAAAAAAGAGAATAGCGGCTTCAGTGCCTGGCATAACGATCTTCACAACCGGTTCGATGTTTAAGGGTCCCAGAAAAAAATAATTCCACATCTTGCTTGTCTTTTGGCCCGTCTACTGCATTACATCCACCGACACGTATCTCGATATGCGCCGCTGGATGTGCCTTGTAGCCGAACCTAAACCCGACGCAATCTTGTGGAATTATTTCTTACCGCGACCCTAACGGTCTTTCAACGCTTTGACAAAGTTCAACCGAGAGGATAGATCAATAAAAATGAAGAAAATGATCGTATCACAATCTTTCGGCACGGCCAACAGGGCGCCGCCCGAGAATGTTCAAATCCAAACGGTCACGGGATGCAACGGCGGATGTATTTTTTGCCCCAATGGAAAAACACGGCGCGTGATACCCTTTGGGCGCCGCATGGACGGAAAACTTTTT
>JARROL010000029.1:0-16352 GCA_037383965.1 Desulfobacterales bacterium | reverse complement strand
CATCACGGTCTTGGGAGTGCTGTTTGCCGTGCTGTTGTTTCTAAACGCCGATGTCCTCGTCCCCATCACCTTCAGCAAAGCCAACCGGATTTACACGCGTGAGGTCGACAAGGAAGAGGTCATCGCATCCCGAGAGAAGAACATCTGGATCAAGGGCAACCGGAGCATATCGCACATCAAGTACTACAATCCCTCCAATCATACGATCTCCGGGATCACGCTTTATTTCTTCAATGAGAAATTCAGGTTGGTTCGACAAGTGGATGCGGCTAAGGGAGTCTTCATAACCGGCGGGTGGCTTTTCTATGACATTCTCGAACAGGTTTTGGACCCCCTGTCGGGCGAATACAAGGTCACTTTCCATAAAGAACGCAGGGAGCCGCTGGACACCCGTCCCGAAGATTTCAAGCGGGTTTCCAAGAAATCGGAAGAGATGAACCTGCTGGAATTGCTTGACTACATCCACAGTGTCGAAACGGAAGGTTACGATGCCACCAGTTACAAGGTCGACCTGCAGGCCAAGATCGCCTTCCCTTTTGTCTGCATCATTTTGAGCATTCTGGGGCTGGGAATCGGGGTGAACAAGAAATTGAAGGAGAACCTGGCGTTCGTCATTGCCTTGGGCATCGGTGTGGCCTTCCTGTACTGGACGCTTTACAGTTTCTGCCTGTCACTCGGTTACGGCGGTGTTCTGCCGCCTTTTCTGGCGGCCTGGACGACCAATTTCGTTTTTCTCAGCGGCGGTGTGCTGAACCTGCTTTACACCGAGTGAGGTCTTTCCGATCCAGATGCTATGACGCCTGTGCACAATTTAATATTTAGGTTCTTTACCCTATTTACTGAGAAAAGGAGTCAAGGATTTGAGGGGTCAAAGGTTCGAGCGCTTGTTTTTAAACATTTATAATGACTTTTTACTTTCTCGAACCCTTGAATCATGATGGATTCATCAACCTTGCTCAAGATTCTAAATGATTCGGTATTAACCACTACTACTGATGCCGCGTTGCACATTATGGACACCCTGAGATGCAAAATTGAACGGGTGATGGTTTCCGATGCACCTTTCAAACGGTTCTCTCCGGTTTCCCTGCTCACCGTCGTCTCCATGATTTACGGGGCTGCCGTCAAGCTGAGGGCCAGCGCCTACCGAACCGGCCGACTGGCCTCGAGAAAACTGCCTTGCAGAGTGATTTCCATCGGGAATATCACCACGGGTGGTACCGGTAAAACGCCCATGACGCTCTACCTGGCCGAACGGTTGCAGCGCTCGGGATGGCGCACAGCAGTCGTCAGCCGGGGATACAAGGGCGGCGCCGAAGAAAACGGGGGCATTGTCAGCGATGGGAGAAAAATACTTCTGAACTCCGCGGCCGCAGGCGACGAACCCTATCTGCTGGCCTCCAGGCTGCTGTGTGTCGCTGTGCCGGTCGTGGTCGGTCGAAAACGTTATGATGCCGGAATGCTGGCCATGAAACACTTCAAGCCGGATGTGATCATTCTCGATGACGCTTTTCAACACCTGCAATTATCGCGCGACATCGATCTGGTGCTGCTCGACTGTCGGCGGCCGTTCGGCAACACGCACCTTCTTCCGCGGGGCACTTTGCGGGAACCGATGTCGGCACTTTCGCGCGGCGATATCTTCATCCTGACCCGAACCGCTTCGGGACCGAACCGCATTGGTTGCGAGACTCTTCCGAACGGTCTCTTGAGGGGGCGGCCAGTCTACCGTTCGGTTCATGTACCAGAGCTGGTCAGCTGGATCGAGGCCGGTCAGGCTATGGTAGCCCACCCAACCGCCAGATTGGAGACGGCCGACACCAAACGCTTGGCCGGGCGTAGGGTGTTTGCCTTCGCGGGTATTGCCGATAACGGCGATTTCAAGAAAACCGTCCAAGACCTGAACTGCGACCTGAGAGGATTCATGGGATTTATGGACCACCACCAATATACGGACCGAGATGTGGCGGCTCTGCTGCACGCCGCCCGCCAATCGGGTTCCGAGATTATGTGCACCACGGAAAAAGATGCCGTTCGGATGGCCCCCCGCATGCAATGGCCCATGGACCTGGCGGTGATCGGTGTCGGAATCTCATTCGGCGGCGATGAGGCGGCTTTCGAGGCCGAGATTGCTAAGCGGCTCGGAAGAAAGCGGGGCGACGGGATCTGATTTAAAAAGCATAATCGAACAGTTCTATATCCGGCCTGAAGTTTTCGGAGATCAGATCGGCCGTTGCGTCGTTGTAATACCCGCGATAATCCGATCGATCACTGGCCTGCCGCCGATGGGCCAGTCGTGGCGGGTGGATCCCGATGCGGCGGCACACCTCGCGGAAGTCATGGCCGAGGGTTTCATAACGGCCGATGAAGTCGACCAAGACTTTGCCGTGCAAGTCGACCAGATAGTCGCTTTGCAGTTCGATGGACGTATCGATGTGAAATTGATAAGGCCGGTTGGGGTCGAACTTGTAACGTAAAAAACTTTCGAAATCGTCGTAGCCGGCCATAAGGTGCGGTCTTTCGCGTCGAATGTGATGAAAGGAGCTGACCTGCAGGTCCCAGGGATTGCGGACGAATGCGAATTTGACCACTGATTCGAACAGTTCACGGGGAAGCATTTCTCTGGCGGCGATGATCTTGGCGTGCCGGGGAAATTTGCAGCCGATACGATGGTCGGTCAGGTGGCTGATGCGGCTGCAGATTAACTGTGGCAGATAATACGGGTCCCGCCAACGATAGCGGTTGAGCGTCGACCGGATGCTGGTTCCCCCGGTTTTGGCAATGTGAACGAACAGAAATTTGTATTGCAATGACAATAACAACAGGGCAGTCCTTTCCGGTGCCGGATGCTTCTTATGGCACTGTTCTGCCGAGCAGCAGGTGTAGGTACCGCAGGCTGCTGACCTCAGCCGTGTATTCGCGGACCGCGCTTTTCAGCAGGGTTTCGTCCGGTGGGGAGGACAAGGTTGCGAGCATGGCCTCGGCCAGGGCATCCGGATCGCCGACCGGCACCAAACGGCCGATGGTACCGTCTTTGAGGATCTCGCGCGGTCCACTGGGGCAATTCGTGGCCACAACCGGTACCCCCAACGCCAGTGCTTCGGTCAGGGCATTGGGAGATCCTTCCCAGGCGGAAGAAAGAACGAACATGGCGGCCCGCTTCAGGTAAGCATAAGGGTTTTCGACAAATCCGGGCATGGCGATCTGTTCCGACTGAGAGAGCCGCTTTGCCAGGTGTTCGAGATCGTCGCGGTCTTTACCCTCGCCGAGTATGATCAAACGGCAGGGCAATTTTTTTCTGACGGCGGCAAAGGCCCGGATCAAGGTCGGGAAATCCTTTTGCCGCGTGAGGCGGCCGATGCCCACGATCACCGGCTCGCCGCCTTTGACCAGCCATGGGTGGGGAGCCGGTTCACGGGCCAGTCGAAAAATTCGGGGCGTGATGACCGGGTTGCGGATGATCCGTATGTCTGAGGCCGGCCGGCCCGTGATGCGGGCCATGTCCCGGGCCACCCCCTGCGAAACCGCCACGACGGCATCGGCACTGCGGTAAATAAGCCGCATCGGCAGGTACCAGAACAGCTTTCGCCATCGGTTTTTCCCGGCCAGGGCAGCCGAGACGTTCGTTCCCATCCGCACCACGACCCGGGTGGGAACGCCGGCCGTCTTCTTGGCCAGAACGGCGATCTGATTGGCGCGGTCCTTGGCGGCCAGCAAGGCATCGGGGCGTTCGGTTTTCAGATAACGGACAAGGGCAGGCAGGCTGGTCAACGTGTGTTCGGCTTTTAATTTCCGAATATGTACAAGGGCCGGTAGTTGCTCCAGGTGCTTGCTGCGGGCCTTTACCTGAAGAAGGTCCACCCGACACCCAAGAGCGACCAATCCCTCGCACAGGTTCAGGACCATCCGTTCGACACCGCCCGTGCCCGAAAACGAGACGAATACCCCGATTCGGGGCCGATCGCCGCTCTTAACCACGTGGTTTCGCACCCTGCTTGACATCCTATCCGCCCGCAATCACTTCCAATGGATCGGCCTTGACCGGCGGCCTGTGGCCTTGACCGACGATAAACAACTGATACCAAATGACGAACTGCAGCAGCGCCCAGACCAACCGTGTCGCAGGCACCGATGATGGGCATTTTGCTATAAGCTCTTTGATGCCATCGGCTCGAAACCAGTTCCGAGTGGCCGAATGTCGCGGCAGCACGTCCGCCAGGGCGGTCAAATAACGGCCCGTCGTCCATTCTCCGATCGGCACGTAGAACCCGCGCTTCGGCCCGCCGAGGTGGTCCGCGGGCAAATGTTTAGCGGCCCAGTGGCGGAGAAAAGACTTGCCCTGATTGCCATTGACCTTCAGGTGATCCGGCAGGCCGAGGCCGAATTCCACCACCCGGTGATCGAGAAACGGCACCCGGCCTTCGAGGCTCCAGCCCATCAGCATACGGTCCAATTTGACCAGTAGATTGTCGGGCAGCGCGGTGACCAGATCAACGTATTGCATGCGCTGCAAGTCGCTCCAGTCGTCGGGGGTTGCCTTCCAGGCGTTGACGAAGGGGGTGCGTGCGGCGGCTACAAATGGCAGCAGGTCCGGTTTCAAGAGACGGTGCGGCCACCTGCCGCGCAAAGCGCCCCGGGTCCTGAAACCACCGGTACCCGGGGCAGTAACGCCCTTGAACCAGCGCTCCAAGCGTGAGGTCCGGTAACGCCGGTAGCCTGCAAAGACCTCGTCGCCACCTTCTCCGGAAAAAACGACCTTCAGTTCTCTGCCGGCCGCTTCAGCCAGCAGTGCGGTGGGAAGACTGGCATAATCGCGCATGAGTTCATCGGCCGCCCAAACGCTGTAAGGCAGGCAGTTAAATATGGCTTCCGCGTCGGGTCGGATAGAGGTGTGCCGACTGCCGAAGTGTCGGGCCAGTTTTTCGGCTTGCGGCAGCTCGCTGGTCAGCGTCGTATCGGTAAAACCGACCGAAAAAGTTCGGATAGGTTCATCTTTGAAACGGCTGAGCAGGGCCAGTAGAATCGAAGAGTCCAGGCCGCCGGATAAAAACAGTCCGAAGGGAACATCCGAGCGCATGTGCTCGTGCATCACTGTTTCCATCAGCCGGTCGAAGGTTTCATGCGCCTCCGGCCCGTCCATCGCAACCGGTTCGACCGTCAAGGGCGACCAATACTGCCAGCGCTCCCGCAGCGTCCCCTCCTCGATGCAGACCGCCTCGCCCGGCAGGAGACGCTCACAGCCCTTGAGGATTGTTTTGCGTTCCGAGCAAAATTGGTTCTGGAGGTGTTCGACCAATCCGGCCGGATCGATCTCCGGCGTTGAATCGAAAAAACGCATTAGGGCCTTGATTTCGGAAGCGAAGGCCACGCCATTTGCCAGGTGTACCAGAAATAGCGGTTTGATACCGAGACGGTCTCGTGCCAGGATGAGGCGCCGGTTCGTTTTGTCGTAGAGTGCAAAGGCAAACATCCCGTTCAGGGTCTGCAAGAACTCTTTACCGTAAGCCATATACGCGTGCAGGATGACTTCCGAGTCGGATTGCGTGCTGAAGCGATGGCCCGCCTGCTCGAGGTCTCGGCGCAACTCGATGAAATTGTAGATTTCCCCGTTGGCAATCAGAACCAGTTCACCGTTGCGGGCGAAAAGCGGTTGATCCCCGCCGCTCAGGTCGATAATCGACAGCCGCGTGTGGGCCATGCCGAACGGCCCGTCGATGTAACTGTCAGTATGGTCCGGGCCGCGGTGGCTGAGCGTTTGTACCGCCGACTGAAGCCTGGTCGGATCGATTGATCCTTTTTTAAGATACAGACCGGTTATCCCGCACATAGTCGGTTAACTTTCTTCAGTCAGGGGTCCGGGGATCGAGGCCCAATGTCGTCAGGTAGGCCGACGTGCTGCTTTCTATTTCGTATGGCAGCGCCGCTTCCTGCAAAAAGGGGGCGGGAAGCGGATTCAACAAAGTTTCGGACATGGCGTGTGCCAATCTCCTGGCATCACCTACCGGCACCAGTCGACCGAATCGGCCGCCATCCAAAATTTCGCGTGGCCCGCTGGGGCAGTCGGTCGACACCACTGGCGTGCCCAAGGCCAGGGTTTCGATGAGCACAAAGCCGAGACCCTCCCAGCGTGAACTCATGGCCAGCATTGCGGCGTTTGCCATGAATGGATAAGGATTGGGCTCGAACCCCGGCAGGTCGATGTCTTTTGCGACTCCGAGTTCGTTGGCAACGGATAGGAGGTGATCCCGTTGATGGCCTTTGCCGAGAATGACCAGACGACAGTTTTGATTCGCCCGCAAGCGCGCGAAGGCATGCACCAGGGTCACGAAGTCTTTGCGCGGTCCCAACTCGCCGACACCCAAAATGACCGGCGGGGCATCGGCCTGAAACCAGGGATGATCCGGTTTCGGTAACTGGCGGCGAAAGAATTCTTTCGGTACGACCGGGCACGGCACCACTTGGATTCGCCTCCGAGCGAGTCCCGTATATTCAGCCATGTCGTCGGCCACACCTTCAGATGGCACGATGATATTTTCTGCATAAGGGTATAGATACTTCATGGAACGTTTTTGCAGCCAGCGCTCGAAGGCCCCACGGTTGTCAAGATCGATAGATATGGTGGTACCCGAGCTGAGGACCAATCGCGTGGGAACGCGCGACCAGGCGCGAGCCAGAATGGCGGTGCGATTGACCCGGTCCTTGTCGGTCAACATAACGGCGGGGCGACGGTGTTTCAGATAACGGATCAGCGCCGGAAAGCTGGAGTAGACATGCTTGACTTTTAAGTCAATCACCTGCACACCTTGCAGCTGGTCTTCGATAACAGGACCGTGATGTCGAACCTTGAGAACGTCGACCGGATAGCCCCGACGTGCCATGGACGGCACGAGGTGTTGGACCAGTCGGTCCACGCCGCTGTGGCCGGATGTGGCCATGAAAACGGCGATTAAAGCCCCTGATTGTTGCTGCATTTTGGCCATTGAAATCCAAAGTGGTGCCGAGCCTTAAATATGTTTATTTCATAGATGACCGAAGAGTAGCCGAAAAAGCAGGCGGCAGGCGATTTTCTTATAGTCATTCTGCACTGTCAAGAGTTTTTGCTGGGTTGTCGGTCGAGATCGAACACAGGTACATGACCGGATCTTTGGCTGACTTTCTCGGTCAGAGAGAATACAGAAAATAGTAGTCATTGCTGTAAACGAGCTTCAGACGGTGGTTATCCAGGGGGGCCTTGCTGACGACAAAGTCGATGCGATACTTTTTCGTCAATTCGTCGATGACGGCAATGTCGCTCTTGACCCGGTCCTTTTCCTGCACGCGTCGATACCAGTTATAGATCAATTTGTTGGATGTCGGGACAAATTTGAAAACAGAGAACCGGTCCCGGTCGGTCCGCCTTACAAAGTCGAGATCTTCTCTTTCGCGTTGGTTCAGATTCAAGAATACAGCATCCGGCGGAGTGTTTAGATTAATCCATCCGTAGAGTGACAGTCTGGCCGATTCTTCCTGCGTCGGAAGCACCAAGGCCCAGGAATCCCGCATGTTCTTGTACAAATTGACCCCCAGTCCAACCGCGATGCACCCGATCATCACAGCCGCAACGACAGACGAATAGCCGCCGGCCGCTTTCTCCGTGGTGGATGCCTCTTCGCGCTGCGTGTAGGGCTGCAATAATGACCTTTTCGCCAAAACCATGAGCAGTAGCGACACCAAAAAAAGTGACAGCGAGCTCGTGCGGTACGGATAGAATTTTAAAAAGCCGCCGGCCGTGTCTTTAAACGCAATCAAGAGGCTTATCAGTTGTTGGCCAAAAATCACGATATTGAACAACGCTAGTTTGCGGACCACTTCGTCGCGGTTGGAGACGTAAAGGCGCACGCACAGCCAGCTGGCGAGAAGGGACAGGATGACGCCGATTTGGGTGGATGAGCCCCAGTGCCCAATTTGGCTGATGATATCGAGGTGGTGCGGATTGCGAAGGTAGACATAAATCTGGCTGATCCGGACGCCGTCGATGATGCCTGGATTGTCCACGAGATAGTAATCGGCCAGATACATGCCGAAAGGCGCCGTCAAAGCCAAGAACACGAGGGCATAGCGAAGAATGCTTTTTAACGGTGTCCCCGAAACCAGCAGAAAGACAAACAATAAGAGCGCATACCAACCGCCGACAAGGATGTGAAAGTAGACCGCGAAACCGGCAAACAGAACGCTTCGCAGATAACGCGTGTCGAGCAGATAAAACAGACTGTAGAAGACAAACACGTAAGAAACGGTTTTGGTCTCAAAAGAGCGAAATATCCACTCCTTGCCGAAAAAACTCTGGTGTGACAGAACACAAATGAGCTGCAGTAGAAAAAGGCTTTCAAGGTTGGTAAAGCGCAGCTTCGTGAATATCCTGGCAAGCGGAAAGGCAAAAAGAAGGGCGATCAGGCATCTGCCCGCCAGGGCTACCTGTTCGAACGTCGCATAGCGAAGGGCAAAGCCGATCACTGTATCGAAAAGGATCCGGGTGCCGGGAATGTCGACAACGCTTTTGGCCCCCGGGATCCATGTCTGATCCATGAATGCTCTAGCAAAGGCGAAATACTCCTCTTCGTTTTCGCCCAGTACCAGCGATAAGGTGTTCAGAAACAGCAGCACAAATATCAAGAGCCGCTTGTCGTTTCGATTGACTGTATTTACTATACGGCGGAGAATGTTTTTCATCGATCAGACGCTCGCATTCCAAAAACGGCTAAAAAGACATTGCCATCAGTCTGATTTTATCTTCAAGCCACCCGATGATTCCCCTCGGTACACTGAGAAGCCATAAAAATTTCGAGCGGACCTCAGCGTACTGCTGACGAAAACCCACCTTGCAGTGAAGTGAATAGCGAACGAATTTACTGTGATATTTGAACCGCAGCCATGTGCCTGTCAGCGATGCATAATCGTTAATCTCTTCTAAAAAGTAGTAACGAAAACCGCGAGGGTTTTGCATGCGCATAGCAAATATATTGGCCGTCAGGCCGTCGGCCTGGTGCTCCATGATCTGAATGACCTCATTGACATACCTGAACTTGAATTGACGAGCCATTCGTTTCCATATCAGGTCGTCCCTTACGTGCCGTTCACCTTCGAAACAAGGGTAGGGAAACCGGCGCAGAACGTCGGTTCGTATGGCGTTTCTTTTTTCGCTTCTAATATTGAATTTCTTCGTTTTTTCCAGGTAGTCCGAATCCATCACATCTTCAGGAAATCGATCCACCTTTATACTCCTGTCACTGTAGACACACAGTCCTTCGACACCGGCAAAGTGTTTCTTTTTACTATCCGGAATATTCTCCCAATGATACTTGAGGCGTTCCAGGGCCTGCGGGTGGAGCATGTCGTCCGAGTCGAGAAGAACAAAAAAATACCCGTGTGAAAGGTTGACGGCGGTGTTGTGGGCGACATGTTTGCCCTGATTTTCCTGCCAATGGTAGCGAATCGGGAATTCGCCCTTTTTCTGCCATCTCTCGATCAGTTGCGATGTGTCGTCTGTGGATCCGTCATCGACAATCACGACCTCGAAGTCTCTGAAGGTCTGCTCGGCGACACTCTGCAGCGCACGGTCGAGTGTATAGGCGCGATTGAATGCCGGAATGAAAACGGTGAAGGTGACCTCAAGTTTTTCTGCGGTCGGATAGACGTCTTTACCGTTTACACTCTCCTGCGCTACTGGTTTTCGCTCCTTCTTCAAGATTCTATTTCTCTCAACAATTGGTGCAAAGGTTTGAAAGGCCGTGACTGCTTCATCTCAGAGCGCAACGTTTTAACCGACCGAAGGTGAGCGAGGCTTTGCAGCAGCGCGATCGGAAAGGTCAGATCCAAGCGCAGCAGGCGCAGCAGCAGTCGAAAAGCTGTCCAGGGTATATGGGATAGGACCAACCGGTGCCGCGAGCTATACAGCCACAGGTAAAGAAAGCGATTGCGCGTGCGGATGGTGCGTATCTTTTTGGCATGGAAAAAGCGTTTGATGGTACCGACGTGATCGTGGACGACCCTGCTGCGGGGGTCAAAGAGCGTTTGCCACCCGCGCATCCAGGCACGGGTGCAAAGATCCGTATCCTCCAAGTAGAACGGCTTGTATAGGGGCAGGAAGCCGTCAAGCCTGTTGAACATCTCTTTTTTCAGCGCGATCGAACCGCCGGAGGCAAATAGGCTTTTCAGCGCACGGCCGTTTTTCTGGTATTCCCGAACGGTGTTCAGGTCCCATAGCGTGCTTTTGATCGTGCCGCGCACCATTTTATAACGGTTCCAGGAGACATTCTGAAGCCGCCCTTCCGGATCATATACCAGTGGGGACACCGAAAAGACGTCACGGCTGATCATAAGCGTCTCGATCAGCGGTGCCAGAAAATCGGCATGCGGCCGCACATCTGAATTTAAAAACACGAGAATCTCATGGGCCGCGGCATGGACCCCGGAGTGCACCGTTTCGGCAAAGCCCCGATTGATATCATGCCGGACGAGTTTAACCTGTGGAAATTTTCCCGTGACCATTGCGACGCTTTGGTCCGAAGAGGCATCGTCGACAACGATTATGTCGACGTCACCGCCATAGGCACGAGCGGCCGCCAAAACGGTGGGAAGGTTGGTTGCGAGTATCGACGCTCCGTTAAAATTGGGGATGATAATGCTGACGGGTTTAAGGTCCATTTCGCGACTTTTCCAGCATAACAAACAGGGTGCCGATGATGAAGGCCAATGGGTACAGGGTATATTTGGAATAAAACCCGACTGTCAGGCCGGTAAAGATCAGACAGTTCAGAAAGGCCGCCATCATGCAGTTGACGAAAAGGCGCACTGATGGGACAACCGCGGTATGAGCCAGCTTGATAAACAGATACAGCAGATGGGCCAGGCCGCCGAAAACGAGAACCGACCCGATAAGACCGTTTTCGAACAGGATTTGAATAAAAAAATTGTGCGGAAAGTTAATGTTTTTGTACAAAGGATAGGCAGTTGAATACTTTTGCAGAATATCCTTCGTACTGCCGATTCCATTGCCGACAAACCAAGCCAGCGGTGAGTTGTCCTGTAACATTGTCCAGGAATACTTCCAAATAGTCACCCGTTCTTCATTCGATAAATTGACAATCAAATGATTGAGTTTTTCGAAAAAACCGTCGTAGTTCGTGGTGCTCAAAAGAATCAAACTTCCGATAACCGCCAACAGGCCGATCCACCGGTAACGGCTACGGACAAAGAAGGTGATGACGAACAACGAACTGACCATCAGTGCCAAAAATGCCGGACGAGACCCGTTTCTGAAGACCGGATCGATGTCCACCACGGCCAGCAGTAAAAAGAGAATATTATAGGGAATAGGCACTGTCCTGAAATAGTAAAAAACGAGCGGCAGGCTCAAAACTGCAAAGTTGGCCAGATAGTGCGGATTCGACCAGGTTCCGTAAGGCATCCCGAAAATGATGTACGCAGTGAATTGCCAGATCACAGATAGGGCCAGCAAAGAACCAAATACTCCAAAGACTGTTGTGGAAGCGGTGGTTCGGCCGGTCAAGAGCATGCAAAAGATAATAGCGAGCATTTTGACGAGAGTGAATACCCGGTCTTCATGTGTACCTTCGTAGGAAAAGATAAGGCTCATTAGAATAAGCAACGCACAAACCGCAACAACGACCCAACAGCGCGGCGAAAGGTCTTTGAGTGAAAAATCACCCCACATCAAATGGGTTAACACAAAAAAGGCACCGGCCCATATAAAGACGTTCACACCGCCACGATTGAGGGCGAAGAAAAAGAAATATATACCGGAAAGGGAAAATACAAGCCAGTAGGGATGAAGGAGTAAATCTTTTAAAAACTGGGATCGCATAACGGTTTTTGATTGATTCACCAGTGGTTGCAATTTCGTATGGCGGTTATGATGCCGATTCAATTTCTGTTGGTATTTTTCGGCGTGAACCCGGGCGCGCTGTTGCGGCGCAGGCAGCCGGCATCTACCGGTCGCATTGAGCTTTACAACACACCTTTCGGCGGGTTTTTTCATGCGGAAAGCATTTCGCGGTAAACCGCTGAATTCCCCTTCACCATTGCGTCGATGGAAAATCGTGATCGCGCGATCATCCGGCCGGCCAACCCGAAGCGGTGCGCTTTTTCGGGATTTGCCAGAAGCTCGATGACCCGGCGCATTATAGCGCGTCTGTCTCCCACGTCAATCAGATAACCGTTGACGCCGTCCTGAACGATCTCGGGGATGCCACCTACACGACTGGCCACTATGGGTACGCCTGCCGCAGCGGCCTGCAGCAGCGAAACGCCCAGCCCTTCCATTCGGGCCGGATGGACTACGAGGTCCAGGCAGGGTAGGATGCGCTCCAGATCGGTTCTGAAACCGGCGAATATCATCTTGTCACCGATCCGATTGCGATCACACATCTTGCGAACATCTTCCTGCAAGGGACCTTTCCCGAACAAAATAAACCGCGCTTCGGGGCAACGGGCGATGATTTCCGGCGCCGCCTCGATTAAAAACCGGTGTCCCTTGCGCGGGATAAACTGGGCGATCATTCCGATCGTGCGGTCGGTCGGTTGCAGACCGAATTCTCTCAAGAACCAACCTCTGTCGCACGGTTTTGCGTAGCGCCGGTGGTCGACTGCGCTTGGAACGCAGCTGATCTTCTCGGCCGGAACCCCTTCTGACAGCAGTACCTGCCGGATGGCTTCGGAAATGGTTATGATCCGGCCATAAAGCCGGTATTTCAGGCGCGCGGCCAGCGGGTTTTCCGGGTTGTCCACGCGCCGGGTGATCAGCGCCGGTATGCCCCGGTTCCAGGCGGCCAACCCACCCCAAAGGTCCGCCCCCCTTCGGCTGTGAACATGCACGAGATCGGGTCGCCCGACTGCGATAATGCCGCGCAGTCGCAGCATGAAGGCCGCATCCAGGTCGCCCCGGACGGGAACCTCATACAGTCGCGAGCAGGTGCCGGCGGCAGATGCGATGGCACTGCCGGAAGGGCAAGCGAGGCTGTTGCGGCAGCCGGTCTCGGCCAGGCCCCTCAGGAGGAACAACACCTGCAGAGCACCCCCATATAGATGTCTTCCGGTCTCAATGTGCAGAATATGCATCGCGTTTGCGGTCAGTTTCTCATTGCCCGGTTAACGGCTCCCAGCACCTGTTCGACGGTGATCGCATTCATGCAGTCGTATCGTCCGGCGCAGGAAATTTTGCGCTTGCAGGGCGCACATGCCTGAGGATTGTATACGACGACCGTTTTGGGGCTTGGCGTTCTCAGGTAGGGACAAGTGGCGCCGAAAAGCGCCACGGTCGGGCACTTGAAAGCGGTGCCCAGATGGGTCAGACCGGTATCGACGCCGATCACCAGATCGGCCCGCTCGATGACGGCGGCGGCTTCCGGTAGAGAGGTCTTGCCGGTGAAATCGTACAGAGCGGCACCGATCCGGTCTTGAAACCGCCTCGCAGCTACGGTGTCGTTCGGCCCTCCCAGAAGAACGAGCGGGAGTTCAAAACGATTATTGATCGCCCGCGCCAATACGGTCCATCGGTCTTCGGGCCAGTGTTTCTGGGGCCGGGTGGTAAACGGGCAAATGACGGCGAAACGACCGGAATAACCGGCCGAGCGCAGTTTTGTTTCGGCACCGATACCGTCGCGGGGCGCCAAAACCAATTCAGGTTCGAACCGGCCCGGCGCAAGCCCCATTGTTTGCATCATAAAAATATATTCGGAGCTCATGGCGCTCTTGTCCGGCCCCCGGGAAATAATCCGGGTCATCAGAAAAGCGCCGGGTTCCTGAGATTCGAAACCGACGCGCTCGCCGGCTCCCGATAGCCAGGCGAGCAAGCGGCTTCTCAGCAGTCCCTGGCCGTCCAGCGCGATGTCGAAGCGCCGTTTTCTGAGGACACGGGAAAACGAGGCCACCTCGGTACTCAACCGCAACAGCCGAAGTGTTTTCATCAGCTGTCGCCAGTCTTCCTTGGACCAGTAGATCACCTCGTCCAGAGCCGGATGGTCATCCAAGAGACCGCGAACCGATGAGTCGGCCAACCAGGCGATATAACCGCGAGGCCAGGCGTTACGCAGCACCCGGATCATCGGGGAGGCCATGACGATATCGCCGATGGCGCTGGGGCGAATGATGAGAATGCGTTTCATCGGCGATCGGTCTCACGCGGCCAGGGCCACTGGGGACGCGTTTTCCAGCGGTTGTGGATCCAGAACCATTGATCGGGATACCGGCGGATGATCGATTCCAGCGCCTCGTTGTACTGCCGGGTGTTTTCCTCGAGGTCTTTACGGTCGTCGCCGGTTTTGATGAAGGGAATCTCGGCCCCGATTTCGGCCGTGAACCCATTCTCATTGCGGACAACGAAAAACGGCACTACCGGTGCGCCGGTTTTAAGGGCGATATAGGCCAATCCATAACTGGTGCAGGCGCGCCGCCCAAAAAAGTCCACCATTACGCCTTTGTGGAGACCGACGTTCTATAGGCCAATCCATAACTGGTGCAGGCGCGCCGCCCAAAAAAGTCCACCATTACACCTTTGTGGAGACCGACGTTCTGATCCAGGAGCATCGCCACTGTTTCACCCCGTTTGAGGGCTCTGAATACCCTCAATAGGGAGGCATCCTTGGGGATCATTTTCAGGCCGAAGCGCGTTCGGGCCTCGACGAAGACGCGGTCGAGAGGGGCATAATCGATTGGGCGATAGAGGACATTGGCCGAGTAGCCGGCCATAGCGGCAGCGACGGGCATCAGCTCCCAGTTGCCGACGTGACCGGAGAGAACCAGTGCGCCTTAGCCCTTCCCAACAGTCGCACGAAGGTTGGCGAGTCCCTTGACTGAAAAAAACGCATCCAGATCCTTCGGGTGCAGGTGCAGGCTCCACCCGACTTCGAAAACGACTTGCACGATATTCCGAAATACCTGCTTGGCGATCAGCCGGATTTCGCGGCCGCTTTTTTCACCGCCGAAAGCCAGGGTCAGATTATCCAGGGTCATCCGTCGGTGCCGTTTGTCCACCGCAAACCATAATTCGCCCAAAAATCCACTTATGCGCCGCGCCCAGCGGCGGGGAATGCGACCGAGAAGTTTGAAAAATAAGACGACAGATGCATATGCTATGTCGTTAATATCGAACATGGCCTCGTATCGGAGATGCAACAGTTTTTAAGCGAACCATCAGGATTTACGAATCGTTAGCGAGGTTAAATGACAATCGCCATGATGTCAACAAACGGGCAGATTCCCCGGAGATTATTGGTGGTCATAAAAATCCTGTCGGTAAACCGGCTCCATGTAAAGGTTTAGCGAGAACCGGCGCTATCCCGGGTCGGCATGCCACCCCCTATCGGTGCACGGGGTCGGGGGCCGTTTGGGGCGGATCGATCAGGGCGGCTGCGGCCTTCAGCGTATTTTGCAGCGCCCCTTTATTGGCCTTGAATACAGCGTGTGCATTGCGTCCCATGTGATTGGCCAACTCGTGGTTCACGAGCAACTCCCTGAGGGAATGCGCGATGCTCCGTGCATCGGTCACCTGCACGGCGCCCCCGGCTTCGAGCAGCAGCCTTTCGATCTCCTTGAAGTTTTTCATGTTGGGACCGAACTGGACCGGTTTGCCGAAAGCGGCTGGTTCGAGCGGATTGTGCCCACCGATGCCGCGGATTTGCAGCAGGCTTCCGCCCACCAGGACGACATCGGCCAGAGCGTAAAGGCTTTTGAGGATCCCGAGACTGTCAATGACGACCACCTTGATGCGCCCCAATGGCGTCGGCGTCGATCCGGAAAGCGCCGATATTGCAACGGTGCCGAATCCGGCGGCGTCGAACAGCCGGCATACGGCCCCGGCTCTCGAAGGGTCGCGCGGTGCCACGACCAACAGCAGATTAGGGTGCTGGTGCTCCTTCTTGACCATCGTAAACGCCTGGCGAATGATCTCTTCTTCGCCGTTGTGGGTGCTGCCGGCGACCCAAACCGGCCGTAGCGGTTCAGAGTTCAGGGCCGAACGCAGTGAAGCAATGTCTTTTGTTTCCGGCGGGTCTTCACTCTGGTCGAACTTGATATTGCCGGTTATCTCTATCCGATCCTCGGTTACTCCGAGACGCCTAAAGCGGGCCGCATCTTCGCGCGTTTGGCAGCATATTTTCGTCACCATTGCAAAGAGAGATGTTGAAAACGCGGCCACCCGACGATAACCGGCGAATGATCGGTTCGAGAGCTTGGCGTTGACCAGAATCACCGGTACCTCGCGGCGCTGCATTTCGGAAAGAAAATTCGGCCAGATATCCGTTTCGATGATGATGACAACGCCCGGGGTAATCCACGCCGCCATGCGTTTAACTGCC
>JARROL010000028.1:0-31726 GCA_037383965.1 Desulfobacterales bacterium | reverse complement strand
GCGCAGCCAGGGCGATCGCCCGATAAAGGGCTCCGGTGTCGATATAACGGTATCCCAAGCGATCGGCCAGCATCCGGCTGACGGTCGTTTTACCGGCACCGGCCGGTCCATCGATCGTAACGACGCTTTTTTTCATGTCAACTTCAGCACGCGGCCGAGCGCAGTGACAAACCGCTTGTTTTCGGCCGGCAACCCCACGCTGATGCGGATGTAATGCGGATAACCGTAGGAGCGCATCGACCGCACGATGACCCCTTGGGTCAACATTTGCTCGAAAACGACGTCGGCATCGGCTTGAACGTCGATTAGAAAAAAGTTGGATTGGGTCGGGAAGTAGCGCACGCCGAGTCGGTCCAATTGACCGAACAGGTAGTCCAATTCCGTGTGAACCAGCCGGATCGTCCGCTGCAAAAAAGCCTCGTCATCGAGCGCCGCGGCCGCACCGGCTTGAGCGAGAGAACTGGCATTGAATGGTTGCCTGATCCGGTGCAGGATGGCGGCCAGTTCGGGCGGCATGATGCCGTAACCGACGCGCAGTCCGGCCAGTCCGTAAGTCTTTGAAAATGTCCGCAGGGTCACCACCGGGCGGCCGCAGTCGAGGAATTTTAGCCCCTCGGCACAGGTCGGATCGCGAACAAATTCGATGTAGGCCTCGTCAAGCACAACGGTAATGGCCGGCGGCAGGTCGCGCAGGAAGGCTTCCAACGCTTCGGTACTCACAACGGTGCCGGTCGGATTGTTCGGGTTGCACAAGAAAATCAGCCGGGTTCGCGAGGTCATCCGGTCGAGCATAGCGTCCAGATCTATCGTCAACGCATCGTTCAAGGGCACGAAGACAGGATGCGCGCCGACGCTGCGCACCGTGATGGCATACATTAAAAAGGACGGCTGCGGCATCAGAGCGTCGTCACCGGGAAGCAGCAACGCCCGGCACAGCATGCCGATCACATCGTCGGACCCGTTGCCCAGAACGATGGTGTTCGCGGCAACCCCGATTTTTTCGGCCAGCTTGGCCGTCAAGGCAAATCCGCCGCCGTCCGGGTAGCGATGCAGTTTTGCGAGATGCTCCCGAATGGCCTCGATCGCTTTCGGCGATGGCCCCATTGGGTTCTCGTTGGAGGCCAGCTTGACCGAATCAAGGATGCCATACTCGCGTTCGAGCTCTTCTATCGGTTTTCCCGGCTTGTAAGGCTCGATGGCCAGGATGTAATCGGGTATGGAAAGAGTCATGTCCAAGTCCATGGGTAAAGTTGAAACTTGAAAATGGAAACTGGAAACTGGAAGCTCGAAAACCGAAACCCGAAGCGGCCCGGCAGCGGCCATTCGGTAAAATCGATGACATCCTTCAACCGACAAAACCGGCTCAACGGGCTAAGCGGCCTCAGGCCGCCGCCTTGCAGCCTTCTTCCACGGCCGCCATGTTCAGAGGAATCAGCTTTTTCTTTTTGGAAAACTCCTTTTCGACGCAAGCGCGCAGCGCGTCGATGGCGACAATTTTGCTGCGGGCGACAAAAGCGGCCAGAGCGACAATATTGGCCGACCGCACACTGCCGAGTGTTACGGCGATATCGTTCACCGGCACCCGCAGTTCATCGACGTCACTTCGGCCCGAGCCGATGTCGATCAAGGAGCTGTTGACCAGGATGACGCCCCCTGGTTTAACTTGCGCGGCGAACTTTTCAAGCGACGGCCGGTTCATGGCCACCAAATGCATCGGATTGCGGATGATCGGCGATCCGATCAACCGGTCGCTGACCACAACGGTGCAATAGGCGGTCCCGCCCCGCATTTCAGGACCATAGGAAGGCACCCACGCGACCTCGCGCCCTTCTTCCATGGCGGCATGGGCCAGAATCTTGGCACTCAGCAGGATTCCCTGGCCGCCGAAACCGGCAAACATCACTTCGCTTTGCATGACGCCTCCACATCTTCCGCTCGATCATATCGGCCCTCAGCCCGCAGCTTAAAGAAAAAAGGACCCTTCGATACCTCAAGCGGTGCGTTTAATCACTCGGGCGTTTTCAATTCGCCCAGCTGATAATAGGGCAGCATGTTCTCCTCGGCCCACCGGAGCGCTTCGACGGGCGTAAGCCCCCAGTTGGTGGGACAGGTGCTAGCGGGTGTCTGCAAAGCGGCCAGGAGTTCGGCCATCTTGATCGGCATGCCGACCTCCTCCACCCGGCGACCGAAGGGCGAGGTGGTGGTCCGTTGATTCGGCATCGTGGTCGGGGCCATCTGGCCGCCGGTCATCCCATAGACGGCGTTGTTGACGAAGATGACCGTGATTTTCTCACCGCGGTTGGCCGCATGAATGATTTCGCCCATGCCGATGCTGGCCAAATCTCCGTCCCCCTGGTAGGTGAACACCACCAGATCCGGTCGCACGCGCTTCATACCGGTTGCCTGCGCCGGCGCGCGTCCATGTGCGGCTTCCAGGAAATCGAAAGTAAAGTAGTTGTACATCAGCACCGCACACCCGACCGGTGCAATTCCCACCGTCCGGCGCTCAATTCCCAACTCGTCGATGACCTCGGCCACCAGCCGATGGATGATGCCGTGGGTACAGCCCGGACAATAGTGGGTCACTTGATCGGACAACGCCAGCGGCTTATGAAATGTCTTGCCCATGTGAATTGCTCCATTGTTGCGATTGAGTTGCGAGACTAGCGCCGTTTCTCGTCAACCATATAAAGAATCGGTCAGGCCGCCAATGACGTCACGAACGTCACCACCTCTTCCGGTGTCGGCACATCACCGCCGCATTTTCCGAACCATTTAACCGGCCGCTTGCCTTTCACCGCACGCTCGACATCTTCCACCATCTGCCCCATGCTCATTTCGATGCAGGCCACCACTCGGCAGCTCTTTTTGGCCGCCGCCTTTTCGACCGCCTCCTCCGGGAAGGGAAATACGGTCTGAGGACGGACCATCCCGACATCGATCCCGCGTTCCTTCAGCTGATCGATCGCAGTGCGGCACACACGGCTCATGGTGCCGTAACTGACGATGAGAACGCCGTAATCGCCGTCGGTGTTGTAAGCTTCGAAACGGACTTCCTCTTTTTTCATCCGGTCGTACTTGGCTTTCAGGATCAGGTTGTTCTCGTTGAGCTTCTCGGGATCCAGGTACAAGGAGCGGATGAGATTGCGCCGGTCGCTTGTGCGGGTTTCCATGCCGTTGACGGCCCACTCGTCTTTGTCGGACGGCGCCGTCTTCAAGTGATCCGGAAATTCGACCGGTTCCATCATCTGGCCGATCAATCCGTCGCCGAGAATCATGACCGGATTCCGGTACTTCTCTGCCAGTGGAAAGGCCGTCATCACCATTTCCACGGCCTCCTGGACGCTGGCCGGCGCCAGCACCAGCAACCGGCAGTCGCCGTGACCGATCCCTTTGGTGGCCTGCAGGTAGTCCGCCTGCGAGGGCAGGATGCCCCCGAGTCCCGGTCCGCCGCGCATGATGTTAACGAACACGGCCGGGCACTGGGCGCCGACCATGTAGCTGATGCCTTCGCTCATCAGGCTGATGCCCGGGCTCGACGAGGTGGTAAAAACCCGCTCGCCGGCTGCGGCGGCACCGAAAATCATGTAGGAAACGGCGACCTCACTTTCTCCCTGCAGGAAAACGCCGCCCATCTCCGGCAACCGCCGCGACAGATATTCGGCCACTTCGGACTGCGGGGTGATCGGATAGGCGAAGTAGTTCAAACATCCGGCCCGGATGGCCGCTTCACCGATCGCCTCGTTTCCTTTCATCAACACCTTACTCATCGAATTTCTCCAATCCTTCGGTCTCTCCAATCATTTAGACCCGGTCGGCGCTTCGGCCTCCTGGCTGATGTCAATGGCCACATCCGGACACATCGTACAGCACATGGCACAATAGATACAATCCTCCGGACGGGCGCGAAAGGCGGGGAAATACCCCTTGGTGTTGACCTGGTCGCTTATCTCCAGGACGTTTTTCGGGCACGTCGTGACACACAGCCCACACCCTTTACACCTGTCCTTGTCGATCACATGTAGATATTTCATGTTTGCATTTCTCCTCACGATAACACCGCCGCATTTTTCCATGGCGGTACGAGCTGCCGCGCTATGGTCAGCACCGGACAGCTAAAGCGCTCTTGGGCAATCTGCGGCAGCAGTCCGTCCGCAGCAGTGATGAACATCAACGGCAGGCCGCTATCGGCAGACACTTGCCGCATCAACGCGTAGCCCTGCAGGATGTCCTGCGGCGTGGTCTCGTCGATCAGGTTGGCGTTGCCGATCCAGCCGGTAACCGCCATGCGGGCGGCTGTCTCGATCTCGCGCTTCATGTGGAGGCAGCCGGCGACGCTGCTCGTCTCCGGTCGCAGCGGGTTGACCACCTGCAGCATGTGGTACGGGTGCCCATTGAACGCGTCGGCCAGCGCCGACAACACCCTGACCCCTGCCGGGTCTCCTCCGGCGTCGATTAGCGCCAGTTGGCCGGGACGACGGATCACACCGCCAATCAGAGGGCTTAAAATCGGCAAGTCCGCGTGCAGATACTCTTCGGGTGGTAGAATGACCTCTATGCCGATCCGGGCGAGGGCCTTGCGGACTTCGCGGGTTCGGAAATAAGGGTTGACCAGATCCAGATCCGCCAGCCGCACATCAACACCACCGCGCTTGCGGTCGACGGCCAGATTGACGGCAATTTCGGTTTTGCCGCTGCCGTAATTGCCGACAATGACGACAATGCCCTCCAGCTGAATCTCCATGGCCCTTTCAACCCCGCACTCCCAAACGAAGCGCCTGCCCGCCGAAACACCGTTAAAAGACACAATCGTGATTTGTAATTTTAATTCATATCTTTGTCAAGATTTCCGCCGAGAATTTCTGACCACTTCTGCAGGTTCTTGACTCAGACGTGAAACATGGTATGCTCATCCGACTTTGATCGGCTCCGCGGCCGCCAAGCCGGCGACCGGAACACCAATGGTCAAAACCCTTGTACCCAATGCCTTTGCGCAAATAATTGATGTCGCTCGCAGGCGCACGCCATGCGACATCAGGCGCTCACCGCTCGACACATGAAACGCGTCACGACCGGACTCGAAAATCTCTGCCAGAATCCCCCGGCCTGGCTCAAGGGGTGCCGGCTCGGCCTGCTCTGCAATCCGGCCTCAGTCGACCGGCAGTTTCGCCACGCCCGCGAAGTGATCGCCCGCCGTTTCCCGGGTCAGCTAAAGGCGCTCTATGCGCCCCAGCACGGTTTTCAGGCCGAAAAACAGGACAACATGGTCGAATCGGCCGACAGCATCGACCCGCTCCTTGACATTCCCGTTTTCAGCCTGTACAGCAGCACCCGGGTACCGACCCGGGATATGTTCGCACCAATCGACGTGCTGCTCGTCGATCTGCAGGACGCCGGCACGCGCGTCTACACTTTTCCCTATACCCTGTCCTACTGCATGGAAGCGGCTAAAACGTATTCCAAAAAAGTGCTGGTTCTCGATCGACCCAATCCGGTCGACGGACAGAGCGTAGAGGGCAACTGCGTCGCCGCCGACTGCACCTCTTTCGTCGGACGGTATCCCATTCCCATGCGCCATGGGTTGACCATCGGGGAGTTGGCGCTTCTGTTCAACCGGCACTTCGGCATAAGCTGTGAGCTGGAAGTGATGCCGATGCAGAACTGGCATCGGACGATGACCTACACGGACACGGGGTTGCCCTGGGTGCCACCCTCGCCCAACCTTCCGACACCGGAATCCACAATGGTCTATCCCGGACAGGTGCTCTGGGAGGGGACCAATGTTTCCGAAGGACGCGGCACCACTTTGCCGTTCGAACTCTTCGGTGCCCCCTTCATCGAGCCGCGGTTGCTCGCCGCCGCCGTCACCCCGCCGGAACTGCCGGGAGTCATCCTGCGTCCGGTCACGTTCGAGCCGACGGCCAACAAATGGTCCGGTCGCCCCTGCCAAGGGTTCCAAATTCACGTCACCGATCCGCAAAACTACCGTCCCTATGCCACTTCACTCAAACTCCTGCAGGCGGTGATCCGACATCATCGACAGGATTTTCAGTGGAAGCCGCCGCCCTATGAATACGAATTCGACCGGTTGCCCATCGATCTGATCATCGGTGACCGCACGGTCCGGGAAAGGATCGAACGCCTCGATCCGATCGATGATATCGCCGCGTCCTGGCGCGATGCACTCGATGGATTCGTCATCCTAAGCCGTGACATCCATCTCTACGATTGAGTCTATGAACAGAACCGAATCCGACCAACTCAAATGGCGCCGCATGCGCTTCAAAAACAACAAGGTCTGGCAGGCCACGGACCGCAACGGGCGACCGCTCGAGAAAAACGGTAAAGTCCTGATCAAGTACCAGTTGAAACAGGATTACGAATACTGGGTGAATCCCGCCAACCTCGGGCAGATCGATGCACCTGTCGAGGCGAGACCCGCCGGTGTTCGTCGGCAGTCAGGAGCACCGGCAAAAATGCAAAAAACCGTGCCTCCGGCAGCCCCGAACACCGTTCATATTTACACCGACGGCGCCTCGTCGGGGAACCCCGGCCCATCCGGCATCGGGGTCGTATTGCAATACGGGGAAAAGACGAAGGAAATATCGAAATTTATCGGCAACACCACCAACAACGTAGCCGAACTCGAAGCGATCCGCGCCGCTCTCATGGAACTAAAGCGCCGGAACCTGCCGGTCAGAATCTACACCGACAGCAGTTACGCACAAGGCGTCCTGTCGCTCGGATGGAAGGCTCAAAAAAACAAGGAACTCGTCGAGGGAATCCGCAATTTGCTAGCGGCATTAAAAGACGTGACACTCATAAAGGTTCGCGGTCATTCCGGGCACGAACAAAACGAGCGCGCCGACCAATTGGCCCGCGCCGCCATCGCGTCCATCGACCGGGGATGCCCACCTTGATAATACCTGAAGAACTCAAAAAAGGTAACCGACAGGGTTGCAACGTCCGATGCGCTTCAAACCACCTGATTGTAAGCGTTTTCAGGGTGCCACAGATGCAAGGCATAGGGCACGCAGACGACCTTTAGGACTTCAAGTGCCCGACAACAAAGCAGATGTGATGCCCAGTGAGGGCTTACAAAAAAAGAGCCCCACCATGGCGGCAGGGCGCTGTCGGTCAGATAAGCCGGCTAGGCCTTTTTCAAGCCTTTGATCTCATCTTTTAGTTCGTCGATTTCTTTCTTATATTGCTCAACCTCGTCATCCTTTGCCGATGAGGACTCGAAGGACGGCTCGTCTTTTTTCCAGGTATCCTTGAGTTCATCAAAACCAAGATAGATGGCCAACCCGCCGCCAAGCAGGAGCATAATCGGAATGGTTTCTATTTTTGAGCGGCTACTGTAATACCGCTTACAGCGTAGGTCAAATAAAAATTTTCGACAAGGAGCGGCCCTTCCCGTCAATCGAATGGTAAGGGGTCGTAATTGCATAAAAGTCTCATCCGTCTGCCGCTAAAAACGACAAAACTCTGCGGTCATTACCACAGTTTGTTAATCAAGACAAGTCTCTTTGACGCCTCAAACAAGGACGTATCGTTTTTACGAGTCCATCCTGAACGTCGCTGCCACGCTCATGGCAATCAAATAAAAGATTGCAAATAAGTTTTCATTTTGGTAGTAAATTTTATTTTTAATTGTAAATAGTTAAATGGAAAACACGACTGGCTCCTCTATGACGCCCACGGTCGCGATGCACTAACATTCAAGCACACCTCTTCAAGATGGAAACAAAGGCGGGCTTGCCCGGCGTGACTTTCGCAAAGGCGCGTCGAGCCCGCACTCTTTACGCTGAAGGCTCACATGCGGCCCAAGCCGCTCTGGAAGTCACGCATGTTCCGGATGACGAAACCGAGTCCCTCGGATACTTCTGACACTCATCTCGGATGGTTCAACAGGCTGCTTGGCGGCACGACGGACCATTACAGCTGTTTTTTGCCCCGAAAACTCGGTCGGCTGAAAGCAGTGTTGTTGAAGATGTTCTACTCCGGCATTGCGCTCAGTGCAGACGTGACCGCTGTTATCGACCAGATCCCAAAAAACGCCATCATCGTTTACATCAACAAGAACAAGAACAAGTTCGAATACCTCTTTTACCACACGGCCCTTTCACGGAGAGGCTGTCCCGTTCCGGAAATCGGTCTCGACTACCGTACGCTATTATGGCAGCCCGTCACGCGTCTTCTCAAAATTTTATTGGCCCACCTCAGCTACTTCGTCCGCAAATTGTCCTTCCAGAACCCTTACAACAGCGGCTACATTCAAAGTGAATTGCTCAATCACAGGGCAGGGTTTCTGTCGCTGGTGGATAAGGGCGAATTTTATCAACGCTTTTTCAGATCCAAGATTGACCCGCTCGAATACCTGGTCGAGTTTCAAAAAAAGACCGACCGGCCCATTTACCTCGTCCCGCTGCTGATGTTTTTCAGCAAGGCTCCTTATCGCTCCAATCCGACCCTGATCGACATGATGTTCGGCCCGGAAGGCAAACCGGGCACCATCCGCCGCCTGGTAACACTTTTTAGAAACCCGGACAAGGTTTTCACGGAAATATCGACGCCGGTCAACCTGATGGCGTTTCTCTATATAAGCGACATCCACGAAAAAAATACCATATATCAGGCTCTGTTACTGCGGCGCTTTCTGCTGAGGCAAATCAATCGGCATCGTCAGACCATCACCGGTCCGGTTCTCAAAAGTCCGGAAGAGCTCAAAGAGAACATTCTAACGGCAGAAAGGTTTCAGGAGTTTTTAACCAAACTCGCTGATTCGCGTCAGACATCGATTCACAAACTTCGCAAAGAAGCGGCAGCCAACCTGCGTGAAATCGCCGCCAAATACAACACGAATATGATCAAAATTGCGTCAGTTGTGGTCGGCGCCATCATCGACACCATGTTCGACGGCGTCTCCTTCAACAGCGATGGTCTCAAGTATGTCAAATCAGCTTCACGAAACGGCCCACTCGTTCTGGTACCCTGCCACAAGAGCCACATCGACTATCTGATTTTGTCCTATATTCTGTATCACAACAACATGCCCTGCCCGCATGTAGCGGCCGGCAAAAATCTGTCGTTCTGGCCGATCGGGCCGATGTTCCGAAGAGGCGGGGCTTTTTTCATTCGGCGCAGTTTCCGTGGTGCCGTTCTCTATTCGAGAGTTTTTGCAGAATACCTGTACAAACTGCTCGAAGAAGGGTTCAATGTCGAATTCTTCATCGAGGGTACCCGCAGCCGAACCGGCAAGATGATTTTGCCGAAACTCGGTTTTCTGTCCATGCTGTTCGAGGCCTTCAGAAACGGTGCCTGCGAAGACATGATCTTCGTACCGATCTTTATCGGTTATGACCGCGTGTTGGAGGAAAGCGCCTACATCAACGAACTCAGCGGCGGACAGAAGGAGCCGGAAAGTTTTCGACAGGTCATCAGTGCCCGCCGGTTTCTTAAGAAGCGCTACGGTAAAATTTACCTCCGTTTCCATGAACCACTGTCCCTCAGCCAACTGCTGCAGGACCAGGGCTTGAATATCCGGGATATCAGTCCAAAAGAAAAAAACACCTTCTGCCGTAATCTTGGATTCCGGATCGTCAACGCCATCAACAAAGAGACGGTGGTCACCGCGCATGGCCTCTGCGCCTGCGCCATTCTCAACACCCCCAAGTCCCGGTTTACCCAGGCCCATCTCAAGACGATCGTCGACCTTTACATGCGTTATCTCAACACTCAGGCAGCTCAATTGGCCGACACCCTTTTGCTCGATCAGGATTATGCGATAAACAATGCCCTCGAATCTTACGTCCAGAGAAAATTCATCGAGCCGATCGCCAAATCAAAAGACGACGTGGCCACTGAGATCGAATACACGGTCAATGAAAGCCAGCGCACAAGCTTGGAATACTACAAGAACAACGGTGTTGCTTTTTTCATTCCGGCGTCTTTTACCGCTCTGGAGATCCTGCACCTGGACGCCTTCCAGTTCGCCGCTGCCGACATTCACAGCGGATACCGGTTCCTGCAGCACCTGTTCAAGAACGAGTTCGCCTACGACGTCGACCTGAATCCGGAATACGTTGTCCGCAAAACGCTCAAGATTTTCATCGATGACGCGGTCCTCATTCCCCACCAGACGCTGCCGGACACCTACAACATCACGTCTGCCGGATTCAGAAAACTGAAACTCTTTGCCGCATTTCTGACTACCTATTTTGAATCCTATCTGATCGTGTTAAATCATTTCATGTGGGCACCGCCGGACGGCCTGAAAGCAAAGGATCGGCTAAAAAAGATCGAAGCCAGGGGACGGCGGATGTACAAACGCAAAGAAATCGGACGCCGCGAATCACTTTCCAAGGTGACGTATGAAAACGCAGCCGATTTTTTCATCAGTCAGGGAATTAAAAGCTCGGAAGATATTGAAAAAACTGAAATTTTTGCCGTCGCCATCAACCGTTACCTCAGCCGTCTGCAGTAACGCTATTACGCCGGCGGAATAAAAAATAGCGCGAACAGGTTGAGGAAGCGAATCGAACGAGTCCGCAATGAAAGCAATGATCCTTGCCGCCGGTTTTGGCACCCGGCTGCTTCCCTACACCGGTTTCAGACCGAAAGCGTTGTTCACGATCGCCGATCAGCCGATTCTGGACCTGATGATCCGGCAACTCGTGGCGGCCGGCTGCCGCGCCATCGTCGTCAACACCCACCACCTGCATGATCAAATCGAAGCTTTCGTGGCCCGAAGCAAGTACACGATACCGGTACAAACACGCTTTGAAGCGGTGATCCGCGGTACCGGCGGTGCAGTCAAGAACGTTGCGGATTTCTGGGACGATCAGCCCTTTATGGTTGTCAACAGCGACATCGTGACCGACATCGATTTGCAAGCGGTGTATCGATTCCACCGGCAGCACCCGCAACCGGTGACCTTGGTTCTGCACGACGCACCGGCATTCAACACGGTTGCTGTCGACTCGGAGGATCTCGTGACGGGCTTCGGCGAACCAGGCACAAGCGCACATCTTCCGAACGGTCGGCTCTTGGCCTTCACGGGCATCCAGGTTCTCGATCCTGAGGTCCTCAAGCTCGTCCCACCGGCCTCTTTTCACAGCAGTATCGATACCTATCGGACCCTGATCGCCGAGGGACGGGGAGTTAAGGCCTTCATTGCGGCCGGACACTACTGGACCGACATCGGCACTCCCGAACGCTACCGTCAGGCGGTTTACGATAAGATGACGCCCCGGGCGTTCGCACAGGTTTTGCCGGACTGTCCCCCAGGCCCGATCGAACGCGAACTACTGGCCGGAGACGGTTCCGATCGACTCTGGTACCGGCTGACATCCGGACCGTCTTCCCTGATCCTGGCGGACCACGGCATTCGCACCGACACACGGACCGCCGAAGTCGACGCCTTTGTGGCCATCGGCCGCCACCTCCGGGCCGCCGGTATCGACGTGCCGCAAATTTACCTCTCAGATCGTTTTGCGGGGCTGGTCTACCTGGAAGACATCGGTGACGAACACCTGCAAGAGAAAATCCGGCGCACCTCGCGACGTAAAGAACTGGTCGCCCATTATCGGCCAATCATCCGGCAGCTGGTCACAATGGCCTTCACCGGCGCCAAAAACTTCGATCCGGCATGGGCATACCAGACGCCGTCCTACAGTCGCGAGCTCATCCTCGAAAAAGAATGCCGCTATTTTGTTGAGGCTTTTTTGAAAACGTATTTGGGTCGCAGTGTCTCGTTTGCCGATCTGGCGGGAGAGTTCGACCGGTTGGCCGATCGCGCCCTGGCTTTCGGCATCAATGGATTCATGCATCGCGACTTTCAGTCCCGCAACATCATGATCAGAAATGGAACCGCCGTCATCATCGACTTTCAGGGCGGCCGCTTAGGGCCGATCCAGTACGATCTGGCATCGCTGTTAATCGACCCTTATGTCGATCTGCCCCAGATCGTTGAGGATCAGCTGCTGGCGTATTGTTTGCAACAGATCGACTTGACCAGACCCGTCGATCCGCATCGGTTCCACAAGGGCTATCATTACTGCTGCCTGACCCGCAATCTTCAAATCCTGGGCGCATTTGGTCACCTCAGCAAAGTCAAGGGTAAAACCCAATTTGAAGCCTATATACCGACCGCCGTCCGGCATCTGCACCGGCGGTTGAACCGCGACGGAGAAAACGAGTTCCCGCAGCTAAACGCCATCATATCCGATGTGGTCGACAGTTGCCGTCACAATTAATACCTAAACCCCGCAAAGGAGGCATCCCCGATGGATTCGATTAAAGTGATGGTCAACGGCCTTCCGGGCAGCATGGCTGGTGCCGTAGCGCGGCACGTCTTGAACGACAGCCGTTTCGAGTTGATTCCCTTTTCGTTCACCGGACCCGAAATTTCAGAGAGCGAAACGCGCATTGAAAATATCACTGTCCGTCTCGTAAGGCCTGAAGACCGCGATGCCACCTTATCGAAGGTCAGGGCTGTGAGCTCCGATTTTATCAGTGTGGACTACACCCACCCGTCGGCCGTCAATTCAAATGGCGACTTTTACTGTGCCAACATGCTGCCGTTTGTCATGGGCACCACCGGGGGAGATCGCGACCGGCTGGAAGAGGCCGTCCGGCATTCGTCGACAGCGGCCGTGATTGCCCCCAATATGGCCAAACAGATCGTCGGATTTCAAGCGATGATGGCGCAAGCCGCCCGATTATTTCCGGGCCTCTTCGAGGGCTACAGCCTTGAGATCAGAGAAAGCCACCAGAAAGGAAAAGCCGATACGAGCGGGACCGCCAAAGCCATGGTGACATACTTCAACGATTTGGGACTTCCGTTCGTCGAAGCCGATATCCTCAAGGAACGGGATCCTGAAAGACAGAAAAACCTCTGGGGCATTCCGGAAAAATTTCTGACCGGACACGGTTGGCACACCTATACCCTGACATCTGCCGACGGGACCGTTCGGTTTGAGTTCAGCCACAACGTCAACGGCCGCGAAGTTTATGCCCGCGGCACCCTGGATGCCATTGCCTACCTGCATGTAAAATTTCAGCAAGGAGCAAGAGGAAAAGTTTTCTCGATGATCGATGTGTTGCAGGGAAAATAAGGAATTCCGGAGGCATCATCGCGCCTTAACCGGTGGGCGGCCGGCCTTCGATTATTGGACACCGGTGCCGGTGCGCCCTTCCTTCAGGTTTTTCTGGCGCACGAGATGCTCCAGATGCTCGCGTGCGCCTACATACTGCGGATCGCGCTCGAGGATCTTTCTGAACTGTTCTGCAGCCTGATCCATGTAACCGGTTTCTTCGTAAAATAGACCGAGGTACTCCCGGAATTCCAATACTTCCGGTGCGATCCGGATGGCGGTCACAAATTCTTTTCGGGCCGCATCGTATTCTGATTTTTTCTGATAGGCCATCCCGAGGCCGAAATGATTGTCGGCGCTCAGCGGATTTAACGCCAATCCGCTGTCAAAAGCCGCGATGGCTTCTTCCGGTCGATTGACTGCAAGGCAGGCTTTCCCCAAGTTGTGAAGACTTTGCTCGGTCCGGTAGCCCGCTTGGACCGCGACCCTGTAATAAGCGATTTCGCTCTCGACTTCTCCCAGTTGGCCATAGCCATAGCCAAGCATGTAAAGGGCCTTTGCGTTGCCCGGGTCCTTGCGGAGCACCTGCTCGTAAAGACGGATCCCGGCAAGATACTCACCGCTTTCCATGGCCGCATAGGCGCGCTGCTCCGTCGTTTTCTCAACGGCTTGAGGAATCTCGACGTTCGGCCGGGGTACAACCGGTTGCGTGCATCCGGCCGCAAGCAACCCGAGCGCCAGGCAGACCAGGAAGACACAACCGGTCGGGATCGAGGTCTTCAAATGACTGTGGTTGACTTCAGGGATAGAATGCATCTTATAATCAGAGTTCCACAAACCCCCAGTGAGGAAACGCCAGTCGATAGCTGGCAATCTTGCCCGGACTGTTTTCCCGGCTGGCCACCAGCCACAGCGAACTCACCCGCTCCTTCGATGAAATCGGATCGACCGGATTCCAGTCGGGCAGCAAAATCATGGCATTGTCGGCGCTGTATTCGATGTCACCCGACTCCTTGAAGGCGCCGAGATCCGGTTTTTTGGTGTACTGCCCGCCTTCTCCCCGAGAGAGTTCGGAAATGACGAAGAAAGAGACGTTCTGCTCGTCACGGATGGCTTCCATGTGACGCAGCCATGAATCGATGCCGGTGCGACGGTCGGAGAGATCTTTAAAGGGTAGTTTGTGAAGGCTGTCGATCACCACGACGGTGCTGTCTGTGCGGGTTTCGTGCTGCAGGAAGTCGACCTGACGACGCATGATGTCCGGATTCAGCTTGCGATCGGTCACGACCCTGAAGTACTGCAGGAGCCCTCTGAATTCCTGTCGGATGCCGTCGATCTGCCGACGCACCTTTTCATCATCTGACTGCTGGCGAATATCTTGTTCAGCGAGTTGAACCAAACGGCACAGGGTTCGAGAGTAAATTTTCTGGCGGCCGTTTTCGAAGTCGTAGTAAATCACCGGCGTCTTGCGGCGGGCCATTTCAGTTGACACCTGCATGTAAAAACAGGACTTGCCGGCTTTAGGGGGCCCGCCCATGATGTTGATACCCCGGCTCCCGCCCAAGGCGCGGTCCAGCTTGTCAAATCCGGAACGCAGCCCCTCAGCTCGACCGTTCCAATTTTGCTCGACCCGTTCGAAAAATTTTCGGTGTTCCTTTTCGGGTGCCGAAAAAGGCGAAAACGCCTTGGCAGACTGAATCAGCCCTGCAACTGCCGATCGAAACGCCTGACCTTTGTCCCGCGCCAGGTCGCAGAGGGTATAGCCGCGCCTCACATGCGCCGGCCACTTCAGGATTCTCACCTTGAAACCGATGCGGGTCGCGGCCTCGCGGGCCGCCAGCTGGGCTTCGGGAGCATTGGCGACTGCAATGAACACCTGGTTGATATCGGCCAGGTGAACGGCAGTGATATGCTCGAGATCGGCAGCGGTGGGAACGGCAACGCCGGGATAGCCGAGTTCTTTGAGGGTCAGCAGGTTGTCTTCGCCCTCAACGATGAAAAGTGCTCCGCCCTGACAGCGCTCGATTTCAGGGGTGTCGAAAATCTGAAAGTCGCCTTTGAAAAAGTTTTCGTCGCCGTACCAGAAGTTGTCCTCCGGACGACCGGGCAATATGCACCGTGCTGCGTAGCAGTTGCCGTCCTCGAGCACATAGGGATATACCAGATAACGGCCGTTGTAGCCGATTTTCATTTCGTTCACCACTGTCCGGGAAACACCGAACTCCCCGAAGTGGGCGTACTCGCTCTCGGTCATCAGGGAAGTGAACTTGATGATGTCCGGCTTGAGATTTTTGATCGGATACACGATGTCCCTCAAAAAGGGGTCGCGATCCGGATCGTATCCTGGAATGTCTTGTGGATCGATTCCCATCAAGCGACCGAAGTGCAGCCAAAATCCGCCTGGACGACAGCGGTTCAGACACCTGAAATAGCCGGTAAAATAACTGTCCTGGCTCAGGTAAACCACCAGGGTGCCTTTTTCCCCGTTTTCGTCGGGCCTGCAGAACGGGCAGGGCGCCTTGAGATGATTTTTCTCCAACACGGCGTCGGGAACATGGTCGCCGTAATATTTCTTGATCTGATCCACAAAATCCATAAAACAGGCTCCACTGACAGCTGATAACGAAAATATCGCTATTTAATTCAGTTAATTATAGCTAAAAAAGGCGGAAGGTGTCAAGCGGCATGAAGAGCGCGCCGGCAAACTGGGGGGGCGGTCGGTGAAAAATTCCAAATCGACAATGGATAAGACAATTTATGTTTGAGGAGACACTTAGGGTTCACGAAAAAATAAGTTCGCAATTTTGAGCGTTGAGGCGCCCGCCTGGCAAGGTGCAAAAACACATGAATATTAGGATAATCCTCGTTTTCGCGACACGGCCAGACGGGGTGCATCGGTGTCCAAAATGTGACGTTATTTCTGAGTGGGCCCTTAGGCGCGCTGAATGATTTCGTAGGTTTTCTGCAATGCCTGATCGAGATTCTCGGGCTGCGTTCCGCCGGCCTGTGCCATGTCCGGTCTTCCACCGCCGCTGCCGCCCACCATGGCCGACAGTTCCTTGACGATATGGCCGGCGTGATACCGCTGGCTGAGGTCTTTGCTCACCAGGGCGATCAAAAAGGCTTTGCCGCCGGCGGCGGCTCCCAGCACAACGATCCCGGATGTCATTTTTCCTTTAAACTGGTCGGCCAGTTCCCTCAGGGCCGCAGGGCTGTCGGCCGTCACCCTTTTGGCCAGAACCTTTACGCCGTCCACGGTCTGCAAGTCGTCTTCGGCACCCGAAGCCGACAGGCGCGTCAGCTTGAACTTGAGACGTTCGACCTCTTTTTCGAGGGCCTTTTGGTCGGCGATCAGCTTGGTCACCCGCTGAGGAAGGGCCTCAGGCGTATCTTTCAGCAGCCGGGCCGTCTCCTGCAGCAGACGGTCACTTTGTCGGCTATGGGCCAAGGCGGCTTTGCCGGTCAGGGCCTCGATGCGCCGCACACCCGAAGCCACACTCGACTCACCGATGATCTTGAACAAGCCGATGTCGCCCGTGTTCGCAACGTGCGTTCCACCGCACAGCTCTTTGCTGAAACCGGCCAGCGACACCACCCGCACCCGGTCGCCATATTTTTCTTCAAAAAGCGCCATGGCACCGGATTTGAATGCCTCGTCGGCCGCCATCTCGACGGTTTGAGCCGGAATGTTCTCGAGAATGCGATCGTTGACCAATTCTTCGATTCGGCTCAAGGTGTCCGGGTCGATCTGTGAGAAATGACTGAAGTCAAATCGCAGCCTGTCGGGTGCAACCAGTGAGCCGGCCTGTTTGACGTGGTCCCCCAGAACACCGCGCAAAACAGCGTGAAGGATGTGCGTCGCCGTGTGGTTGCGCTGGGTGGCGCGCCTCTTTTCACTGTCGACGCTCAGGGTTACGGTCTGGCCGGTTTTGATCCGTCCGGATAGAATTCGTCCCTTGTGAATGATCAAACCGGTGGGGTCCTTGACGGTGTCGGTCACCTCGACCTCGAGATCGGAACTGCTGATGCGCCCGCTGTCGCCGACCTGGCCCCCGGCTTCACCGTAAAAGGGGGTTGATTCGGTGACGATTTCGACGTCGCTGCCGGCCCCGGCCAAATCGACGGCCTCGCCGTTTTGAACCAGCAACACCACCTTTGAGGCAGCCGTGGTTTGCGCGTGCCCGACAAATTGAACGCTGACGCCTCGGGATGTCAGGTTTTTATAAGCATCACTGATTTTGGCAAAAGTCGTCTTCGACCGGGATTGGGCCCGCTGTCCGGCCATCGCTTCCTCGAATCCGATCATATCGAGACGGAACTGCTTTTCTCTGACGACATCGCGCACGATGTCGACCGGAAATCCGTAGGTGTCGTAGAGTTTGAAAATGACCCGGCCTGGGATTTCATCGCGCCCGGCGGCCTCGAGGTCGGCCAACGTGTCGTTGAGCAGTCTCAGACCTGTGTCGAGTGTCTCGATGAACCGCAGCTCTTCGTTTTTGATGACATTGGTGATGAACGATCGGGCGTCCATCAGTTCCGGATAGGCCGACTGCATGATGTCGAACACGACGCCCGCGGTCTGGTGCAGGAATGGCCGGTTCAAGCCGATAGTGCGTCCGTACCGGATGGCCCGGCGCATGATACGCCGCAGGACGTACCCGCGCCCCTCGTTAGAGGGAAAGACGCCGTCGCCGATCAAAAAGGCGGCCGCCCGGCTGTGATCGGCAATAACCTTAAGGGCCACATCGATCGCCGTGTTTTGTCCGAAATTTTTTTCGCAGAGTGTCGCGGCTTTTTGAATGATCGGAAAAATCAGGTCGATCTCGAAATTCGTGGCCGTTCCCTGCAGGATCGACACAATCCGCTCGAGTCCCAGACCGGTGTCGATGCTCGGCCTGGGTAAAGGGGTCAGGACTCCGGAGGCATCGCGGTTGAACTGCATGAAAACCAGGTTCCATATTTCCAGGAATCGATCGCATTCGCAACCGAGTGTGCAATCCGGACGGCCACAACCGTAGGCTTCGCCGCGATCAAGGTGGATCTCACTGCAGGGGCCACAGGGGCCTGTGTCACCCATGGCCCAGAAATTGTCTTTTTCGCCGAAGCGTTTGATCCGCTCTTCCGGTACGCCGACTTGTCTATACCAGATGTCGTGAGCTTCGTCGTCGTCCAGGTAAATCGACACCCAGAGTTTGTCTTCCGGCAAGCCGTAACCGTTGGTGAGCAGGTCCCACCCGAAGTCGATCGCCTTTTCCTTGAAATAATCGCCGAAGGAGAAGTTGCCAAGCATTTCGAAAAAAGTGTGATGCCGGGCCGTGTAGCCGACGTTTTCCAAGTCGTTGTGCTTTCCGCCGGCTCGCACGCACTTCTGGGCGGTCGTTGCCCGGTTGTACCCACGTTTCTCCTCACCGAGGAAGGCGCGCTTGAACTGAACCATGCCGGCATTGGTAAACAGCAGCGTCGGGTCGTCCTGCGGCACGAGCGATGAACTCCTGACCACCTCGTGCCCGTGTTTTTTGAAATAATCTAAAAATTTGTCGCGCGCATCATTGCCTGTCATTTGTCGCTCTCCGTTTTCGACTTTCCGTCCTTCGGTTTTTCCTCCACCGCTTTTTCCGCGAGTCCGACGGCTTCCCTGACCTTCTGGAGGGCCGCAGTGAAGATGTCTGGATTTTCCGTCAAAAAACGCTTGACGTTTTCACGGCCCTGGCCGATCCGCTCACCCTCAAAAGAATACCACGAACCGCTTTTTTCGATGACGTTGACCTGCACTCCAAGATCAAGTAAATCACCGGTCTTCGAAATGCCCTCACCGTAGGCAATATCGAACTCGGCTTCTTTGAAGGGCGGCGCCATCTTGTTCTTGACGACCCGTACGCGCGTACGATTGCCGGTTACCTCCTGGCCTTCCTTGATCGCACCTACCCGTCGAATGTCAAGCCGAACGGAGGCGTAAAATTTCAAGGCATTGCCGCCGGTGGTCGTTTCCGGATTGCCGAACACGATCCCGATTTTCATCCGGATCTGGTTGATAAAGATCACGCATGTGCGGGTCTTGCCGATGGTACCGGTCAACTTGCGCAACGCCTGCGACATCAATCGGGCTTGCAGCCCCATGTGGGAATCCCCCATTTCACCTTCGATCTCGGCTCTCGGCACCAGCGCCGCCACGGAATCGATGACCAGCACATCGATGGCACCGCTGCGGACCAGCATATCGGCTATCTCCAGCGCCTGTTCACCGGTGTCCGGCTGGGAAACCAGCAGGTCGTCGCAATTGACGCCCAGTTTCCTGGCATATACGGTGTCCAAGGCGTGCTCGGCATCGACAAAGGCGGCGATGCCGCCCTTCTTCTGAGCCTCGGCCACGGCATGCAAGGCCAGAGTTGTTTTGCCTGACGATTCCGGCCCGAAGATTTCCACCACCCGGCCGCGTGGCAGGCCGCCGACGCCCAGTGCAAGATCGAGGGTCAGCGAACCGGTGGGGATGACAGGAACTTTGATGACCGGGCTGTCACCGAGCTTCATAATCGATCCCTTGCCGAACTGCCGCTCAATCTGGGTTATAGCGGATTCCACTGCTCTTGCCTTATCGGTAACGTTGCTCATCTTTTCCTCCTCAATGGCGAAACCGGTGCCCAATGACATGGACCGATCCCATTGATGTGGCTGGTGGTTGGGATCGGTGTTCTGCTGAGGCCCTCCGATGGCCGCAACGCAGGTCCGCCCGATCCGAATAAACTCTCCTGGAACCCTATTGGCCGGATAAAGTGACTTGCCGGAGTTCGGTGTACAGCGCTCCGGTCGGTCGCAGGTCGCTTTTGAATAAAACCACCCGGTCGACCTCAAAGGTTTCCGATGCACAGTCGCGAAAGGCGCCCATTGCCGTCGTCAGTCGGGAAGCCGCGATGGGGCCCTTGACGCGCCCAAGGGTTAGATGACCGGAAAAAGGGCGTTTTTCACGCGGATAACCGATCGTCGCCAGACGATCCTCGATCGAACGCTGCAGGGATGCGAATTCAGACAGCTGACCCGACAGTCCCATCCAGATGACCCGTGCCCGTTTGACACTCGGGAACACGCCGACGCCCGCGGCTGCAAGCCGCAGCGGAGCGAATCCATGGACGGCCTCGGTCAGAACCGCGCCGATACCGTCGAGCTCATCTTCATGGACCTCGCCGAGGAATTTCAGGGTCAGGTGGATGTTGCCGGTCGTCACCCAGCGCACGTTGAAACCGTAGACCGCCAGTTGCTCCTGCACCTCGCCGATGGCTGCAAGGACGGTTTCGGGCAGTTTCACGGCAACAAAGGTTCGGATCGACGTCGCCATATCGCCTGTCACCTCGGTAGCGTGAATACAGGCTCAGTCAGAAGAAACTTGCCCTGTGAAATCCTCTTTTTGAGCGTCTCAGCTATTTCACGGGCTCGTATCAGGCTGGAAAGGGGCACGGTCGGCACGTCCCGACCGTCGAACCGGATGGTGCCGCTTTTCAGCTCGGCATAGCTGACCTGCCCGTAACTCCTTGAAACGCCACCCGGATAATCCATTCCGTAATCGATGATCTGCGTAAAGATGTCTTCGTCCGATATCGCCGTATACTGCGCCATTTTTTCATTCAATAGCGGTATTGGGACCCCCAGACCGACAGCCAGCGAGCAGCCGTACCCCTGGATGCTCACCCCTTTGATCCACTTGGCACTCATCTTCTTCAAGTCGCCCATCACCATGAGGGTTCCGGCCGGCGATACCGGAATTCCCTTCGGGGTCCGCTTGACTGACGGCTTGTGCTGGGTGCCGTGCCACGTCACGAACCCTTCCCCGCCGCCGAGAAACACGCGGGTACCCATGCCGATGGTCATATAATAAGGATCGTTGAACAGCGGGCTCAACTGTCCGGCTGAACAGTAATTGGCGTTGTCGGCTCTCGGCTTGAGGGTTCCCATATAGGTGTAGGCGGTCTTATTCGAAAGATTGACGGCGCAATTGTAGTTCTGGTAACCGTTGCGCGGATTGCACAAAGTGGCTTGCGGCAGGCCCTTGAGCGTTATTTCTTTTTCGATCATCCGGTTGGGGTAACAATCGGTCCCGTAAGCAGTTGCTTTAAGGTGAACTTTTTTGCGCTCCAGAAGGTCCTGGATGACGTGTCCCCCTCCGTAGTTGAACTCGCCGGGGTGCACCTTGTTCAGCGGATCGTCTTCACAGGGCTCGGTGGCGCCGACAAAACAGTCTACGGCTGCCAGGCCGGCATAGGCCGGAACGTTGTTCAGCCATACCTTGGATGCCTTGATGCCGGGTGCCGAGTGGCCGAAATTGATGAAGGCTCCCGAAGAACACATCGGAGCGAATGTGCCGGTGGTCACCACATCCACCTGTCGCGCCGCTTCCTCCGGACCGTTGGATTTGACGATATCGATGATCTCCTCGGCCGTGGCAACCACCACTTTGCCGGCTTTTATCTTGGCGTTGATGTCCCGGATTGACTTGTTGACCTTGTAACGGCTCATTTCGACCTTGCCTGTTCGGTTGCCCGGCCTTATTTGACGTTCAAGCCGGGGGGATAATTCTTTTCGTCACTTCATAAATCCAGAAAGTCGAGTTAAATAACAAGTAATAACCTGATAATCAAGGCAAAGTTTTTCGTATCTTGACTTTTGACCGGTCGCGCGATACTATTTTTACATAAAATTTAATGTCTTTCACCATTCGTGAACGGATTTTGCATAACGTGCCGAAAATAAAATCCCGGACGCTTAAAATTGTTTTTGCGCTCTTCATCGTGACGACGATCGGTTTGCTGGTGGTCGCTTATTTCAACTACCGTCGAGTTCTCGATAAGCCGGAACAGTTCATCTCCGCTATTCAGCCGGGAGTAGACATGGCGATTGACGACATCCACCAGACGGCCACCCGCGATGGGAAAAAAGAGTGGCAACTGGATGCGGCCACGGCATGCAAGGATGACCTTTTTCATCGATAATCAACGGCCCATCCACCTGTCGGCCGACAGCGGCACGCTGGAAACCGAAACCCGCAACGTTATGGTCAGCGGCCATGTCGAATTGAAGAACGAAGATTCACGGCTTCTGACTGATGAACTTCACTACCGACATGAAAAACAATTTCTCTTCGCGCAGTCCCCTGTCGAAATAACCGGCGACGGTTACCAACTGAACGCCGACAGCATGACCCTCGAGCTTGACAAGAAAAGAGCCGTTTTCAAGGGCAACGTAAAGGGCACCTTCAGTGAGGATCTTTCTTTGTAAGTGTCTGCCCTGCCGAATCCTCACTGCCATGTCGCTCATATGGATAAGTGGCTGTATTTGCCCGGCAGGGGCGGAGCTGCATGACGGTGCGTCGGGTGTTTTTTCGGCAAAACCATCTCCGCCGGTCACCATCACAGCCGACGAACTTATCAGCGATGATACAACAGAAACGGCTGAGTTTATAGGTAACGTTAAGGTCGTCCGCGGGGATTACACCCTGACGGCCGACCGGCTCATGGTGCATTACAGGCGCAGCGACCGACCGTCTTCCCCGAAAACCGTCGGCCGTGCCAACATTCGTGAAATCTTCGCCGAGGGCCATGTGCGCATTGTCTCAACCGAACTGACGGCAACCGCGGAACGCGCCGCCTACGATGCCAAAAACCGCATGCTCGAATTGTCCGGCGAGGAGGTGACAGTCGCCAGTGGCGGGGGGGCGGTCAGCGGATCCAAAATCACCCTTTTTCTCGACACGGATCAATTTAACGTGGTCGGCGGCCCGAAAAACCGGGTAAAGGCCGTCATGGATGCCATGATCAAATCTGCTATACAGAGCATAACATCGGGGCGGTCGGCGGCAGGCGCGGAAGTCAGACCCAAATGACCGTATTGTCTTTACGAAATCTGGGCAAGATCTACAACGGCAGAACAGTGGTTGATTCCGTCAGCCTGGAGCTAACCAACCAACACGTCGTCGGTCTTCTCGGTCCGAACGGCGCCGGCAAAACGACGACCTTTTACATGACCGTCGGCATGGTAAAGCCGGATGCGGGCAAGGTGCTGCTGAACGAGGAGGATATGACCGATTACCCCATGCACCTTCGGGCCCGCAAGGGTGTCGGTTATTTACCCCAGGAACCCTCGATTTTCAGGAAGCTGACGGTCAAACAAAACATTATGGCCATTCTCGAAACCCTTGCCATGACCAAAGTTGAGCAGGAAGAACGGGCGGAATTGCTGCTCGAGGAGCTCGGTATCAAGCACCTGGCGGGTCAAAAAGCCGCCGTGCTCTCGGGTGGCGAAAAACGGCGGCTTGAGATATCCCGATCCCTGGCGACAAATCCGAAGTTCATGCTCCTCGACGAACCATTCGCCGGGGTCGATCCCTTGGCCGTCATTGACATCAAGAAGATTATCGGGCATCTTAAAAAACGGGGGATCGGGGTTCTCATATCCGATCACAACGTGCGCGATACGCTGCAGTCCTGCGACACCGCTTACATACTGAACGAGGGCAAGGTGGTCGTCGCCGGAACCCCCGAAGACATAACATCCAGTGAAATTGCTCGAAAAATTTACCTCGGAAACGAATTTAGACTATAGAAAACATGGCACTCGAACTCAGACAACAGCTTAAACTGACGCAGCAGCTGATTATGACTCCCCAGCTGCAGATGGCGATCAAGCTTCTTCAACTCTCGCGCCTGGAGCTGATGGACACCATTCGCCAGGAACTCGAGGAGAACCCGGCGCTTGAAGAGCTACAGGATGCACCCGGAGACGATCGACTACTGGAACCGACCGAACAGGTCGTCGACGAGGGGGCCGACGCCAAAGAAGTGACGATCGAAGATAAAATTCAGGACGATATCGACTGGAGCAATTATCTCGATGAATACAACACGCCAGGCCGGGTAAATTACGAAGGAGAAAGCCGGGAAGCCCCGAAATACGATGCCTTCATCGCCCGTAAAGAAACCCTTAACGACCATCTGCTTTGGCAGCTGTTGATGACCTCACCAAACAAGCTGGAGGAAAACATCGGCAGCCTTATCGTGGGCAATCTCAACCAGGACGGCTACCTCGATGTCGCCTTGGAAGAAATAGTCCGGATAACGGGTGCCGAAATGGAAAAAGTCGAAGAGGTATTGGCGCTCATCCAGACCTTCGATCCGATCGGGGTGGCCGCGCGGAATCTCAGCGAGTGCCTGATGATCCAAGCCCGGCATCTCAAAATCGACGATACGCTTGTCACTGAAATCATCAAGAATCACCTCGGGAATCTCGAGAAGAGAAATTACAAAGCCATCGTCCGCACTTTGAAGGTTGGCATGGATGACATCGTTGCGGCCGTTAATATCATCAAGAGCCTCGAACCGCGGCCGGGCCGCGAATATTCCGACGACACACCCCAGTATATCACCCCGGACATCTACGTTTACAAAATGGACAACGACTTTGTCATCGTGCTCAACGATGACGGCATGCCAAAGCTGAGGGTCAACCCGTTTTATAAGAAATCGATCGGCGCCAAGGACAAGGTCTCCGGCGAGGCAGGCAGTTACATTCAAGACAAGTTGCGTTCGGCCGCCTGGTTGATCAAGAGTATCCACCAGCGTCAAAAGACGATCTACAAGGTAATGGAGAGCATTCTGCAGTACCAGAGGGGATTTTTTGAAAAGGGCATTACGCATTTGAAACCGATGGTGCTTAGGGATGTCGCCCAAGACATCGGCATGCACGAGTCGACCATCAGCCGGGTCACGACCAACAAATATGCGTATACACCGCAGGGAATTTTTGAGTTGAAATATTTCTTCAACAGTTCTATTAAGCGCGACCATGGTGGTGCGATCGCTTCGGTCAGCGTGCAGGAGAAAATTAAACAGATCATCGCCAGTGAAAACCCGCGCAAACCTTACAGCGATGACAAGATCGCAAAAATGCTGAAGGAGTCACACATCGACATCGCCCGCCGCACTGTTGCAAAGTACCGTGAGATGCTGAATGTACTGCCGTCCAGCAGGCGCAAACAGATTTAAGGAGTTTTACATGCAAGTCTCCGTGACGTTTAAAAACCTGCCACCTTCGGAACATTTAAAAACCTATGTCAAAGAAAAACTCGATCGATTTGACAGGTTGCTGGATAATCCGGCCGAGGCCAGCGTTGTCCTTTCGGTTGAAAAATTTCGTCACATCGCCGAAATCAACATTAGCGGAGACCGCCTCAACCTCATCGGCAAAGAAGAAATCAATGATATGTATTCAGCTATCGACATGGTCATGGACAAGCTGGAAAAACAATTAAAAAAAGGCAAACAGAAGACCCGGGAAAGAAGAGGCGGAGCCAAATCCAGCATCAAAGACATTCCGCCGGAATTTATGGTCAATGTGACAGAAGAAGATGACCACCGGCCACAGATAAAGATCAAGAACATCGATTACAAACCGATGGATGTCGAAGAAGCGGTGATGCAGATGGATCTGCTAGACGACAATTTTTTGGTGTTCACCAATGCTCAAACCGATCGGGTAAATGTTCTCTATCGTCGCAAAGACGGTCATCTCGGCTTGATTCAACCCAGCACTTAACCACATTTTATGGGCTCATCAGAAGCTTGGCCCGGTGCACGGCGCCAATACCGATAGAATTACATGGCCTTGTCATGGGCCTTAAATTGATGGGTAATTTGCATATGAAAATCCTGGATGTGTTGCCCAAAGACGCGATTCTCGCAGATCTGAAGGCGCAGGATAAAAAGGGAATTCTGGAAGAACTCGTTGAGCCGATTTCTCGTTTAAAGGAAGTCAACCGGGAGGAACTCGTACGGGTCCTGATGGAAAGAGAACGGCTGGGCAGCACCGGAATTGGAAGCGGTATCGGCATTCCCCACGGAAAACTGAAGGACCTGGACGGATTGGTCCTCGGATTTGGCCTCAGCCGCAAAGGGGTTGATTTCGAATCGATGGACAACCGTCCCACCCATATCTTTTTTCTTCTGGTGACACCGGAAAACTCAACCGGACTTCACTTGAAACTACTGGCAAGAATTTCGAAGATACTCAAACACGACCCATTTAGAGAAAGGCTATTGAAGGCCGCTGATCGCGAAGAGATTTACGCAATCATCAAAGAGGAAGATGCAGAATTTTAAATCGTGTTCCCAAGGACCCCGACCGGCTCCTTGAAAACAACCACAAAATAATAAAAGCGGCTGACAAGGCCTTTTCGCCTGCACATGCACTTTATGTGTCTCTTCCGAATCGGTTTGATCCGGTGCCGACCGACCAACGGTAAAATTCTCCGTCCAACACAATGAATAAGCCCAAAATCATCATAGTGACAGGCTTGTCCGGTTCAGGAAAAAGCACGGCTTTATCCGCCCTTGAGGATGCCGGCTTTTACTGTGTCGACAATATGCCTGTCTTGCTGTTGCCGGATTTTCTGAAATTGCCGAGTGTCCGCGAAGCCGGCAGTGTAGGTTTTGCCTTCGGAATGGATTTGCGCGAAAAGAGTTTCCTGAGCAGTTACAAGACAATTTTCGAAGATGTCAGAGTCCGGGGTTTCGACCCCGAGATCATTTTCCTCGAAGCCGATGAAGAAATTCTTTTACGGCGCTACAGCCAGACCCGGCGACACCATCCGGTTGCACGCGGTGAAGGCATCCTCGACGGCATCCGGTCTGAACATCGCCTGATGGCGGTGTTGAGGAAAACAGCCGAATACGTCCTGAACACGTCGCGGTTTAACGTACATGAGCTTAAAGCCGCAATTAATAATATTGCCAAGAACCTCATTAAATTGGCGCCTATGCGAATCCAGGTGCTTTCATTCGGTTTCAAACACGGGATTCCCGGCGACGCGGATCTTGTCATCGACGTACGGTTTCTCGTCAATCCTTATTTCGTGCCGGAATTAAAAGATCTGGACGGAGAAACGGGGACGGTCAAACGGTTTGTTCTTGAGAACGATGACGCACGCTTATTTTTGTCGAAATATTTTGATCTGCTTGACTATCTGATCCCGTTGTATGAAAAGGAAGGCAAGGCCTATCTGACAATTGCCATCGGTTGCACCGGAGGACGGCACCGTTCGGTTGCCATCGCAAGGCGCTTGTATGAGCACGTTCAAAAAGCAGGCAGAGAGGTCGCCATCACCCATCGTGATATTGATCGACAATGACTTTTAAGCGCCTCATAGCTCTTGTGGGCCAAAACAACAGCTGTATCTCAATGCCGTCGGAAGCGGGAAAACAATGATCGGAATCTTAATCGTAACACACTGTGAACTCGGAAGCGCCCTCATCGAAGCCACAGAATTCATCATCGGGTCGAGACCGGAAGACATGGAGCCGGTGAGTATCGATTTGAACGAAAACGCTGAAAAATTGAGGAAAAAAATTTCAGACGGTATCAAAAAAGTCGACCAAAATGAAGGAGTGCTTATTCTGACTGACATGTTCGGCGGTACACCTTCCAACCTGAGCTACACCTTTCTCGAAGAAGGACGGGTCGAAGTGGTGTCGGGGGTTAACCTGCCGATGCTGGTCAAGGCATTGAACACCCGCGGCAAACAAGATCTCGCAAACCTGGCCGCCACCGTCGAAGTCTTCGGCAAAAAGAGCATATCGATGGCCAGCGGTATTTTGAAGGGCAATAAACGGGGGTAGACGTGCCGAGGTGGTCGATTGTTACCTTTGATGAGAGCCACATCGACGGTATCATCGCCATCGAAAGGTCATCTTTTCAGCAACCATGGCAGCGAATTTCTTTTCTGGGTGAATTGTCCTGCCGGGACGCACTGGATATTGTCGTTCTTGATCCGCTCGGAGGGCAGATCCTTGCATATGCCTGTCTGCGGTTGACCCTGGACGAAATGCACCTGCTTAAAATTGCGGTGGCGTCCCGTTGGCGACGTAAGGGGGTTGCAACTTGGTTGCTGGATTATTGTTTCGGGTTGGCGCAACGACGGAACGCGCGAAAAGTGTATCTGGAAGTTCGTCGCTCCAATGGGCCGGCCATAGATCTCTATAGCAAAATTGGTTTTCAGATCATGGGTACACGGCCAAAATACTACACGGACACTGGCGAAGACGCTTTAATAATGATGAAAAGTCTGGAGGAGGCACAATGAGTGTAAAATTGGGAATCAACGGTTTTGGAAGAATCGGACGATTGGTATTCAGAGCCTCGCTGAAACATCCCGATGTCGAGGTGGTCGCCGTGAACGATCTCACCGACTCGGCCACCATGGCTCACTTGCTGAAATACGACTCCGTGCACGGTATACTCGATCGGTCGATCGTCGCCAAAGACGACGCCATAGAAGTCGACGGAAAAGCCGTAGCGATCACATCGATCAAAGACCCGGCAATGTTGCGATGGAAGGAATTCGGCGTGGACATCGTCGCCGAGTGCACCGGTTTGTTCAGAGATCGGGAAAATGCCGAAAAACATCTGGCCGCCGGAGCCCGAAAAGTGATCATTTCCGCACCGGCTAAAGATCCGGACATTACCATCGTGCTTGGCGTCAATTCGAACCGCTACGATCCGAGACAGCATCACGTCATCTCGAATGCCTCCTGCACGACCAATTGCCTGGCACCGGTGGCCAAAGTACTGCTCGAAAACTTCGGGATCCGCAGCGGCCTGATGACCACCATCCACAGCTACACCGGCGACCAGCGTCTGCTCGACTTTCCCCACAAGGATTTGCGTCGGGCCCGAGCAGCGGCTTTGTCCATGATCCCGACCACCACCGGTGCTGCCAGGGCTGTGGCTCTCGTACTGCCGGATCTGGCCGGCCGATTGAACGGTTTGGCAATCAGGGTCCCAACGCCCAACGTATCGATCGTCGATTTGGTGGCAACGGTGGAGAAATCGGGCGTCACCGTTTCTGATATCAATGATGCCCTCAAGAAGGCGTCCGAGGAGTCTCTGCGCGGTATACTGGCTTACAGCGAACTGCCATTGGTATCATCCGACTTCAACGGTTCGCAATTTTCATCAACTGTCGATGCCCCCACGACCTATGTTGTCGACAACATGGTAAAAGTTCTGGCCTGGTACGATAATGAAATGGGCTACTCGAGTCGCATGGCCGATTTGGCTGCGTTGATCGGATCTCAATTGTAAATGGGCTTCCCATACAGTCTAATCCTCGTATCAATGCCGACACTGTCGCCGAAGGGAATGAACTAATTGACCCGTAAAGAAAAGCAGGCAGCGCCCGTGGAAAACAGCGAAAAAAGAATCCTGCCCTCCGTCAACCCGCTGCCGTTCGTCCTTTTCCCGAAGTGGCGGATGTATCGTGGGTTTCCCTGGCCGGTTTGGGCCGCCGGCTGGTTGGCGGTTTTCAAATCGGTTCTATGGCTGGCCACCGATCCGGTGGCGCCTAGCCCGATAGCAGAGAGAATGGCCGCCAAGTTTTTGATCATGATGATCCCTTTTCTGGTTACGGGGATAGGTGTTTGGAATCTGCGCAAATGGGCAGTATGGGGTCTCATGGTCACCAGCGTGCTCGATCTACTGTTTTTTGTCGTCTTCCCGGACGCCGCACGCATCATTGCCGGCAAGAACTTTATCGGATTGGCCGTCGTTCTGCTAGCCGGGGTCGGACCGCTGGGAGATGTCTTGATTCTCGCCGCAACGCCCTCTATGCTCAAACACGCTGGAAAGTTCGAACACCTCCGACCGCTCTTGACCTCCAAAGGTTAATAACGGCCGAATATGAAATAATACGGGTTTGTTTTCACCTGCAACAAATAGGAGAAGATCATGACGACGCGCATGCCGCTGATCGCCGGAAACTGGAAAATGTATAAGAACGTGTCCGAATCGGTACAGACTGCGGACCGCTTAAAGGAGCTGATTAGGGGCGTCGCCGGTGTCGAGGTGATGATTGCACCCACTTTTCCGGCCCTGTTTCGGGTTTCGGAGGCACTCCGGGGAAGCCTGATCTCGATCGGTGCTCAGAACATGCACTGGGAAAAGGAAGGGGCTTATACGGGTGAGATTTCGGCCAGCATGCTGGTAGCGGCCGGATGCAATTACGTTATCATCGGTCACTCAGAAAGGCGAGAATACTTTGGCGAATCGGATGAAACGGTCAATAAAAAAATCGCTGCAGCAGTGCAAACTCAACTGATCCCGATCATGTGCATCGGTGAATCCGAAAAACAACGTGAGGCCGGTAAGACTTTTTCCGTGCTTGACAAACAAATAAAAATGGGGTTAAAAGGCCTTTTTGCGGATGCTTTGCAGAATCTGGTCATCGCATATGAGCCAATTTGGGCCATCGGGACCGGAAAAACAGCCACGCGTGAACAAGCACAGGAGGTTCACCTGTTTTTGAGGTCTAAACTAACTGAAATGCAGGGTGAATCCTTGGCAAAAGGCGTCCGAATCCTTTACGGCGGGAGCGTGAAGCCTCAGAATATCGCCGAACTGATGGCCATGCCGGACATCGACGGGGCTTTGGTCGGCGGTGCCAGTTTGGATGCCGAAACCTTCAGCCAGATCGTTCACTATCAATCGACATAATGTCCTTTCACCGAAAGTCGCCATGACACACGTATTGATCATTATTCATGTCGTGGTCAGCATCGCCCTGATCATGATTGTTCTGCTTCAGACCGGCAAAGGCGCCGACATGGGTGCGGCTTTCGGCGGTGGTTCCAGTCAGACCCTCTTTGGCAGCACCGGGGCCTCCACTTTTCTGAGCAAGCTGACGACGATCGCCGCAGTTATTTTCATGCTCACGTCTCTGGCTCTGGCGTACTATTCGAGCAACCGGGCCAAAACCTCCATCATGATGGAAAATCCGCCGCCGGTCACAGAACAGGCTGCGCCCCAAACGGGAACAGCCACACCGGCTAACGAACAACCGACACCGACCGAACCCGCGAATCAGGCGCCGGCGGCACCAGCAACCACGGATAAAACTCCGGCTGAACCGGCGAAACAGCAAGAACCGGCACCGGCAGCCACGGGAACCGCCCCGAACGCAGAGACGAAATCCCAATAACGCCGGTCAGACATATGTGCCGAAGTGGTGGAACTTGGTAGACACGCTATCTTGAGGGGGTAGTGGGGAGACCCGTGCCGGTTCAAGTCCGGCCTTCGGCACCACAAAAAAATATCAGCCGCAATCTTAAGAGATGGCGGCTTTTTGTCTCCTTAGAGTGCGTATGGGATGTACCTATGTGCGACGGGTCCAACAGGGCTGTCCTTGCTTTTAACCTTTTTTGACGTCTACTCCCCGCATAAAACCCTCACCTTTTCTCTGCAGTTTGTCCACGGGTAGGGACCAAAAGCGCCCTTTTCAGCCGTATGCGCGGATCCCCTACGGTTGCTGTTATGTAATATTTTTCATAGAATTTATATAGTTTACCTCATATTTTAAGTTGCGCTGATATGAATCAGTCTAATCAATCAAATTTTTCAACTAATATAACCGCTTAATTTAATTGCAATATAAAAGCAACTACGACGCAAGCGGCCAAGTGAGCATGGTTTTTGCTTTGCTTTTAACCGGTAGTTAAGAAATATCTTCTCTTATGCGCGTGCATCTTAGTTCTCGGTCAGATATATATTTTTATATAACTTGACAAATACCGAGCTAATAACGGCATTTAAAGGGGGAT
>JARROL010000027.1:21421-28546 GCA_037383965.1 Desulfobacterales bacterium | reverse complement strand
TTCAGAAGTGCCTATAATCGTCCAATATACTTAAAGAATAATGTGTTTCAATTATTTCCCGAATAAAACCGGTTATTGAACGAGGATTTGTAGGTCTGGACCGAAATTGTGGTCTGTGGTTACCCTGGTATAAAAGTTTGAATCCATGATATTTTAGATTGGCAAGTCAAATTTTTAGTATGAAAACCTCCACCCATTACCCATGCCCTGTTGTCCACCGTCCCATTTTTTAGGCATCCGGATTGTAGCACAGACGGCAACAGGACAGACAGCGCCGTGCTTCGGCCAGCGCGTCCGCCTCACTGAGCACCAGGTCGGTTTCCTCGAAGGTTTTGATGCGCTCTGCGACCGGCAGTTCGGGCATTTCGGCGCGTTTCCGATTCCGGACGCCGGGGACGCTGTCGAAAAGTGACTCGGGGATGTGCTTTTTGCGCAGCGACTTCGCTACGGGTTCTATCGGCTGATCCGTGAGGAAAAGATGAATGGCCCTGGCCGCCCGTCGACCGCCGCCGATGGCCTCGACGACCAGCGAGGCGCCGGTGTAGGCGTCACCGGCCGCAAAGACTTGCGGGATATTGGACTGCAGTATTTCAGGATTCGCATCGATGGTGCTCCAACGGGTGAGGCTCATCTCTTTCAAACGGTTGTCCGCTTCGATGAAACTGACGTCCGGGCCTTGACCGATCGCAGAAACCACCATGTCGACTTCCATCTGGGTTTCGGAGCCTTCGATCGGCACCGGTCGCCGTCTGCCGCTGGCGTCGGGTTCACCGAGTTCCATCTTCAAGAATTCCAAGTGGGTGGCCCGGCCGTTCTCATCGCCGATGACACGGGTCGGCGCGGCTAAGAAGTGAAATTTAACGCCCTCGTGCTCGGCCGCGACGATCTCGACCTCGTTGGCCGGCATTTCCTTGCGCGTCCGTCGGTAGACGATCGAGACCTCTTCAGCCCCCAGCCGTACCAGGGTGCGAACGCAGTCGATGGCGGTGTTGCCGCCGCCGATGACCGCGCACTTGCGACCGATGCCGACCTTGTGGGCCGGCTGGTCGGCTTGCTGGTTCAACGCGAATTTGGTCAGAAAATCGATGCCGGTGTAGCAGCCCTCAAGGTCTTCGCCCTCGACTTTCAGGCTGTAGTCCCTCCAGGCGCCGATGCCCATGAAAACGGCGTCGAAGCCTTCGGTTTCAAGATCTGCCAGGGTGAAATCATGGCCGAGCTTGACGTTCGGGCGATGCTCGATACCCAGATTGAGGATCCCCTCGATCTCCCATTCCAAAACCTCCTTGGGCAGCCGGTACTCAGGGATGCCGTAACGGATCATCCCGCCCAGCTTGGGCATCATATCGAAGATGGTGACCGCGTGGCCCAGACGCCGCAGGAAATAGGCGTTGGTCAACCCCGCCGGTCCACCGCCGATCACGGCGACCTTTTTCCCGGTGTCGGGAGCGCATGCAATCGGAAGCCGTTTGCCGCTGTTCATTTCGTAGTCGGCCGCAAAACGTTTCAACTGGTTGATCGATACCGGCTCGTCCTCAATGCCGCGGCGGCAATAGTCTTCACAGGGATGCGGGCAAACCCGGCCGCAGGCCAGCAGCAGGGGGTTGCGCTCACGGATGGTGTTGACGGCGCTTTCGTAGTCGCCTTCCCGAATGCAGGCGATGTAACGCGGGATGTCGATTTCAGCCGGGCAGGTTTGCTGGCAGGGGGCCAGGGCGTCATCTTCCTGGTTGAAATGCAGCAGCCGCTGGGACATAGTGCGGACCTGCAGGATGGATTTCGGGCAGGCGGTCTCGCAGGCGCCGCAGCCGACGCATTTGAATTCATCGACCACCGGGTAACCGTCCGGTCCCATGTGAATGGCATCGAAGCGGCAGGCACGGATACAATCGCCGAATCCGAGGCAGCCCACGCGGCACTCGCGCTTGCCGCCCGACAGGGTTGCCAGGGCACGGCAGCTGTTGACGCCGGCGTAAATATACTTGTCCTCCGCGCGATCGCCCCCCAGGCAGGTGTTCAGGGATTTGAGCGGCTCGACCGTGCCGGGATCGATTCCCATCACCGCCGCTACCTGGACGGCGGCTTCCATCCCGGCCACCACACAGACACCCGGCGACGCTTTGCCGTCGACCACGGCCGCCGCCGCTCCCGAGCATCCGGGGTATCCACAGCCACCACAGTTTGCGCCGGCAAGCAGTCCCTCGACTTCGGCGATGCGCGGATCTTCGTACACGTAGAAGACCTTGGATGCGATCGTCAACATCGACGCACAGGTGGCGCCCAAGCCCAACATGACCAAAAGGTCGCATGGACATATTCGCTCCGTAGGCGGCCGATATGTTCAATTAAACAAAAACAAGAGCGCCATGTCAACGGTTCGACCGTATTCCATGGACCGTTGGCGGGAGGCCAGCGCAATGCGGCCGGATTCTGGACGAGACTTTACTACAGTTGATTTCGCCGGACGATGCACTGGTGGCCCTTGAAGTTAAAACGATTGTCTCCGATCGGGCGACGAGAACTGTTAGTGCAGAGGATGGTTTCAGTCCGCTCCCGATGTGTTACACCCAGCCTTTGAAGGCAAAAAAAGTCAGTGACAGGATTCCGGCCGTAATCAACCCGATCGAGGTGTCCTGCAACGGACGCGGGACGCGGGCCAAAAGAATTCGTTCCCGCACGCCGGCGAAGAGAACTAGCGCCAGGCCGAAGCCGGCAGCGTAGGCAAAAGAGGCGACCAGCGCTTGAAGGAAGTTGTATTCTTCGTTGATGTTGATCAGGCAAACACCCATGACGGCGCAGTTGGTGGTAATCAGAGGCAGAAAAATGCCCAGACCCGCGTAAAGCGCGGGGATGCTCTTCTTCAAAAACATTTCGACGAACTGGACCAGGGAGGCGATCACCAGAATGAAGGAAATCGTGCGCAGATACTCGAGACCGAATTTTTTGAGAACATAGGTGTCGACCACCCAGGTCATGGCACCGGCCAGGACCAGAACGAAGATAACCGCCATGGCCATACCGGTGGCGGTTTCCATTTTTTTGGATGTTCCCAGAAAAGGACAGTTTCCCAAGTACTGGGCCAGCAGAATGTTGTTGATGAGGATGCAGCTGATGGCAAGAACGAGGTAGTCACCCATGTCGATCTCCTATTTTTTCCCCAGCAGGTTCATGACACACAGCATCAGGCCCAAAGCGACAAACGCGCCCGGCGCCTCGATCATAAAGGTGAAGGGCTGAAAAGACGGTCCAAAGACTTGAATCGGTTTTTCCCAGATCGTCAGGACGCCGGATCCCAGAAGCTCCCTCACGGCGCCGAGTGCCGCCAGCGCCAGGGTAAAACCGATGCCGATGCCGAGACCGTCCAACGTCGACCGGATGACGTTGTTTTTGGATGCAAAAGCCTCGGCCCGACCCAACACGATGCAGTTGACGACGATGAGGGGAATAAAGATGCCGAGTTTGAGAAACAGCGGGTAGGCAAAGGCCTGCATCACCAGTTCGACGACCGTCACGAAGGTGGCGATGATGATGATGAAGCAGGCGATCCTGACCTTGGAGGGAATCACCTTTCGCAGCGCCGAGACCAACACGTTTGATCCCACCAGAACGAAGGTCGTTGCTATACCCATCCCGATCCCGTTTTCGACGGTCTTGGTAACGGCCAGGGTGGGGCAGAGGCCGAGGACCAGTCGAAACGGCGGTATTTCATCCCACAAACCCTTGGTAAATTCTTGTACAATCGTTTTGGCCATTGTGATCCCCCGTTGCCTATTTGGAAAAAGTCTTTGCCTTATCTTCTATCTGTGGTTTTAGTTTTTCATAGATTTCACCGGCTTCCGTCAGGGCCGCCGCCACGCCCCGTGACGTAAACGTTGCGCCCGACAGGGCGTCCACCTGGCCGCCGTCCGCCTTCACCTTGAAGGTCTCCGCGATCGGTTGGCCGGGAAACTGGGCGACAAAAGTCGGGTCGGTCTTGGCCCGCGAACCGACGCCGGGGGTTTCGCTGTGGGTGGTCACCCCGACCCCTACGATCTTGCCGTCTTCGAGGTTCACCCCGACCATCAACCCGATGTCACCACCATAACCTTTGCCGGAGCTCTCGAAGGCCACCGTATCGGGCTTTCCGTCGAACACCCCCACGAAAAAGCTCCGTTCGGCATCGCCATCCTTGAGCTTGAAGCGATCCGTGATCGGATCGTTGGCGGCGCCTTTCAGGATTTCCTTGATGGCGGGGCCTTTCACGAAGGTCAATTGCTGGAATTCGATTTTATCTTTGGTACCGTCTTTGACGTAGGCGAGCAGGCCACCCGAAACGAAGCTCAAGACCGTGAGCACAACGACCATCTGAATCATTTCACGCATCTTAGACCACCTTTCCTACTGCTTGGGGCCGGATTTTGTCGACCAGGGGTTGTATCAGATTGATGACGAGAATGGCATAGAGCACCCCATCGGCATAGACCCCGATGTTTCGGATCAACACGGTTATGATGCCCCCGGCGGCCCCGTAGATGAGCATCGGGATGAAGTTGACCGGCGAAGCGGAGTCTTCGGTGGCCAGAAAAAAGGCGCCGATCAGGGTGTATCCGGTGATCAGGTGGAAAAAAGGGTCGGCAAACCGGGTAGGATCGATCACATAAAAGACAGAGGCCATCGCAAAAACGCCGGCCAGAAAAGAAAGCGTGATTTCCCAGCGGATGAATCCTCTCAGGATCAGGTAGGTGCCGCCCGCGATCAAGCCCAGGCCGAAGCCGGAGCCGATCCCGCCGGCTTGACGGCCGAATAGCAGGCCGACATAAGAATAGTCCTTAACCGCATCGACGCCGAAAGCCTTGAGTTTGACCAGAGGCGCCGCCATCATAAAACCGGGATCGTAATTGAGCAAGGCGGCGTCGAAGTCAAGCAGGTACTTCCAGGATATGGCCAGGATGGCCACGGCCAGCACCACGGGATTGAAGACGTTGCCCCCGATACCGCCGAAGATATGCTTGCCGATGACGACGGCAATGAAGGTGCCTGTCAGGACCGCCCACCACGGCATGGTGGCCGGCACCAGCATGGCGAACAGCAGTCCGATGAGCGCACCGTTGCCATCCCCGATGGTGATGGCCTTCTTGGTGACCTTGTTGATGGCCAGTTCCCAGCCGATGGCGGAGGAAACCGACAATGCCACGACGGAAATAGCCGGAACGCCGAAGTAAAAAATGCCCATCAATACGGCCGGCAGGGCGGCCAACATGATGTGGTAACTGCGTTCGGTGATGTTGCTGCCGTAGTGCCAGAAGGGCGCATGTGAAACGATGAACTTTTTCCGGTTAGTCATTCGCCGCCTCCGCTGCTCTGGTCCGGCCGAGTTCGAATTTGGCCAAACGGATGTATTGAAATATCGGTATTTTTGAAACGCACACGAAGCTGCACAGCCCACATTCGATGCACGAATAGAGGTCATACTGGTCCGCGGCATCTTCGTAGTGCCCGGCTTCCAGGAAGCGGACGAGCATGTTGACCGGTATATTGACCGGGCAGACCCGGATGCAGTCGCCGCAGTTGATGCAGGGGTAATCGGAGACATACGGAACATCGTCTTTGTCCTGCACCATGATGGCACCGGTGTCGGCAGTGACCGGAAAATCTTCGGAATAAATGGCCGCTCCGGTCATGGGACCGCCGATGATAAGTCGGTCACGGTCCGCGAGGGTGATGCCGAGGGCGCTCAAGACGTTGCCGATGGGCGTTCCGATGACGGCTGATACAAGCTTGCAGCCGCCGGCCTTGTCGACGACCGTGATCAGTTTTGAAACCGGACAGGTCCCGGTTTTAAAGGCCGTGCCGATGGCGGCGACCGCTTCAGCGGTTATGAATGTCACGCCGAGGTCTTCCGGTGTCTGGCCGGCCGGAACCACCCGTTTCAGTACATCTTTCATGATCATCGGGGGCAGGGCGGCCGGGTATTCGGCGTCAACCCGTTTCATTTCGGCGCCTATGTGACCGTAGCCCTGAATGATTTCTCCGGGAACCGCAATGATGATTCTTTCCACACCTGTGATCTGCTTCAAAAAACCGATGCCGGCTTTTACCTCGTCCAGCCGCGATTTGATGACGAACTGGTTGGTTGTCACCAGAAGGTCGGTGTCCCCGCCGTAGATCACGATCGTATCGATCGGCACTTCGGGGGCCTTGAACTTCTTCAGCGGCGGCGCACCGGGGACACTCACCAAATAGTCGATGGCAGTGTCCAGCGCCGGCAGTTTCGACTGTTCCGCAAACTGGTCCTCGATCTCCTCGTTCCCGTTCACACCAATCGTAACGGCCGTGAAAATTCTGCCGAAGTCACCGATGTACGGAGCGACGGACAGAACCGATCCGCTGACGGTGGCGGTCACACTGCCTTCACCCGCTTCTGAAAGAGTTAGTTTTTGACCGCGTTTCACCGCGTCGCCCGGTTTGACGCCGGCCGCGTCTTTGGTGTCAAAAGGCGCCTCGATCAAAAGGGTTGCCGTCTTTGGCGGAGGGATGGATTGCGGTTCCGAAAGTTCACCGGTCAAAAGGGTATACTCGAGGCGGGGCTTTGCAAGTCCGAAAAAAGATTTTCGTATCATAGGTCACCCTTTTTGGTTTGAGCGCACGAATCAGGGGGAACAAAAAGTCGGGCTATGATCCAACGTCGGCTTACAGCACATGACATGAATTGCAGTCAACGGGACCTGCGCCGACCGCCTTGTGGCAGTCGATGCACTGAGTGTGATAAGCGTCGAGTCGCTTGACCGTTTCCGTGTCTTCGATTTCATCTGCGTCATGGCATTCGAGACAGCTCTCTGGAATGATGCCCTCCTCGGCTTCCATTGGGTGGCAGACGCTGCAGGCCTGCAACGCCGACTCATCTTCCGGTGGATGGTGGTGACAATCGTAACAGGAAACACCGTATCCGGTGTCGGCCGAATGGGTTTTGTGGTCGAAGAGGACTTTCCCGGCAGTGGTTTTGTACATGACGCGGATTGGCTCGTCGGGCGGCCTGGTGGAAAAGGCTGAATATGCGTAGCCTGCGACTCCCACAATGAACAACGCGATCGCCAGTTTGTATGCCAGTTGCAGTTCTTTTCCGGAACGTGACATATACATTCCTTTCAA
>JARROL010000027.1:0-21400 GCA_037383965.1 Desulfobacterales bacterium | reverse complement strand
ATTGCAAAAACAGCGCCGCTGCGAAGGGAGGTCGGTGGTGCGCCAAAACACTACGGAAGGTTTCCGGTTATTGCTAAACACTCATGGCCCTGGCTGCCACTGCACATGAAAATTCTATTTTGTGATAGAGCAGTCGGTCGGTAGGGTCGGTTGAAGGATATCATCAGTTTTAACGAGCAAACGCTTGTGATTCTTAAGCCACCATTGGTTCCGGGTTCTGAGTTTCGAGTTTCAAGTTTCTATTTGCAGTGCTGATTCTATTTTCGAACTAAAGATGAAATCGTAATAAGTCTCAATTCAGACGGATTCGTAATAAGCCCGAGATCAAGGCTTGCGAATTTCGAGGAATGAGGCCTACTGATGGTACGCCGCAGTGACGAGAAATGAAGCCTAACGCAGTTATCGGGTTTTTTACGGATTCGTTAAACCCGAAAAGTTCGGTATAGGCCATGATGCCAGCCGGAGAGGTCGTTCGGTCGGGTTTTAGCGGCAGATGCCACAGCGGCGGCAGTCGCTCATGGGGCAGGGGGGAGAAGGGCGTCCGGCAATCGCCTTGTGGTACTCGCGGGCCAGGAAGCTCTTTTGGATCCCATGGTCGATAATGTCCCACGGTAACACTTCATCCACCGGACGCGACCGTACGACGTAAAAATCGGCGTTAAGCGGCGTTTCCTTGAAAGATTGCGGCCAGTTTTGCCCGTTTTTATGCGCCAGTTTTAAAAGGCCAGCGACCCGGCGGTCTCCCCGCGACAGCAGCGCCTGGATATAGGCCCAGCGCGGCACATCCGCATGAACCCGGACATTGGGCACTTTCTTGAGGCCGTCTTTGACGGTGCTGATCTTCTTTTTCAGGGTTGCCACATCGTCCATGGCGACCCATTGGAAAGGGGTGACGGGCTTGGGCACGAAAGAGCTCAGGCTGACAGTCATTTCGCCGATCCGCTTTTGACCGCGGCTGCGGCTAAGGAAGACGTGTTTGATCTTTTTACATAGCTTGACGATGGCCTCGACGTCTTCTGCGGTTTCGGTCGGCAGGCCGATCATGAAATAGAGCTTGATGTTCAGTATGCCGCCAGCGACCAACAGCCCGGCGGCCTTCAGGATCGTGTCTTCGTCGATACCCTTGTTGATAACCCGCCGCATCCTCTCGGAACCGGCATCCGGTGCGATGGTGGCGGTTTTGACGCGGCTGCGGCGCAGGGCAGACACAAGGTCGTCATCGAGCGCATCGGCCCGCAGTGAACTGAACGATACCCGGATATCGTCTGAATCCGCCCGATGGCAGAGCTCCTTTATTCCCGGCAAATCCGAAACCGCCGCCCCGACCAATCCGATGCGGTCGGTGACGGCTGCGCCTTGCTGCATGCAGGCCTGCAGCAGCGACAGCGGCCGGAAGCGGGGCGGGCGGTAGATGAACCCTGCGCTGCAGAACCGGCATCCGTGGGGACAGCCCCGGCCGACCTCGATCAAAAAGGTTCGGTCGAATGTCGTGTGTGGGGTGACCACGGTACTGCAGGTGGTAACCTGTGACAGGTCGGCCAGATAGGTTCGTTCAATCTTCTCGGGGACGTCGGAGAGCAATTCAACCGCTTCCAGGACGCCGGTCCCGTCGTAGACGGGGCGATAGAATTGCGGAACGTACACCCCTCGAACATGCCGGGCGCAGGCGGCCAAAAGTTGCCGTCGCTCCCCATGTTCAGGATAGCCTTTATTTTGAAGGCAGTCGATGAAGCCTTCCAGCATGGCTTCCGCTTCACCGATCAGAAAGCAATCGATGAAGGGCGCCAGCGGTTCCGGGTTCAGAAAACAGGCGACTCCCCCTGCAATCACCAGGGGGTGGGTGTCTCCGCGTTCGCGTGATTGCAGGGGGAGACCTGTTGCTGCAAGAACCGCCAGTATGTTCGGGTAATCGTTCTCAAAGGAGACCGAAAACGCGATGATATCGAACTCAGTCAGCGGACTTCCGGTCTCGACCGAGGTCATGCGAAGTCCTGCCGGCGTTTTGCCGTCCGGCAAAAAAGCCCGCTCGCAGGCCACGCCATCGAAGCGGTTCAACAGACCGTAAACCACTTGAAATCCGAGGTTCGACATCCCGACCGGGTAGCGGTTGGGATACACCAGAACAACCCGTAGGCGATGGGGACCGCTTTTACAGATCGTTCCGATCTCCGCATCGGTGGGATTACTGGGGGTCTGCCGGTTATCCTTTTTAGTTGAGGCTGCCATCAACTGTCGCTTGAACGCCGCCCTTCCTGACCGCGTGAGGTCATGACGACACTATAGCGACGTTCACGTCGATTGGCAACGTGGCAGTCCCGGTTTTCGCAAACGATCTTCTGTGAAAGAAACCGCCCACTTTCCGATTGATCAGGAGTGGAACGGAGTTAGCCCCGGTGAACAAACGCGGGTCGATCAATCGGCCTTGCGCCTCAGAAATGTCGGCACATCCAGATCGTTGTTATCCAGAATGATCCCTCGGTGCCCGCGATACGTCGCACCACTGTTTTCGCCCACGGCCTCTTTCTGACGAATAAAAGTCGGCACGTCAAAGTCTTCGGCGTGCTGGAGGTCTGCGGGGGTGAGATCCCGCACTTTGCCGCGCAGTTTGAAGTCCTCACGTCGGCCCCGGATGGTTGTTTCGGCAGAGCCGCCGATGCCGGTGGCGATCAAGGTGACGCGGATCTCGTCGCCCAGGGTATCGTCGATGACCGTACCCCAAATGATATCGGCATCTTCACCGACCTCGCTGTAGATCCGGTCCGAGGCCTCGGTCATCTCCTCCATGGTGAGATCACTGGTGCTGGTGATGTTCATGAGCACACCGCGTGCACCGGAAATGGAGATATCTTCCAGCAATGGATGTGAGATGGCCCGTTCGGCGGCCAGCACGGCCCGGTTTTCGCCGTTGGCGGTGCCGATGCCCATGATGGCCATTCCGGCTTTGGACATGGTTGTCTTGACGTCGGCAAAATCGAGGTTGACCAGTCCCGGCATCATGATCAGGTCGGTAATCCCCTTGACCGAATGCAACAGGACCTCATCGGCCCTTCTGAACATTTCGATCATGGTGGCATTCTTGGAGGCGATGCCGCGCAGACGGTCATTGGGGATCGTGATGGCGGTGTCGGCCATGTCTTTCAGGGCCTCGAGGCCTTCCTCCGCCTGCCGGGACCGTTTGCGGCCTTCGAACGAAAAAGGCTTGCTCACAACGGCCACCGTGAGGGCGCCCAGGTCTTTGCAGATCCGGGCGATGACCGGTGCCGCACCGGTTCCGGTTCCACCTCCCAGGCCGGCGGTTATAAACACCATGTGGCTGTCCTTGAGGATCTCGCGAATCTCCTCTTCGCTCTCGATGGCCGCCTGGCGCCCGACTTCGGGGTTGGCGCCGGCTCCCAAACCTTCGGTGAGTTTTTCACCCAGCTGGATCTTGACCGGAGCATTTGAGGTCTCCAGGGCCTGGGCATCGGTGTTGGCGGTGATGAATTTAACCCCTTGGAGCTTGCTGGCAATCATGTTGTTGATGGCGTTTCCGCCGGCCCCTCCGACACCGATGACCTTGATTTTTGCCGATTTTTCATTGTCAACGAAAGTAAACATGTTTCACCCCCTGTGTGATAGTTGATCCAGGCCGCAGGAAACCGGACCCCGGAAATCGTCGGCGTCTCCCCATGAACGTCTTTTTGTCCGTTGACCGCCTTCCTTTATCCTGGATTGTTGGATTGACATTTTTTCCGACTCCTGTTTCAGACGCGGCCGGTAAAAAGCCGGCCGCAGTCCGTCTTTTAAACTACTTCCTGAAACCATCGCTTCATGCGGGTCATGATGCGATTGAAGATATTGTTGTCGCGTATTCTGAATTTTTTGGAACTCTGTCGTTTGGCTCCGTAGATGACCAAGCCTACGCCGGTGGCATACATGGGGTTGTTGACCACGTCGATCAGCCCGCTGATGCCACGGGGCTTTCCGAGTCTGGTCGGCAGTCCGAAAACCGATTCGGCGATCTCGGTCGTGCCGTCGAGCATCGAAGAGCCGCCGGTGAGAACCACGCCCGAGGTAATTGAATGTTCCTGGCCGGCCCGGTAGATTTCACGGTTGACCAGGGTGAAAATCTCCTCCATGCGGGGTTCGAGGATTTCCGCCAAAATCTGCCTGGGCAGCTTGCGGGGACCGCGGCCACCCATACCTGGAATCTCGATGTTCTCGTCGTTGTGGATATTGGCCGCCATGCATGTGCCGAACTTGGTCTTGATTCTTTCGGCTTCGGCATGGGGTGTCCGCATGCCAATGGCGATGTCGTTGGTCAGGTTGTTGCCGCCCAGGGCCAGAACAAAGGTGTGTTTGATGTTCTTGCCGGAAAATACAGCCAGATCGGTGGTTCCGCCTCCCATGTCGATCAAGGCCGTGCCGAGATCTTTTTCTTCTTCGGTCAAGACGGCTTCGCCGGAGGCCAGGGATTCGAGCACGATGTCGCCGACGTCCAAACCGGAGCGGTTGGCGCATTTGACGATGTTGTGGGCCGAGGTCACGGCGCCGGTTACGATATGGATCTTGGCCTCCAGCCGCACGCCGGCCATGCCGACCGGATTTTGAATTCCGGCTTCATCGTCGACGATGTACTCCTGGGGCAGTACATGGATGACTTCACGGTCCATGGGAATGGCAACGGCCCGGGCGGCATCGATGACCCGCTCTACATCCTGATCCGTGATTTCGGGACCCTTTATGGCCACGATGCCGCGGCTGTTGAAGCCCGTGATATGGCCACCGGCGATACCGGCATAGACGGACGAGATCTCACAGCCGGCCATCAGCTCGGCTTCCTCGACGGCCTTCTTGATCGATTCCACGGTCGATTCGATGTTGACGACCACGCCTTTGCGCAGTCCGATGGACGGGTGCGAGCCGATGCCGATGATGTTGAGCTTGTCACCGGAGACCTCGCCGACCACAGCGCAAATCTTGGTCGTACCGATGTCCAGACCGACAACGATTTTTCCCTGTCCCTGCATTTCCAAACCTCCTGCTAGGCCGGCGACGACGCTGACGCGTCTGTTGCCGGCACATTATTCGATATCTTGCGGCCCCCGTGTCCGGTCTTCGATGCCTTTCCGTTTTCGTAAACCGGCTCCACGACGATACGGTCCAGGTTGGTCAGATCCACCGCTTCCACTTCCCGCCATCCGTTTGGACGATGCTGCTGCAGATAAGCGAGGAGCCGCCGCAGCACGGTGTACTTTCTCGCGTAATCATGGAAGCCGAGCTTGACGGTCTTCGGGCCCTTGCGCGTCTGCAAGGTGATGCCGGTCTCACCGTCCACCACGATTCGGGAAAGATGCCGATTGGGGATAACGCTGTCAGCCGGTGTTCCGAGCCGCAGCACGGTGACGACCGCCGTAAATGGAGAAGCCGGGCTCTGACCGACGATGGATAGATGGTTTATCTGTTTTGCCGGGAGGCCGGCACCGGCTGCGGACGGTCGGAGTTCGATATCCGCATAGCGAAGCCCCTCGATCACTGGCAGATTGTCGGTTTCCCGCGGTGCCACCTCTTTGAAAATGGTCCCGGCATCGTCGAGCAGGAACTTGCGGCCCAGGTCGATAACGGCCAGGGCGCGATGTTCCCGGATGGAGATGTGAATCCCGTCCGGTATTTCGCGTCGGATCTGTGCGTCGGCGATCCAGGGCTCGGCCAGCAATCGTTTGCGGGCGGCGATCGAATTGAGCGCCAAGATATTGGAACCGGGGAGGATTCCGGCCTTTTCCCAAATCTCTTCCCGATTGAGGCGACGGTTGCCCGTCACGGTGACCGTCTTGGTTTTTAACGCATCGCATTGGGTGATCACATCGTGGCAGAAAATAAAAATAATGCTGAGCAGTTCTTTTTCGACCGCTGCCGTTTGAAACGGTTTTGTCTTTTGCGCCTAATGCCCAACAATTTTCACCTCGGGGACGAGATCAACCTCGAATTTCTCGGCCACACGCTTTTGCACCAGTTCCATGAGGGCCAGGATATCGCGGGCGGTTGCGCCGCCGGTGTTGACGATGAAGTTGGCGTGCCGGGTTGACACGCGTGCGTTGCCGATCTGTCGCCCTTTGAGACCGGCCCTTTCGATCAACTCGCCTGCCGACCGATCCGGGGCCGGATTTTTAAAGAAGCAGCCCGCGCTCGACTGGTCGAGCGGCTGCTTGGCAGTTCGCGTCTTCAGGATCTCCTCGGCTTCGTCTGCCAGCATCTTCGCATCCCCCGATTTCAGTGAAAAAGAGCCGTCGACGATGATCGGGGTGACGTCCTCGCCGTTCGGTACGCTCTCTTTCCAGGAAAGACACCGGTAGGAGAAATCGAGTTCGCGGCGGTCGAACCGAACCCGCCGGCCGTTCGGTTGCAGGCAGGTTGCCGGGATGCCGAGCGCGAAGTTCAACCCCGCAAAACCGCGCTCGATGCAGTACCGGCAGAGGGACGGCAGTTTGACCCCGGCCTGAGCCGTCAACCGGACGTCGCTGCCGCCTTCCGTCGTCCGGATATCTTTCAGACACCGGCCCAGGCTGATGACGACGCCGCCGATGCCGTCGTCTTTCACCAGTAGATTCGAACCGCCCCCGATGACCATCCAAGGCTGTCGGCTCGACCTGCACCAGCTCATCAACTGCTCCAGGCCAGCCGTATCGGGCGGAGTTACGAACGCCTCGGCCGGCCCGCCGACCTTGAAATAAGTGTGCCGGGTCATCGGTTCGTCGAAACGGACATGGCGGCCGAACCGTTCAATCAACCAGTTTTTTTCTTTGGTACCCAGCGGCATCGAATCCGTTCTCGTTTGGAAATTGACTTCCTTCACCTATGACCCATTATTCTTTACTTTCCCGTGGTGCCAGATCCCGCAAAATTTCCTCACCGACCTTCCATACGTCGCCGGCACCCAGCGTCAGCAGGATGTCCTCCGGAACGAGGATGTCCTTCAGGCCGGCTACAGCCGACGCGATAGTGTCTTTGCAGATCACTTCCTTGTGGCCGTGCTGACGTATGCCGTCGCACATTGAGCTGCTGTCGACGCCTTCGATCACTTTTTCACCGGCCGAATAAATCGGCAGGACCAGCAGTACATCCGACTGGTAGAAAGAGCGGGTAAATTCGTTAAAAAGGGCCCGGGTTCGGCTGTAACGGTGCGGTTGGAAAACCACCACCATGCGCCGGTTCGGCCAGGCCTCTTTAGCGGCCTGCAGCGTGGTCTTTATTTCAGTAGGATGGTGGCCGTAGTCGTCGACGATCGTGATGCCGTTGACATCGCCCTTAATTTCGAGGCGTCGTTGCACTCCCTCCACGGTTTCGAGGGCTGCCTTGACAGTCTCGAACGGTAGGCCCAGTTCAAAACCTACCGCCACGCTGGCCATAGCATTGTAAACATTGTGAATACCGGGCAGATTAAGTCGGATTTCGCCCAGAGTTTCCCCTTTGTGGTGAAGAGTGAACCGGCTCCGCAGTCCTTCAAAGGTTACGTTGCGGGCCTGAACGTCGGCCTGGGTGCTCATTCCGTAAGTTGTGTAGCGTTTCTTGATCTCGGGGATCAGGCCTTGAACCGACTCGTTGTCGAGACACAGAACCGCCAGGCCGTAAAAGGGGATACGGTCGATGAATTCGAGGAAAGCGGATTTGATGGCGTCCAGGTCCGGATAGTGATCGAGATGTTCACGATCGATGTTGGTGACAACGGCAATGGTCGGGGACATTTTCAGAAAAGAGCCATCGCTTTCGTCGGCTTCGGCCACGATGAACTCGCCTTCGCCGAGACGGGCATTGGTGCCGATGCTCTTGAGTTTGCCGCCGATCACAACCGTCGGATCGAGCCCGCCGCGGTCGAGCACGGCGGAAACGATCGAGGTTGTGGTCGTCTTACCATGGGCGCCGGCGACGGCGATGCTGTACTTCAGCCGCATCAACTCGGCCAGCATCTCGGCCCGGGGGATGACCGGGATCGACGCCTGTCGGGCGGCCAGAACTTCAGGGTTGTCTTCATCCACGGCGGAAGAGATGACAACGACGTCGGCGTCACCGACATGGTCTTCGGCATGGCCCTTGAGAATGAGTCCACCGAAGCGCTTCAACCGTTCCGTGATCTCCGATGATTTTAGGTCTGATCCCGATACGGTGTAGCCGAGGTTCAACAGCAACTCGGCAATGCCGCTCATTCCGATGCCGCCGATGCCGACGAAGTGGATGTGGTATTTTTTACGGTACATAAGAATAAAGATTAGGTTACGGGTTTAAGGTTTTAGGTTTTAGGTGTTAGGTGTTAAGTTTCAAGTTTCCAGTTTCCAGTTTCGGTGATTTTTTCCTTAACCTATGACCTATAGCCAGTTATAAACGTATAACAGTCGTCGACGATCAGACGCGCGGCTTCTGGGCGGCCGTGTTTTCGGGCCTGATCTGCCATGCGGTCAAGAACCGTCCGATCATTTGCAAAGCGGTCGATTCTTTCCGCCAGATCGGCGGCGGTCAAATGCTTCTCCTCGATCATTTCGGCCGCACCCTGCGCCGCCAGAGCTTCGGCATTGAGCCTCTGGTGATCGTCCGCGGCAAAGGGGAACGGAATGAAAAGCGCCGCCTTGCCCACGGCGGTGATCTCGGCCACCGTCGTCGCCCCGGCCCGGCAAATGATCAGATCCGCCTGCCGGTACCGGCTGTCCATGTCATCGAAGAAAGCCGCAACCACAGCAGTGATGCCCTGGGCCGCATACGCCGCCCTGACATGACCTTCGTCCGCCGCTCCGGTCTGATGTACGACCCTGAGATGCTCCTTTTGTCGGATGAGCCGAAGGGCGGCAACGACCGCCATGTTGATGGCATGAGCACCCTGGCTGCCGCCGGCTACCAGGATGTTCAAAACAGGCGCCTGTTCCGGTCGTCCTTTATCTTCGCGGTCTTCCGCCGCAGGCGGCTGCAGAATTTCCCGGCGGACCGGATTGCCCGTCAACCGGACTTTGGCGGTATCGAACCGGCCGGCCGTGTTTTCGAAAGAGACATAAATGCGTCGTGCAAAACGGGCCAGGGCCCGGTTGGTAATGCCCGGCAAAATGTTCTGTTCGTGCAGCACCACCGGTATTCCGGTCATCCAGGCCGTCAGCACCACCGGACCGGCTGCATAACTGCCGACACCCAACACCAGGTCCGGCTTAAAGTTTCTAATGATCCCACCGGATTGAACGATACCCAGCGGAATGAGCGCAAGGGATTTGAGCTTTTGCCAGATGCCCCGTCCTTTGATGCCTGCGACGCTGACCGATTCGAGGGCAAAACCGGCGCGCGACAGGGTCTTGCGTTCAAAAGGATTGCCGGTGCTGACAAACAGAACCGCGTTCTGGGCATTCCGGGCCATGAATTCCCGGGCGATGGCGATGCCGGGAAACAGGTGTCCGCCGGTGCCGCCTCCGGCAATCAACAGACGTCCGGCGATTGCGGAAACCACCGGTGTTGCGCAGAAAAGACCGGTAAATGCTTGCTGGATATCACTGGGCCGCATGACCGCGCCTCCGTTTGGTGACGATTGCACGCCGGCCGGTGGAACCGATGTTCATCAGAATACCGATGGCGGCCATATTGACCAGCAACGATGTGCCGCCGTAACTTAAAAAAGGCAGCGTCAGGCCTTTGGTCGGGAGCAAGCCCAGGGCGACGGCCATGTTGACGCATACCTGGAGAAGAATGCCGACCGTCAGTCCCAGGGCCAAAAACGACCCGTAGGTGTCGGATGCGTTGCGGGCGATACCGATCCCGCGCCACAGGATGACACCGTAAAGCCCCAAGATGATGACGACGCCCACCAGCCCGAGTTCCTCTCCAATGACGGAAAAAATAAAGTCCGTGTGAGGTTCGGGCAGATAAAACAGCTTTTGATACCCCTTGCCGACTCCCGTGCCCCAAAGACCACCCGTACCGAAGGCCATCATGGAGTGGATAATCTGGTATCCTTCGCCGGTCGGGTACTGCCAGGGATCCAGGAAGCTCATCAATCGTTTCAGTCTGTATGCGGCATGGATCAGCATGTAGTAAGCCGCCGGCACAAGCATCAGCACGGTGATCACCAGGTAAATGATGCGCACGCCGCCGACAAACAGCATGATCCAGGTTATGGTTGCCAGGATGACGACCGAACCGAAATCGGGCTGCGTTATAATCAGCACCGAGAGCATCGCCAGCACGACCATGTGCGGCACATAACCGATCGAAAACGCCTTGATCTGTCCCTGTTTTCTGTCCATGGAATAGGCTAGGTAGAGAATCAGTACCAGACGCGCCAGTTCCGACGGCTGAAAGGTAACCGGGCCGAGACGCAGCCAGCGGGTCGATCCTCCCGCCTCGAAACCGAGGCCGGGGTAGTGAACCGCAGCCAGCAAGGCAAGGACCAGGATCAGCAGCGGATAAGTCAACGGTCGGTACCAACGATAGGGTACAAACCGGCAGACGATAAGTATGGCCGCGCCGGCCAGAGCGAAGATCGCCTGTTTTTTCAAGAACAGGTAACTGTTGCCATAGCTTTCACGGGCGATCGCAGAACTGGCGGAATAGACCATCACCACGCCGATGCCCACCAGAAACAAAACCGGAAAGAGAAGCCGGACGTCGTAGGCCATTAGCGATATTTTCGGTTTGTTTTCCCCCACCGGCTGCCTCACACCGCCCCTTCGAGTTTCTCGACATTGCGGCGGAAGTCTTCACCCCTGCGGGCATAATTTTCGTACATGTCGAAACTGGTGCATCCCGGGGACAGAAGAACGACGTCCCCGGCCGATGCGATCCTGCCGGCGGTTGCAACGGCCTCCGCCATCGACCCGACGCGGCTTGTGATCACAGTGCCGTCGATGGCGGCGGCAATCTCGTCACCGGCTTCCCCGAACAGGATCACCTGTTTTACGCGTCGGCGGAGGCCTTCTTTCAGAAGTCTGAAGTCGCCCCGCTTGTTGCGGCCGCCCAACAGAAGTACGATTGGCGCGCTGAAACATTCTATGGCCCGCAGCACGGCATCGATGTTGGTGGCCTTCGAATCGTCGTAATAACGGACCCCTGCGATAGCGGCCACAAATTCAAGGCGGTGCGGCAGGCCGCCAAATTGCTGTAAGGTGTCCCTAACGGCCGACAGCCGGCCGCCCGCGGCCAAGGCGGCCAGTGCGGCGGCGGCGGCATTTTCGATATTGTGTCGCCCGAACAGCTTTATGGCGGAACAGGAGACGACCGCTTCGGTCCCGTCTTTGGTTTTCGCTATGCCCGATTGCTCTTCTGGTCGCCATAACCGGGTGTGGAAGACGATGGCCTCGTCGGTCACTAGCGCCCCTTCGGCGCCGGCCTGCTGCGTGACGAGACCGGCTCTACCGAAGAACAGTTTCTGACTGACAACGTTTCTCGACAGCTCCGCCACACGGATGTCGGCACCATTTAGGATGGCAAAATCAGCGGGCTGCTGATTCTCGAAAATGCGGTTCTTCGAGCGCATATAAGCATCGAGATCCGGGTAGCGGTCCAGGTGGTCTTCGGCGATGTTGAGCAATACCGCTACCTTCGGTCGGAAGCGTTCGATGGTGTCGAGTTGAAAGCTGCTGATTTCGACCACGATGACCCCGGCCTTTTGATCGCTGTCGACGTAGCTGATCAATGGCGTTCCGATGTTGCCGCCGACAAACACCTCCATTCCGGACCGTCTGAGCATTTCTCCCACCAAAGTGGTGGTCGTCGTCTTCCCATTGGTGCCGGTGATGGCGACGATCGGCTGCTCGATAAAACGCGACGCCAGTTCGACTTCACCCAAGACGGGAATGCCCAGTTTCCTGGAACGGTCAAGCGGTGCCGCGTCCTGAGGGACTCCCGGACTGATCACCACCAGGTCCGCGGTTTCGAAGGATTGCGGCCGGTTTCCCCCCAGTTCGAGTCGAACCCCCTTTTCACGCAGGGCCAGCGCCTCGGGTCTCAGTTCAGCTTCCGGGGCCGAATCGGTCGCCGTGACCACCGCTCCCTGCTTCACAAGAAAGGTGGCCGTGGCTATTCCAGTTGCGCCAAGTCCCACCACCAATATTTTTTTGCCGGCTAGTTGCATGAATCAAAATCTAAAAAACCAGGTCCCAGGTCATGGGTTCCGGGTTGCGCTGATTTATTTTCTTCACCCTTAACCTACGACCCATTACCCTCGTTATTATCTCAGCTTCAGCGTGCTCATCGCCAGCAACGCCAGGGCCAGCGCGATGATCCAAAAGCGGACGATTACCTTGGGTTCGGCCCATCCCTTCAGTTCGAAATGATGGTGCAGTGGGGCCATTCTGAAGATGCGGCGCCCCTTTGTAATCTTGAAAAAACCGACTTGAAAGATAACCGAGAGGGCTTCGATCACAAACAACCCTCCGACGAGAACCAGCAGTATTTCCTGTTTGGTGATGACGGCAATTGTTCCCAGGGCGCCGCCCAGGGGCAGCGAGCCGACATCGCCCATGAACATTTGAGCCGGAAAGGCATTGAACCAAAGAAAGCCGACCCCGGCTCCGGCCATGGCACTGCAAAAGATGGCTGCTTCTCCGCTGCCGGCCACATAAGTGATCTGGAGGTAGTCGGCGATTTTTATGTTTCCAGCCACGTAGGCAAAGATCATATAAGTGACACCGGCGATCACCACCGGTCCGATGGCCAGCCCGTCCAAACCATCTGTGAGGTTGACGGCGTTCGACGTACCGACGATCACGAAGGTTGCAAAAACGACATAACCCCAGCCCAGATGGGGCGAAATGTTTTTGAAGAAAGGTATCGTCACCTGGGTGTTGAAATCGGGCCGCGTGATGACCAGAACACCGGCCATGACGGCGACAAGGGCTTGCAAAGCCAGTTTGCCACGGGCACTGAGCCCCTTGCTGCGTTTTTTGACTTGCATCAGGTAGTCGTCGATGAAGCCGATGCCGGCATAACTGGTGGTGACCATCAACAGGATCCAGACATAAAAATTGGTCAAGTTGGTCCACAGCAGGGTCGACACCACAACAGCGAAAATGATCAGGGTGCCGCCCATCGTTGGTGTACCGGCCTTTTTAAGATGCGCCTGCGGTCCGTCATCACGGATGTACTGGCCGATCTGCATCTCTCGCAATTTGCGAATAAACCAGGGGCCCAAGACGAAGCAAATCAAAAAGGCCGTCAGACTGGCGTAAATCGCCCGAAACGTGATGTACCGAAAAACGTTGAACGCCGATATACTGGTGTGCAACGGGTAAAGGAGGTGGTACAGCACGATTTTCCCTATCTTTTTGGATTATCGGGTTGGCGTCCTGTAAACAGGCCACCACCCGGGCTGTATAAAAACCGAATGCGGTTGCTTCATCGATCCGACCATTTCTTAAGCTCCCAGACGACATCCTCCATAGCCATCGCCCGTGATCCTTTTACCAGGACCCAGTCGCCGGGCTTGAGAGTCCGCCGGAGTGCGTACAGCAGCTCATCCTTGGCTCCCGTAACGATTGCCCGGGCGTCCATTCCGGTCTCACGGGCGCCGCGGGCCACGACCGCGGCAAAGTCACCGGTGACAAAAAGACCGTCGATTCCAGAACGGGTGCAGAGGGCGCCCAACTCTCTGTGAAGTACTTCCGAGTGCTGCCCCAGTTCACGCATGTCGCCGGTGACAAAAAAGGCACGCTGCTGCCGTCGCAGGGTTTTAAGGGTCGTCAGTGCGGCTGCCATCGAGCCGGGATTGGCGTTGTATGTGTCGTCGATCACGTGTATTCCGGTTTGGGTTGTCAGGATGTTCATCCGGCTCTCGGCCGGCACGAAGTTTTCCAGACCGGCCTTGATCTCCGCCGGCGCGAGGCCGATTTTGACGCCGACCGCTGCAGCAGCCAGGGCGTTTGAGAGCATGAAGGCCCCGGGAATCTTCAGTATTATTCGCTCGCGGTCTCCGGGAAGCACCAGATCGAACCGGCTGTCCCGGGCGCTGGCATCGATCGCCTCGGCCCGGATGTCGGCCTGTGCGGCCACACCGAAAAGCAGCACCTCGCGATTGGACTTTTGGGCCAAGCGGAGCACCAACGGGTCGTCGGCATTAAGAACTGCCGTGCCGTCGGAATCGATCTTGCCCAGCAGTTCACCTTTGGCGTGCATGACCCCTTCGATAGAACCCACACCCTCCAGATGTGCGGGAGCGACATTGGTGATGACGCCGATGTTCGGCCTGCAGATGCCCGCTAGGGCGGCTATTTCGCCGGGGGCGTTCATGCCGAGTTCGACCACCGCCCAGCGGTGATCCGGGCGCAGCTCCAGCAGGGTTAAGGGCAGCCCGATATTGTTGTTAAAATTCTTGCGGGTCGAGAGTGTGGGGAAGCGTTGTGACACGACGGCCGCCGTCATCTGTCGGGTGGTGGTCTTGCCGTTGGATCCGGTAATGGCTACGACCGAGACGTTGTTGCGGTTGCGGTGATAGGCGGCCAGAAGGCCCAAGGCGTCGATGGTGTCATCGACGACGATGCAGACCACGTTTTCTTCGATCCATCGGGCCCACGGCAGCTCCGGAAGCCTGGCCCGCGCCAGCAGCAAACCACGACCGCCCTTCCGGACGACATCGTCTGCAAACCGGTGACCGTCGTGGGTCTCACCTTTGATCGCCACGAAAAGATCCCGGGGCGATGTCCGGCGTGAATCGATGCAGATTCCACCAAACCGTATGCCGGTCTCCGAACCGAGCACCTCCCCGCCGGTGGCATCGATGCAATCGGCCACCGTCCATTCCAGAGGCGGCAGCTCATGCGATATGGTTTGCTGACCTTGCGGCTGCGTCATTTCGGGTTTCCCCCTTTTGATGCGTCGCACATGACGTCGGCCAGAGCTTGAGCCGCCACGGTCCGATCATCGAACGCAATGGTTCTGCCGCCGAGGATCTGATAGGTTTCATGGCCCTTGCCGGCGATGAGCACCGTATCGCCGGGTCTGGATGCGGCGATGGCCAGACGGATGGCTTTGCGCCGATCCGGTTCCACCGTATAGCCTTTTTCCGGTGTGCCGTTACCCAGTTCGGCCGCACTGTATTCCTTCCGGCAGACTTGACGGGTGCCGAGCAGGATCTGATCGATGATCACAAGCGGTGGCTCGGACCGGGGATTATCAGACGTCACGACCGCCAGATCGCACATCTGGGCGGCAATCTTTCCCATTTGGGGTCGCTTGCCCCTGTCGCGGTCACCGCCGCAGCCGAAAACGCACAGGACCCGTCGGCCGGCTATGGCGGTCAGCGCCGCAAGGACGTTGCGCAGGGCATCCGGCGTGTGGGCATAGTCGACATAGACAAATCGCCGTCCTTGGTTGGGGATCGGCTCGAGGCGCCCGGGAATAACGGCGGCATCTTCGATGCCATCCTTGATGGTGGCCGGCGGAACATCGAGGGCAACCGCGACGCCCGCGGCACAGAGAATATTCTCGTAATTGTAGCGACCCACCAGCGATGACCTGAAATCAAACGATCCCGCGGGTGTGTCGATGCGGCCGGCGATACCCGACAGATCCTGCTGGGATATATCCGACCGCACGCTATTGTCTGGCGCGTCACCGACCGTGATTTTTCTCAAGTCGGCAATCTTGACCAGTTCTTCACCTTTCGGATCGTTGCGGTTGATCACTGCTGCGGCGTGCTTTTGTTTGGGGCCGGAGCGCAGGATGTCGGTGAACAATGATTTCTTGCAGCGCCAATAATTTTCCATATCCTGGTGGTAGTCCAGGTGGTCCTGCGATAAGTTGGTGAACACACCCACGTCCATCCAGCAGGCGTCCACCCGGTGCAGGTCCAGGGCATGGGAGGAGACCTCGAGGATCACGTGGGTTACACCGGCTGCCAGCATCCGGCTCAGAATCCGCTGCAGGTCAAGAGATTCCGGGGTAGTGACCGGATTGTCGTACGTTTCTCCGGTGTAGCGGTAGTTGACAGTGCCGATGACACCCGGCGCGTAGCCGGCTTGCAGAAGAATACGCTCGATCAGATATGACGTGGTGGTCTTGCCATTGGTGCCGGTTATGCCGATCACGACCAGTTTTTCGGAAGGGTGACCATAAAAACTAGCGGCCAGCGCGGCCAGCGCCTTTCGGGTATCCTCCACTTCGATCAAGGCGACACCGGAGGTGAGACGTACCGGTTTCTGAGCGACGACGGCGACCGCCCCGTTTTCGAGCGCCTGGTCGATGAAGTCGTGGCCGTCGGCGGCAAACCCCTGAATTGCCACGAAGAGCCCGCCAGGTTTGACGTTCTGGGCCCGGGAATGAAGCGAAGCGATGTCCGGATCGGGTTTCAGGAACTGCACGACATCGCCCTGTCTACGGGCCCGACGGCCGTTGACCATGGATATCCGTATGTTCCTGATCAGGCTTGCGAGTTTCAAATACGTCCCTCTGTTCCCTCGGCGGCTGCCAATTGACCGTCTCGGATGTCGGGGTGGACGTTGAGATAGTTCAGGGTTTCCTGCGCGATTCTGCGAAATGCCGGTGCGGCCACGACCCCGCCGTAATACTGCTTGCGGGGTTCGTTGATGATGATCAGAACGGTGATGGCCGGGTTGTCTACCGGTGTAAAGCCGACAAAAGAAGCGATGTAGTCGTCATCCGAATAGGTTCCGTCCGGCCCGATCTTCTTGGCGGTCCCGGTTTTTCCACCAACCGAAAAACCCTGCAGTGCGGCCTGGGTTCCTGTGCCGCCTTCTGCCACCACGGTCTTCAAAATGGCGCTGATTTTACGGGCAGTACTCTCCGACACGACCCGCCGCACCACATGCGGCGGAAACGACTGGACGATTTGATTGTTTTGATCCGTTACGGCGGCCACAAGGTAGGGCTTCATCAAGACACCGTTGTTGGCGATCGCCGAAACTGCCGTGACCAGTTGGAGTGGAGAGGCTGCCATGCCGTGTCCGAAAGAGATGGCGCTCGTATCCATCCGGGTCCAATGTCGATAGTTCGACAGGCTGCCCGGTGTTTCGCCGGGGCAGTCGATACCGGTTCTGGCACCGAAACCGAAGTCCCTCAGAGTGTTGAACAAGTGCTTGGCACCGACAATTTCGCTGATTTTGATCGCTCCGATGTTGCTGGAATACTTGACGATCTGCTGCAGGGAAAGCCAACCATGGGCCGAAACATCACGCACGATCTTGCGTCCGATGCGATAGGCCCCGTTTTCACAGAAGAAAATCGTATTCGGAGAGGAGTATCCAGACGCGATCGCGGCGGTGGCACTAAATATTTTCAGGGTCGATCCCGGTTCGATCGAATCGGTAATGGCCCGGTTGCGCCAGTTGGCCGATTTGAATTCGCGATAGGCATTCGGATTGAAAAAGGGGTACTGAGCGATGGCCAGAAGCGCCCCGCTCTTGGGTTCCATGACGATGGCGATGCCGGAGTCGGCGTCAAATTCCGTGACCGTATCTTCCAGCGTTCTCTCGGCGATGAACTGGACGGTCTGGTCGATCGTCAAGATCAGGTTTTTACCGCTGAAATCTTGCATGTTTGCGCCGTTGGAGACGAACCGTTTGCCCAGTGCGTCCCGCAGGCAGGTGTATTCGGTTTCGGCCCCTTTTAAGGACCGGTCATAAAAGTGTTCGAGTCCTTCAAGACCGGCCCCGTCGATGCCGGTAAATCCGATGACCTGCGCGGCGAGGGTCCTTTTGGGATAAAAACGGTTGTATTCAGGGACAAAACCGATGCCGCCCAGATTCAGCGCTTTTATCTTTTCGACTTCCCGGGGAGTGGCCTGGCGCTTGACCCACACGAAGGTCTTCTTCGATCTGAAACTTCGTTGAAGCGAACTACGGTCGAGGTGCAACGGCTTGGCCAGTGCTGCCGCTGTCTTGTCCGGGTCGCCGATGCGCGCAGGGTAGGCGGCGATCGACGTCACCTGGATGCTCACTGCAAGCTCCGACATTTTGCGGTCATAAATGGTGCCGCGCTTGCCCGACGTTCTAACAGAAGCCTCGTATTGGTCCGCTGCCAGCTGTGACAGCCACGATCCGCGATAAATCTGCAGGTAAGCGGCCTTGGCGCAGATAACGCCTAAAAACAGGCCGAAAAAAATGCCGATCGTCACGACTCTGAAACGAAGATATTTCTTTTCTTTTAGGTTCACGGCAGTGACATAATTTGTTCGGCCCGCGGTATGTCCAGGCCGAAGCGGTCCTTGGCGATCTTGACGATCCGCTCGGGTGATTTCAGTCGCGCCAGCTCGATTTTCAGATTGTTTTGCAACATGATCTGACGCTGTTGGGTTTCCATAGCCCGGCTGGTTTCATAGCCGATCTGGGTACACTGCACCCGGAACCAGGTGTAGAGCAGCAGTTCGGTAATAAAGATAACCATCAGCAGGGCCCACATGCCGGCGTGCTGCAGGTAAGGGGCTTGTGAGCGTTTTCTGTTCATCTCCGCTCCTGATCTGTTTAGCTGTAGCTGGTCTGCGCCGCAGGATCAGGCGCTTTCGGGCGTCAGTTTTTCCAGAACTCTGAGTCGTGTGCTGCGGGCCATCGGGTTGGCGTCGACTTCAGCCCGTTTCGGCCGCACGACTTTGCGGGTCACGATGCGCGCCACCGGTTTATTGCCGCAGACACACTGCGGAATTGCCGGCGGGCAGGTGCAGCCGCGGGCTAAAGCGACGAAGCGTTGTTTAACGATCCGGTCTTCGAGCGAATGAAAAGAGAGCACGCATAGCCGGCCACCCGGGTTCAAATAGTCGGCGGCATCCGCAAGAAACTTTTTAAGCCGCTCGAGCTCCCGGTTGACTGCAATGCGCAGGGCCATGAACACTCTGGTCGCAGGATGAATCTTACCGCCATAACGCGCCTTTGCGGGCAATGCCTCGATCACGATGCGAGCCAACTGACGGCTCGAACGGATCGCTTCTTTTTCTCGCACATATGCAATTTTTCGGGCGATTGAACGGGCCCGCCGCTCTTCCCCGAAATCTCGGAGTATCCTGGCCAGGTTTGCTTCACTCTCGTTATTGACAATATCCTCGGCCGTCTTATCGTCTGCGGTGTTCATGCGCATGTCCAGCGGTTCATCGCGGTTGAAACTGAAGCCGCGACCGCTGGCCTCGATCTGATGGAGGGATAGACCGAGGTCGAGCAGCATGCCGTCAACCGCAGGGATGCCCAGCCGTGCCAGAATCTCCGGCAGATTGACGAAGTTGTCGTGGACGATATGGACATGAGCGCCGCAGCGCGTTAGCACGCTGCGGGCATTCTCGACGGCGTCGAGATCCTGGTCGATACCGATCAGGGTTCCCCCCGGCACTATTTTTTCGCAAATCCGGATCGCATGACCGGCACCGCCGAGGGTGCAGTCCGCGTATGTTCTCGCGGGTCGGCAGTTCAGAAAGTCGATCACCTCGCCTGGCATGGCGGGGAGATGATGATAGTGCATTCAACTAAAGACCTATACCGGCAATTATGTTTTTGACTTCGGGCTTGTCTCTGTTTTGTTCGAAACGGGCGTCTTCATTGGCCCAGTTATCCCGGGACCAAATTTCAAAGTGGTCGACCACGCCGACCAGAACGATTTCCTTGTTGAGGTCTGCATATTCCCTCAGCGGGGGAGGAATCAGAATGCGGTCCTGTTTGTCGCAGAAACACTCGAAGGCGCCGCCGATGAAAAACCGTCGGAACAGCCGTAAATCATCGTCCTTTGTGGTTTGATAAAGAATTTTTTGCTCGACCTTTTCCCATTCGTCAAACGGATAGGCCACCAGTGCGTCATCCAGCTTGGAGACCATGACACCGGAGCGCTCCCCGTCTTTGATAAGCTCTTTGAAACGCGCCGGAATAATAACACGTCCCTTTGTGTCGATGTTGTGATATGAATAGCCGCGAAAAGACACTATTTTGTCTCAGGTCTCCAAATAAATCCACTTTAAACCACTTTCTATATTATTTAATGGTATTTTGGGATGATTGTCAAGAAAAACAATTTATGAAAAACATTTTTTTATAAATAATTAATGTATGTTAATGTAGTTTGAGAGTAGGTGGAGTAAAGTGGGTGATAATTAGCAAATTCGACCAGTTAAAAGGCGATCATTCGTCAAGAGTAATCGTTTAAGGCGTATTTTGTCCTTGAAATTCCGTCTCTGTCCCCTGTACAACTGAATCCGTCAATAGGTAGTGCCCATCCAAGGTTTCACTAAGGGCACCGCTAAGTTTCCGATCCAGAAATGCGCAATTTTCTGCAAGTTCAAGGAAATCAGCGGCATTGCGCGGAGGCGGACGGTTCTGTACGCCGCACAAGCGATTCCGCCGATTGACGCCGAAATTGCGAAAAAGGGCCATTTATAGACGGAAATTAGGTACCGACCGATGGAAGTGACGCCCAATGCGGCAAGGAGGGCCTAATGCGACGAAAAGACAAAGAGATCACCGACCGCAATGCAATCGAATCCATCATCTCAAAGTCGAGGATTTGCCGTTTGGCGATGGTCGACGAGGCCGGGCCCTACATCGTGCCCCTCTGTTTCGGTTTCAGGAACAATACCCTGTATTTCCACTCCGCCGCCGAGGGCAAGAAACTCGAACTCCTCAGGAAAAACCCGCGCGTCTGCTTCGAACTCGACTGCGACACCGAGGTGCGTACTGGGGAAAAGGCCTGTGACTTCAGCATGCGCTATAGAAGCGTCATCGGATTCGGGACGACCGCTTTTGTCGAGGCGACGTCCGCCAAACGCGAGGCCCTTGACATCATCATGAACCATTATGCCGAGGGGCCGTTCGATTATCCCGATGCGTCGATCAACAGGATATCGGTTTTCAAAGTCGAGATCGATACCGTGACCGGCAAAACGTCACTCTGACCGGGCGCCAGCGCTTGATCGTTTGGCGCAGGCAACTATCGAAAAACGCATGTTTGATTGTCACGAAAAACGATTTTCGGCAATCCCGGCTAAATCCACCAAAGATCTTGCGGGGCATTGCCGCGCAAGCGGGGGTATGGTCGCAGCCGTGCGGTCGACAGCCGCAGCTTTTTTCACCGGCGCGCGCGGCAGTCACGACTGGGACCACACCCGCCGGGTTTATCGCCTTTGCGACCGCATTGCGTCCGCCGAACAGGCGGATCTCGATGTGGTCCGGATAGCGGCCTTGCTGCACGACATCGGCCGTGCACGCCAGGACACCTCCAGCGGCAGCGTCTGTCATGCCCAGGAAGGAGCCCGTCTGGCAGGGCCGATCGTCGAAGAACTGGCGTTGACTGAACGGCAGAAACAAAACATATTGCACTGCATCTCCGCCCACCGGTTTCGGGGCCGCCAGACGCCGGAAACATTAGAGGCGAGGGTATTGTTCGACGCGGACAAGTTGGATGCCATCGGCGCGGTTGGTGTGGCCCGCGCATTTCTTTTCGCCGGTGAAGTCGGTGCGCGACTGCACAATCCCGA